>JAYSWJ010000266.1:0-20688 GCA_043718065.1 Polaromonas sp.
TTTCAAATTTTGGATTTTCATCTTTTTATCTTTTTTCGCGTCCTTCGCGCAACCTTAGCGCCCTTCGCGTCCGGCAGTCCGACCCCACCCTAACGCAAATCACCACCTAACCCAAGAAAGAAACCATGAACACCAAATACATCGACATCAGCAACGTAGAGCAAACCTTTAAAACTGCCAAAGGCCAGTTTCCTGCGCTGCGCGACATCAACCTGTTTGTAGCACGTGGAGAGTTTGTCACGCTCATTGGGCATTCAGGCTGCGGCAAATCTACGCTGCTGAACTTAATTAGCGGTCTTGCCACGCCCACAGCTGGCGCGTTGCTGTGTGCTGACAAAGAAATCAAAGGCCCTGGCCCCGAGCGGGCGGTGGTGTTTCAAAACCATTCTTTGCTGCCGTGGCTTACCTGCTATGAAAACGTCTACCTTGCGGTGGAGCGCGTGTTTGGTGCTTCGCGTGCGCTTAACAACCGCAGCGGCGAGAATAAAACGCAACTTAAAGATCGCACCGACGCAGCGCTGGCCTTGGTGGGCTTGACCGCTGCTGCACACAAACGGCCTGACGAAATATCGGGTGGCATGAAGCAGCGCGTAGGCATTGCCCGCGCCCTGTGCATGGAGCCACAAGTTTTGCTGATGGACGAACCTTTTGGTGCGCTAGACGCCTTGACCCGCGCCAAGCTGCAAGACGAGTTGTTGCAAATTGTGGCCACCACGCACAGCACGGTAGTGATGGTGACGCACGATGTAGACGAGGCCGTGCTGCTGTCAGACCGCATAGTGATGATGACCAATGGACCTGCCGCCACCATTGGCAAAGTGCTGAGCGTGGACCTGCCACGCCCGCGCAACCGCGTAGCACTGGCCGAGGACAGGCAATACATCAGCTACCGCAAAGCGGTGATCGACTTTTTGTACACACGCCAAGCGCATGTTGAAAAACAAGCGGCTTAAGGCTTCGCAGAAGTAGTCTTTAACGCAGTCCTATACAATCCACAGTCCACCGGGGGTGTCTTGTCGCGCAACAGCGCAGCTTGACTGAGAGTTACCCCATTACCTGATCTGGATCATGCCAGCGTAGGAAGCGTGAATGCACTGGGGTTGGCTAGTTTGGCCTCTTTGCAGTAACGCCACTGCACTGGCGATTTACTGCAAAGCACACCATGCCACACCGTATCACGCGTTCCCCAACATCTTTTATTTGCAACATCGTGTCCATTGTGGCACTGGCGGTAGTAGCATTTGCTGCAACCACTAGCCATGCCCAAGACAACAGCCTGCGCGTTATCTCGCACAAGTCTTTCTCGCTGCCAAAGCCCTTGCTGGCCAAGTTTGAGGCTGAGGCAGGCATCAAGCTGAGCATCATTAAAACCGGCGATGCTGGCGAGATGCTCAATAAGCTGATCCTCACACGCGCGCAGCCAATAGCTGATGTGGTGTACGGCATAGACAATACGCTACAAGCCAAAGCGCAAAGCGCTGATGTACTAGACGCCTACAGCGGCCCTGCACAGCAGCGCAAAAGCGCCGTCACAGTAGGCGAGCCTATCGTGCCGGTTAACTATGGATACGTCACCATCAACTACGACAAAGCCAGTTTTGCCGCCTCTGGCCTGCCGCTACCCAAGAATTTAGAAGCGCTCACGCAACCGCAGTACAAAGGTATGTTGGTAGTGCAAAACCCAGCCACATCTAGCCCAGGCAACGCATTTTTGTTGTCTACCATTGCCAGTATGGGTGAGGCAGCAGCCTTTGACTGGTGGGCACGCATGCGCGCTAACGATGTCAAAGTAGCTAAGGGGTGGAGCGAGGCCTATTACACCGACTTTGCCAAAAACGGCGGTAAATACCCGCTGGTCATCAGCTACGCCACCAGCCCAGCGGCCGAGGTGTTCTATAGCAAAACCAAAATTACCGAAGCACCCACCGGCAGCCTAGCCCTAGCGGGTGGCGTATTTCAACAAGTTGAAGGCGTGGCCTTGGTCAAAGGTGGGGGGCAACGTGTAGCGGCTGGTAAATTTATCGAATTTATGCGCTCGCCTGCCGTGCAAGAAGCCTTGCAAACCGAGATGTGGATGTATGCGGCTGAGCCAGGTACCGCCAAAGCTGAGGCCATGCGCTACGCCAGCGAGCCCACTGCCCACTACAACCCCAGCGCTGCCGACATTGCCAGTAAAAACAGCGACTGGATCAGCCGCTGGACCAAGGTGGTGTTGAAGTAGTTGCAGCCTTGAGTGCAGTTTGCAAATCAAGCGTTGTGCACTAGCAGTTCGATGATTTTTAAGCCATGACCCAATCTCGGCGTGATTCATTAACTTTTGCGATTTACGCTTTGGCAGCTGTGCCATTACTTTTTCTAACGGTCATGTTAGTTGCGCCCGCGCTGCGCCTGTTGTGGGAAGGTAGCGCAAGTTTTGAATTAAGCAGTATCAGAGCCCTGTGGCAAGACCACTATCTACGCTGGCGTTGGGTGTGGTCGCTGCTGCAAGCCACGCTAACCTGCGGTTTGGTGTTGCTGTTGGGGTTGCCTGTAGCGTGGGTGGTAGCACGTTTTGACTTTATGGGTCGCAGCTTGGTGCTGCGCTTATTGATGCTGCCATTTGTCATGCCCACATTGGTGGCGGCGATGGGCGTGCTGTCGCTGTGGGGCCCGCGCGGTATCGCCAACGCATGGTGGGGCATTGACGCACAAGACACGCCGTGGCTGCTGCTGTACGGCAATGTATTTTTTAACCTGTGTCTGCTGGTGCGTGCAGGGGTTGACGGCTTAGCGCAGGTCAGCAGCGCGCAGCTGGCCGCTGCCAGCACCTTGGGTGCGTCGCCTTGGCGTGCTTTTTGGCGAGTGGAATGGCCGGTGGCCAAGCCTTGGTTTGGTTCTGCCTTGTGTTTGGTTTTTTTGTATTGTTTTAGCGGCTTTGGCTTAGCCTTGGTACTAGGCGGCCAGCGCTACGCTACGCTCGAGGTAGAAATTTATACACTGGTAGCGTACGAGCTAAAGCTGGCCGAGGCCAGCGTACTGGCGTTGTTCACCATGGCTATTACCGCCGCTGCCGCGCTGGCCTACACGCTGCGTGCACAGCGCTTGGCCGCCCCTGCGCAGGCCGATGCGGTCCCCTTGCAGCATGTGCGCACCGCAGCGCAGCGCAGTATGCTGGCGGCAGCACTGCTGATATTGCTGGTGTGCTGCGTGGCGCCTGTGCTGGCCATCGCCGTGCGCGCAGTAGCGGCTGGCCCCAGTGCTTGGGCGGTGCTGATCGATGGCGACACGTTGCATGCGCTGTGGAACACGTTACGCTTTTCTACCATGGCAGTGGCTTTGGCAACGCTGTTGGGTTTAACACATGCACTGGCGGCCCAGCGCAGCAGCGTGTTGCGCACAGCCATGTTCTTGCCTTATATTGTGTCGCCTGTCACCGTGGCTTTTGGGCTGCTGCTGCTGTACCCGCCGTGGTCGGCTAGTTTGGCACTGCTAGTGTCTGCGTATGCTTTGCTGGCCTACCCTTTCATCGCTAACGCGGCAAGCACAGCACTAGCTAACCAGCCAGCACACTTGGTGCAAGCTGCACGCACACTGGGCGCGTCACCATGGCGCAGTTTTTGGCGTGTCACGCTGCCACTGCTACGCCCTGCGCTGCGCCGAGGCGTAGCATTTGCTGCAGCCTCGGCGCTGGGTGAATTTGCAGTGTCACTATTTTTGTCACGTCCTGAATGGACCACTCTGACCACTTTAATTCACCAACGGCTGGGCAAGCCGGGCGCAGCCAACTTAGACGCCGCATGGGTGTTGGCTTGCTTGCTGATGGCGCTGGCGCTGTTGGCCTTCATGCTGCTAGAGCGTTCCCCTAATACCCTCACACCGTCTTCAAAGGCACACCGTGCTTGATATTCAACAACTGACCAAAACCCTGCAGCCCACCCGCGGCGCTGCCCGCAAGCTGGCGCACAAGCTTAACTTGCATGTAGCGCCAGGCGAGGTAGTGGCGGTGCTGGGCCCTTCAGGCTGCGGCAAAAGTACGCTACTTAAAATGATAGCGGGACTAGAGCCTTTTGACAGTGGGAGTATTCTGTTTGATGGTGCAGACTTAGCTGCTACGCCTGCCCACCTGCGGCGCTTTGCGTTGATGTTTCAGAACTTTGCGTTGTTTGCGCATTTGAATGTGCTGGATAACGTGGCTTTTGGCTTGGTAGAGCAAGGCCTGTCCAAGCGCGAAGCACGTGCCCAAGCGCAAATAATGTTGGAGCGGTTTGGTTTAGGCCCACTTGCACTGCAGAAAGTATGGCTTTTGTCGGGTGGTGAGCAGCAACGTGTAGCGCTGGCGCGCGCGCTGATTACCCAGCCGCGTTTACTGTTGTTGGACGAGCCATTTTCTGCGTTAGACGCGGATCTGCGTGCGCAACTGCGCCAAGAGTTTAGCAACCATATTGCTACGGCAGGTGTTGCCACGGTGTTGGTAACGCATGATGTGCAGGAGGCACGCGCTATGGCGGGCAGTGCTTGGCGTTTAGATGCGGGGGAGTTGGCGCGTCTTTGGTAATTTACGCACTTGGTTACTGAGCTTAGCGTTTGCTTGGTTTGTTGGTTGCTAGTTATAGCGTGCCCACTGGAGAGTTAATCTCTGGGTTAACTTTATCTCCGGAGAGCTGGAATCGAGCCGGGCATCTCTTTCGCGAAAAATACTCCGAAAACACGCGCGAATTAAGGTGTTTGTTTCGCTAGGATTGTCAACGCGCGCCTGCCGTAGTATTTTTCATCGAGACGGACCCGACTCGTCATATTATTCTTTGGGTGGGTTGAACATCCCGTGTTTCGGTGAGGATTATTTAGTGACTGGACGCAGTGTCGTCGTAGACTTTCCCGTGACTACCGGTCGCGCGCTACCATGGTCGCAAGTGAGATAGCGTATGCAGACCGCCTGATTTCTAGTACCCCAGTATGAAGGCGGTTGGCATACGCTATCTCACCACCAACAGACTTGGCTGATGCGGCATGATGAACAACAATACCAGCCAAGCAGTGATGCAGCGCGATTTGCCTTGTCGCCGCAGCTCAAGGTGCAAGAACATCAATCTTCAAAGCTCACGACGCAATAGATGATCGGCACCAACAGGCCAGCCAAAATTAGTACTCAAAGCACTTGAAATACAGCATGTCGCACCCCTTGCATATTGCCCCAGATACAAGCAAGATACCGCTTTGGGAGTATGCAACGTATGTCAGTCACTTTGGACAATACCAACAAACCATCCAGCCACATTCGTCTGACCTCACACGCAGGCGGCTTTGGGGCGCGGGCTATTACTTGGGGCGCAGAAACGCCGCTAGAACGCGGCCCGCTGGTAGGCACCACTACTACGCGCAGCCACCGTAATGTGATTGGTACGCACAGTGGCAGTTATAGCGTGTACCGGGCGCTGGCAGTGGCTGCGGGCGCTTTGGATAAGAACCATAAAGCCGACCTTACCAACACAGCGCCCACTGACCTTATTGGCCCCTACCCTAGCTGGAGCGAGCCTGGCCGCATTGTCTCAATGGACCCGTGGGGTGCAGAAATTGGCGTTAATTTTGAAGCAGACTTAGCCGCAGGCTATGACATCAAGCCCACCATTGCAGTTACCAAAGCACACGTTATCTTGCCAGAGATCATGGAGGCCATTCAAAAAGGCCGTTTAGTACCCGATGGCAAATTTCTCACCGCAGGCGGTGCTGCCATGGTCACCAAAGCTGCTGTAGAGCCAGTGTGGTATCTGCCCGAGGTGGCCAGGCGCTTTAACTGCAGCGAAACCGATTTGCGCCGCGTGCTGTTTGAACAAACCGGCGGCATGTACCCAGAGCTGGTAACGCGCTCAGACCTTGAGGTATTTTTACCGCCGATTGGTGGCCTGACCGTCTATATCTTTGGCAACCCACAAGATTTAGCCAACCCCGATGTTGAGCTGACAGCGCGTGTGCACGACGAATGCAATGGCTCGGACGTGTTTGGCAGCGACATTTGCACTTGCCGCCCGTATTTAACGCATGCGATTGAAGAATGCATAGCAGGCGCGCAAAAAGGCGGTGTGGGCCTGTGCGCCTACTATCGCAAAGAAGGCCGTGCGCTGGGCGAGGTGACTAAATTTTTAGTCTACAACGCGCGCAAACGCCAGGTGGGTGGCGACACTGCAGGCAACTATTTCGCCCGCACAGAATGCGTTGCAGGCGTACAAGATATGCGCTTTCAACAACTGATGCCCGATGTATTGCACTGGTTTGGTATACGCAAAATTCACCGCTTGGTCAGCATGAGCAATATGAAATACGACGCCATTACACAGTCGGGTATCGAGGTAGTGGAGCGGGTTAACATACCGGCTGATTTAGTGCCCGCCGACGCGCAGGTAGAGATGGACGCCAAAATGGCAGCAGGCTACTTTACCCCCGGTGCTGTACCCGATGCACAAGAATTGCTCAAGGCGAAAGGCCGCGGTTTAGACGCTTAGAAGTGCGCTCCAAGCAGCATCTAACGCTATTACGCACCTTCCAACCTCTAGTTTCAGCCTCTAGTTTTAGCCCTTTATCAACACGCTGGCCATGCCCGACCACATTAGCGATCTTTTTCAAACCCGCACCACCCGCACCCGCGCTTGCACCTTGCTAGCGTACGCACGTAGCGGGGCATCTACCTACTTTGCCGTGCACGACAACGCGCTGGCTACAACGGCAGACCTGGTGGCCAGCGTTACGCGTGAGCGCTATCCAGATTTAACTATTCCGTACCACAGCCGCTGGCGGCATTTTGAAGCGGGCGGGGTTGACCGGCGTGCGTGGCTTGGCGCGGCAGCGCTTGACCCGCGCGCGTTGATTGACTTAGTGATAGTCAGCGTACTGCTAGACGCAGGTGCGGGCCCGCAGTGGCGCTTTAAAGAAGCGCGCACAGGGAAAAATTTCACGCGTTCTGAAGGTTTGGGCGTAGCTAGTTTTCACGCATTCACAAACGGACTATTTTCTAGCGACCCTTCGCAGCCGCTGCGCTGCGATGCAGCCTCCTTGCAGAACCTGAACACACTGCAATTGGGCGAGGCGTTTCAAGTGTCAAGCAGCAACCCCTTAGTGGGGCTAGAAGGGCGCGCGCATTTGCTGCGCAGTTTGGGCAAAGCGCTGATGGAGCAGCCCGAGGTATTTGCCAGCAAGACCGCGCCCAGTGTGCCACGCCCCGGCGGGCTATTTGACTATGCACAGCGTGGGGCGGACGCCGTGACCGCCCACCATTTGCTGGGTATTTTGCTCACCACGTTGACGCGTATATGGCCCTCAGGCAGCGTGCTGGGCGACACACCTGTGGGCGATTGCTGGCCGCACCCGGCGTTGGGCGATAAGGGCAGTAGCGCAGGTTGGATACCGTTTCATAAACTGTCTCAATGGCTCACCTATTCACTCTTGGAACCCTTTGCATGGGCGGGTGTGCCCGTAACAGGGCTAGACGCGCTGACTGGCCTGCCCGAGTACCGCAACGGCGGCTTGCTGCTAGATGCAGGGGTATTAACTTTTAAAAACGCGCAACTAGCGCAACTGCCAATGCGCGCTGACCACACGCTGATTGTCGAATGGCGCGCACTCACTGTGGCTCTGTTAGACGAGCTGGCCCCCATGGTGCGCCAGCGTTTAGGTAAAACAGAAGCGCAAATGCCGCTAGCCTGCGTGCTAGAAGGCGGCACGTGGGCCGCAGGCCGCGTGCTGGCACAACAACAGCGCGACGGCAAGCCACCGCTTAATATCGAGTCTGACGGTACTATCTTTTAACCAGAATTTTTAATTTAAATCACCAAGGCAATCCATCCATGAGCACAGTCTATAAAAACAACGTTTTTGTTGTTACCCATCCTCTGGTGCAACACAAGCTCACCCTCATGCGCAAGCAAGAGTCATCGACCAATACGTTTCGCCGTTTGCTTAACGAAATATCCATGCTCATGGCCTATGAGGTCACCGCCGACATGCCCATGCAAGAGATCGAGATTGAAACGCCCATGGAGAAAATGAAAAGCCAAGTCATTGACGGCAAGAAACTGGTATTTGTCAGCATTTTGCGGGCTGGTAACGGCATCTTGGAGGGCATGCTTAACGTAGTGCCAGGCGCACGCGTGGGGCACATAGGCTTGTACCGCGACCCTAAAACACTGACAGCCGTGGAGTATTACTTCAAGATGCCGCACGACATGGACCAACGCGACATCATCGTGGTAGACCCGATGCTGGCCACCGGCAATTCGGCCATTGCAGCCGTAGAACGGCTTAAAGAACTGCGCCCTAGATCGATCAAATTCGTCTGCCTAGTAGGTTGCCCCGAAGGCGTTAACGCCATGCAAAAAGCCCATCCCGATGTACCCATCTACGCCGCCGCGATAGACAGGCAGCTAAACGACCATGGCTACATACTGCCCGGACTAGGTGATGCTGGCGACAGAATATTTGGTACTAAATAGGCATTCTAGGCCGTAGAACCTGCTCAAGCAGCTATTAAATTTATAGTATCAATGATCATCTTGTACACTTAGGTTATTGTTCCTATCTAACTAAGAAAGATACCCATGGTACGTTATGCAATACTTTTTATTCTGGCAGTGGCTGTTGTAGCGCTGCTGCTATTGATAGCGGGGCAAATGGGCCTGCTGCGCGGCAAGGCACCCTCCGACATTGGCGTGAAAGAAGGCAAACTTAAGCGCCCTTCTCTGACCCAAAACTCTGTTACAAGCCAGGCTAACTTGTGGCCTGACCATCCGCAGCAAGCCTACGCCAGCGTGGAAGCCCTGGGCATTACCGGTGATGGCAGCGCCGAGATGGCCAAGTTAGTCACCATTTTGCAAGGCATGCCGCGCACCACTATCGTACAAAAAGACGCTGGTTACATTTATGCGCAGTGCACGACACAGTTGCTGAAATACACTGACGACGTTGAGTTTTATCTCGACACGGCAGCCAAAGTGATCCATGTGCGCAGTGCGAGTCGCCTAGGACAAAAAGATTTGGGCGTCAACCGCGCACGTATCGAACAAATACGCGCTGCGATGGCAGTTTGATTAAATTTTAGTTTACTATTGATTTAATAGCTTCCTGAGCAGTATCTACGGGCTAGAAGCCCGATTACCCATCTAAATTACCAAGGAAAAGCCATGAAAGCCACCTGGAATAACGTAGTGATAGCGCAAAGCGACGACACGCAACTGGTAGAGGGCAACCACTACTTTCCTGCCGCGTCGCTAGACCAGAAATACGTCAGCTTTAGCAACCACAAAACGGTATGCCCGTGGAAAGGCACCGCCAGCTACTACAGTCTGCTGGTCAACGGCGAGCTGAACGCTGACGCGGTATGGTACTACCCTAGCCCCAAAGCAGGCGCTGAAATGGTAGCTGACCGCGTGGCGTTTTGGAAAGGTGTGAAGGTAGAGGCTTAAAGGTACAGGCGTGAAGCTGGGATCTAGAGGCGCGAATCACCGCAGAGCCTAGCCTACAAACGCCTATCTACCGCGGCGCTTGCCCTTACCTTTGGCTGCCGCCTTTTTAACCGCAGCACGCAACGCCTGAATAGGCGACGCTGGTGCACGCGCTACAGCTTGGCTGGGTGACTTAGCCCCTGTTTTACTGGCAGATTTGCGCGATGCAGGTGCTCGCTGGCCACGGCCTGCGTCAGCTGCCACGTCGAAAATCGAGCTGCTAGCAGTGCCTGGCATGCCAGAGCGACCACGCTCTGAGCTGTGTTCACCGCTTGCACTACCTCGGTGCCTGTCGCTAGTCTTGTCACTGCCTTTATCGCGTTTGCGCGCAGGTCTGCCAGTGGCTAAGTTGTCAGCGTCTAGCCGCGCAATACCACCCGACGGCAGGCGCACAGCCTCGCCATCACGCACCAATCTAAAGTCAATCTTGCGGCCATCTAGGTCCACCCGGCTGACCTGCACGTTCACGCGCGTGCCTATGGCGTAGCGCAAACCTGTGCGCTCGCCTCGCAGCTCGCAGCGGATTTCGTCGAACTTGAAGTATTCGCCGCCTAGCTCGGTGATGTGTACTAAACCTTCGACGTACATCGCGTCCAGCGTCACAAACAAGCCAAAACTGGTGACCGAGCTGACCGTGCCTGCATATTCCTCGCCCAGATGCTCTCGCATGTACTTGCATTTAAGCCAAGCTTCGACATCTTTGCTGGCCTCGTCGGCACGGCGCTCGTTGGCGCTGCAGTGAATGCCTGCAGCTTCCCATTCCACCTGCTCAGGGCTGGATTTTTTGGGCTTCATGGTCGGTGCTTTGACCTTCAACGCAGCGCGCGCAGCTAGACGCTTTTTCAGCTTTTCGTGGGCTTCGCCGGGCAGTGGCAGCTTGGGTAGCTGGTACTTGGTGTGCGTCAATATCGCTTTAATCACCCGGTGCACCAGCAGGTCGGGGTAACGCCGAATCGGGCTGGTAAAGTGCGTGTACGCCTCAAACGCCAAGCCAAAGTGGCCGCTGTTAATGGGCGTGTAAATCGCCTGGCTCATTGAGCGCAGCAACATGGTGTGAATTTGCTGCGCATCAGGCCGGTCTTTGGTGGCAGCAGCTATGGCCGCAAACTCGCCTGGCACCGGGTCTTCGCTGATCGGCATGTTAAGTCCCAGCGTTTTGAGGTACATGCGCAGCGTTTCTTTTTTCTCAGGCGTAGGGCCTTCGTGTACACGGTATAGGCCTAGGTGTTTGCTGCGCAAAATAAAGTCAGCGCTGCATACATTAGCCGCTAGCATGGCCTCTTCAATCAGTTTGTGTGCGTCGTTGCGGGTACGTGGAATAATTTTTTCGATGCGTCCATTGTCGTCACAGACTATTTGCGTCTCGGTAGTTTCAAAATCTACCGCGCCGCGCGCGTTACGTTGCAGCAACAGGGCGCGGTACGCATCATGCAAATTAAGCAAATCGTCAATACGGTCTTTACGCCTAGCCGCTTCGGGGCCGCGCGTGTTAGACAAAATAGCTGCCACCTCGGTATAGGTAAAACGTGCTTTGCTGTGCATGACTGCAGGGTAGAACTGGTAGGCATGCACCTCGCCTTGGGTGTTGACCAGCATGTCACACACCATGCACATCCGCTCGACATCGGGTTTAAGCGAGCACAGGCCGTTGCTCAACTTCTCAGGCAGCATGGGAATCACACGGCGTGGAAAATATACGCTGGTCGCGCGGTCGTAGGCGTCGATATCAATTGCAGTGCCAGTTTTGACATAGTGCGATACGTCAGCAATCGCCACTAACAAGCGCCAGCCGTCTTGCGCTGTTTTGCCGCGCCCTATTTTGGTAGGCTCGCAGTACACCGCATCGTCAAAGTCGCGCGCGTCCTCGCTGTCGATGGTGACCAAAGCAATGTCGGTCAAATCTACGCGGTCTTTCTTGTCGGCGGGGCGCACATGGTCGGGCAGCAGCTTGGCCTGTGCTAAGCAGGCTTCGCTAAATTCGTGGGGTACGGCGTATTTACGCACCGCAATTTCAATTTCCATGCCCGGGTCGTCCACCTCACCCAGCACTTCTTTCACCCGGCCTACAGGCTGGCCGTACAGAGACGGCGGCTCGGTCAGTTGCACGACCACCACTTGGCCTGCTTTGGCGTCGCCAGTGCCGTTTTTAGGTATCAGCACATCTTGGCCATAACGTTTGTCTTCGGGGGCTACCAGCCAAACGCCAGACTCTTGTAGCAGTCGGCCAATGATGGGTTGCGGTGGTCGCTCTATGATCTCGGTGACTTTGCCTTCAGGGCGGCCCTTGCGGTCGTGGCGCACAATACGCGCTTTAACCCGGTCGCGGTGCAAAACGGCGCGCATTTCGTTGGGTGGTAAATACAGATCGGCACCGCCGTCGTCGCGCTGAACGAACCCGTGTCCGTCACGGTGACCAAGCGCAGTGCCTTCAATTTCTTCTAGCTCTCGGCCAGATGGGGTGGTAGTTTTGATATAAAATCCTAAGTTATCTGAAATTCAAAATTTACTGCATTACTTTACGTAAATCGCAGTAAGTTGGCCCAGGTGGCGGAATTGGTAGACGCACTAGTTTCAGGTACTAGCGAGTAACTTCGTGGGGGTTCGAGTCCCTTCCTGGGCACCAAATTTTGACGGCAAATCTTATTCAGTTGCGTCGTTACTGTTTTGGTTGCAGCGTTAAGTGTCATTAATCGGCGTTATTAAGCAGCGTTATTAATCGGTGTCATCAATTACATCACGCTTAAAAGCATACCCGAAAAATTCAATTAAAGAAGCCCTTCAGCTTGAAGTTGCGCTTTTTCTCAGTTTAGCGATTTCTTGCTGTAGGCCTTGGTGCACTATGCCAAGAGTTTGCATGGTCATGTTAGCGTGTCGTATGCGTTGGGCCATGATTTTAAGCAAGCCAGCCATTAACTGCGCAGCGGCTAGGGGTTGGTGCTCCAGCAGCATAGCTAGATGATCGCGCTCTAACGCAGCAACATGCATCGTGTTCAGCGCGGTGCATGTTGCGGAATGTGGTTGCTCGTCTATAAAGCCCACCTCGCCCACTAAGTGCCCAGGTTTAGCCCGGCGATAAACTACTGTGTCTATGTCGTTAACTAACTTGGATGTGATTTTGGCTTCGCCGCTAACAATTAGCATCAACTGCCCGTTGTTAGCCTCTCCCTCTTGGATCAAATTCTCGCCCTGGGCGTATTCGCGCAAAGACATGACCTCCACGATACGCAATGCTTGCTCGCGCGGCATGCCGTCGAACGCGGTATCGCTGGCGAGCAATTGCGCGATTTGACCTAAAGAATAGGCGGGTACATCAGACATATTGGGCTGTGCTAAGAACTAAAAATACTATAAGGCAGTATATTTCAACACAACCGGGGGAATAAGTGAAAATTCTGTGCAAATTTACAGCTGTGCAATGGCTCTAGCTGCATTTGTAATTGCGTCACCTCCCGGCAGTTTCGCTGACACAAATAGACTAGAGCCAACTGCACTTAATTGCGAGATACTCACACCATGATCGACCCTAGCGCGCAAGCACCACTGCCCTCACCTAAAGTATTGTTGATAGACGACCACACTTTGTTCCGTACGGGTATGCGCTTGATAGTCACATCATTTCCGGGAGTGCACTCGGTATTAGAGGCAGGCTCGGTCATGCTGGCCAAGCAACATGAAGGTTTGCCCATCGATATTATTTTGCTCGATATCCACATGCCGGGCCTTAATGGTCTGGACGGATTCACTCTGCTGCGCAGCTTGTTTCGCAAGGCAAAAATCATTTTCGTGTCGGCCAGCGTCTCCGGTGATGCGGTTACCGATGCCGCTGCGCGGGGAGCCGATGGTTTTTTACCCAAATCAGCCAGCGCAGATGACATTTTTGCTGCGCTAGCCACTGTGTGTGCCGGCGGCAAGTGCTTTCCTAGCTTGGTAGGCACCCAGATGGACTCTCATGGCGTAAAACCCTCACCGCCTTCACTCAGTGCACGCCAGCTTGAAGTGCTAGCGCTTTTGGCACAAGGCAAACCCAATAAAGTCATCGCGCGCGAGATGAACCTGAGTGAAAACACTGTGCGCGTGCATGTCTCAGCCATGTTCGCCAACCTGGGGGTTAACAGCCGTACCGCCGCGTTAATAGCCGCACAACAGGCAGGGCTGGTCACGGGGCTATGACGCGGCGACGCCCTTTATCAGAAATAGGGCTGCGCTGGCGAGAGCCGGCTGTATTGCGCGGACAGGTCGCTTTAATGCGGCGCAGTTTCCCCACCACCCTGCTTGCGTCTACCGCCTCGGCTTTATTATGCGTTTGGATGATGTACACCATAGTGCAACCCATGGCATTGTGGATATGGCTGGCTACCCATATTGCCGCCATCGGCGGGATTTTCATTAGCCTGCGCAGGGGTATGGACAACGCGGACGACCCCTACACCAAGGCACGTTGGCTTATGCTGTGCATGGCTGCTATTGGCATTACATGGGGCAGTTTAGTTTGGGTGTGCTTACTGTTTGGCAAACCAGAAGCCATGGTGTACACCACCGCCATTGTCGGCGGCATTACCTCTGGCGCACTAGGCTTAGGCGGTGCGTTGTTTCCAGCTTATTTAGCTTATTTATTACCTTCTGTGGGCATGGTGGGGCTGGGCTTTGCGGTATTAGGCGGGCCTGTATTTACACCTCTGGTATTTTTGACCACGCTGTATTTTGGATTTACCTGCGTGCTGGCGCGCAATGCCGAAGAAGCCATCTACCAAAGCATCTTGCTGCAACTGGAAAACACGGGCTTGGTGCATCGCCTGCGGCTAGAGTCCGCGCAATCACAACAAGCCTTGCAAACGGCCCAAACAGCCAAATTAGACGCTGAAAAAGCCCAAACATTAGCAGAGCTGGCCAATGCGGACAAATCCAAATTTTTAGCTGCCGCCAGCCACGACCTGCGCCAGCCATTGCATGCCATGGGTCTATTTTTAGAAGCTCTGTCGCGCAGCGATATGTCAGCCCAACAGCTTACTGTGCTTGACCATGCCCATTCTGCATCAACCGCAGCCAGCGAGATGCTGACCACGTTGCTTGATTTTTCGCGCCTGGAAGCTGGCGTTGTCAAGTCGCAGCCTAAGGCATTTTTATTGCAACCCATGATCAGCAAGCTAGAGCAAGAGTTTGGCTTGCAGGCCGATGCACGCGAGCTGGTATACCGCACGCGCGACACCACGCTAGCGGCCATGGCTGATCCTAATTTGACTGATTTGGTTCTGCGCAACTTTATCTCCAACGCTATTCGCTACACAGACATGGGTGGCGTGCTGGTTGCTTGCCGACTGCGCGGCAATGCCGTGGTAGTAGAAGTATGGGATACCGGCATTGGCATTGCACATGACCATCATGCCGAAGTGTTTAAAGAATTTCACCAGCTAGGTAACCCGGAGCGTGACCGCCGAAAAGGTTTGGGTCTAGGCTTGGCGATTGTTGAACGTATCAGCGATGCCATGAACGCGCAAGTCACCTTGCGCTCCCAGCCCGGTCGCGGGTCTGTCTTCAGGCTATGGCTACCTTTGTATGCAGGCGTTGTCATCCACGACCGCGAGAACAACATAATCAATAAAAGCCTCAAAGGCATGCGCGTCTTGGTGATTGATGACGAGGAACCTGTACGCTTGGGTATGCAAGAGCTGCTGGACTCTTGGGGGTGTGTTTGCCACACTGCAGACGAACTGTCCAGTGCCCTGAAATGCGTTGCGTTGCTACCCATGACCGAGCAGCCTGATGTGATTTTGGCAGACTATCGCCTGCGCGAAGGGGCCACGGGTGGCCAAGCGATTGCGGCACTGCGTGCCTACCTCACCATGCGCGGGCACGAGCCTGTGGTACCCGCCATCATCATCACAGGCGATACCGCGCCCGAGCGCTTGCGCGAAGCGCGCGGCACTGACGCGGGTGTGCTGCACAAGCCTGTATCAGCCAGCGCTCTACAGCAGGCTTTACTCCAATTGCGCTAAGCGCATAAGCGCAGTACATTGCAAGCCATGGAGACACTATGGCCACTACAACAGTACTACCGAAGCAAAAGCACTCACTCAAGCATTTAAGTGGCCTAGACGCCACTTTTTTGTACCTCGAAACACCGCAAACGCCCATGCATGTAGGCAGCTTGCATTTATACGAATTGCCTACCGGGTTTAAAGGTAGTTTTCACGCACAAGTTGTCAAGCACTTGGCCAAGCGCATTCACTTGTCTCCCATCTTCCAGCGTAAGCTACACTCTATGCCGCTCGATTTGGGCCACCCGATTTGGGTGGACGATGAGGCATTTGACATAGAGCGTCATGTTCGCAAAGTAGGCACGTCCGCCAAAACAAGCACCAGCATACCCAGTCTAAAACAGGTAGAGGCTGCAGTGGCCAAGCTGCACGGCAAACTGATTGACCGGACACATCCACTGTGGGAGTTTTACGTATTTGACAAAGTACTGCGTACTGACGGCACGCTGTGCGCAGCGTTTTATTCCAAAATTCACCATGCCGCTTTAGATGGCCAAGGCGGCACTGTGCTGGCCAATGCGATACTTGACATCACACCGCAGCCACGTGAAGTCGCCCCACCCGACCCACTGCGCAAACGCCGATTGGCAGGCGATTTAAAAATTGGCCAAATGATTGGTGCCGTGTTCAGCAACTCACTGGCGCAATATGCCAAGCTGATCAAATCACTGCCTAATGCCGCCGTACAAGTGGGTAGCTCGCTGGCAGCTAGCCCTCAAAAAACCAAATTACCCACCGCTTTAGTACCCCAAACACCGTTTAACACGGGCATCACCGCTGACCGCGTATTTGCTACCGCGAGCGTCCCATTTGCGCCATGCCGGGCCATGGCCAAGTCGATGGGTGCAAGCTTTAACGATATGGTGCTGTGGATCTGCTCTACCGCTTTGCGCAACTATCTTAAGCAGCATGCTACGCTGCCAGCCAAACCGCTAGTGGCTGCCATGCCGGTCAGCTTGCGCGAGGGCAGCAACAAAGACATGGGTAACCAAGCCAGCATGTCATTGGCCAATTTAGCCACACACATCGCCCACCCGGTCAAACGCATGGCCGCCATCATGGAATCCACCAGCAAAGTTAAAGATGCGTTGGTTAATTTAAAGTCTGTATTGCCTACAGACTATCCCAGCTTTTTAGCCCCTTGGATTGTGGGTGGTGCAGCGCGACTGGCTCTTAAAACCTATGGCCGGGGTGACTTTGCGCAGCGCCTGCCTATGGTGGCCAACTTAGTCATCAGTAACGTACCGGGCCCACAAGTGCCGCTGTATATGGCGGGTGCGCGCATGCTGACTTTTCATCCCTTAAGCATCGTTATGCACGGCTTGGGCTTGAACATTACCGTACAAACCTACGCGGGTAATGTAGATTTTGGCATCATTGCAGGTAAACAGGCGCTAGCGCATCCGCAAGATTTAGCTAATGCCGTATTGGCCGCGTATGAAGAATCGTGCAAATTATTTGCTGCAAGCCAAGCCGCTGGTCAACCCGTTTCAGCGACTATATCAGATGCGACATCCGCAAAAACCCTCGTCTCGCGCGTGACTAAAAAACAGGTGACAACACCTAAATCACCCTCTAAAAAAGCCGTTACGCTTAAGCGAAGCTCTACACCTGCAAAAAGCAAAATTTAGCATGTGCAGCGCCTTTGTTATAACCAACTTACCAGCTGATCACAGCAAATTTCATCGGCGCTGCCAGCTCACACCTCAGACCATGCCATTACCGTTTAACCGCGCTGCAAAAAGTAGCGCTGAATCTACAACCAATGCAGAGATAAGTGCACCTAATTTAGCATTGTTAGCGATGGAGTTTCGCGCACCTTGGGAGTTTGGCTCACTACTGCTAGCTTGGCCTATGCTACAACGCGCGCCGCGCGGTGATGGTCATACCGTGGTGGTGTATCCAGGTTTAAGCGCGAGCGACGCCACTACTTTGCCGCTACGTAAATATTTAAATGGCTTGGGCTATGCAGCGCATGGTTGGGGTCAAGGCTTTAACTTTGGTCCGCGTGCGGGTGTGCTGGATATTGGTAAAGCGCAATTACGTGCGCTAGCCAAAGACCACCAGCAGCCTATTAGCCTGATAGGCTGGAGCTTAGGCGGCGTTTACGCACGCGAGTTGTCTAAAGAGCTGGAAAAAGAAGGCATTGCCACGCGCTGCGTGATTACACTGGGCACGCCGTTTGCAGGCGGCCCGCGCAGCACCAATGCATGGCGTTTGTATGAGCTGACCAGCGGACGCGACGTGCACCGCGAATCAGACAACTACACCATGGCCACTGCGCCTAATGTCCCCACCACCAGCATATACAGCCGCACGGATGGTGTGGTGGCTTGGCAAGCCAGCGTGCAAGCCATGCAAGCACACAACCCGCATACTGAAAACATCGAAGTACAAGCCAGCCACTTTGGCATCGGCCTGAACCCGAGCGCACTGTGGGCGGTGGCGGATCGTTTGGCACAAAAACCCGGTCAGTGGCGGCGGTTTGAAAAACCTTCTTTGTTAGGCTTGCAGAGCTTGGTGTACCCAGACCCTGCGCGATAAACTGCAACCGCAGTTTTGTTCTGGGCTAGCCAAGACACGTCCAATCACACTGGGGCAATTATGGTGTGATGTCTAACGTCATGCCCGCTGCGCGCAAGCGTTGCACCAGCACATCACCTATTGCAAACGCGGGCGTGATCACACCGCCACGTTGCTCACCGCCCGGCAAAACTGCGGTATCTAGCGCCAACGCTAAGGCTGACTCGCATACCATTTTGGTTGTGGCTCGATTACCGGGATCGACTTTGTCACTTAACACGGCACGCACTTCTTGGCCTTGGGCCGACTTGCCCATGAGCTGACAAAGAAACGAGCCGTTTTCCATGGCACATATGCTAGGGCCTTGACCAGGCTTGGGTGCCAATGCAGCAGTTATTTTGCGAACAGGCGCGAAATGCAAGGCCACTTGTGACGCCAAAGACCCTACGCTCATGCCAGCCGCCACCGTAGCAGCGAGAGGCCCAGTACCAAAACGCAAATACTCTTGGTAACTAAAGTCTTCTGCGTAGGCAGTGTCACTATCAGCCTGTGCATCCTTTTGCCACAGCGCTGCGCTGCGGCGCACCACGCGGGTGTTAACTGGCCCCATGAAGAAGGGGCCGTGCCACGCGCCAAAATCTGCGTCATAGTACGGCGCAGTAGGGTCTGCATGCACGGCGTCCGCAGCGCTGGCTTTATGGTCAGGGTTGAGCAAAAAGGCGTTGGTAAATGCCTCGGATTGGCCCTTACCCAAAATATCCAACACCGATGCCAGCGTGCCGCCGTTGACACTGCCGCGCAAACTAAAACTGGCTTTGATGTTGGCACAGGCTTGGCCGTAGCGGTGCTTGATTTCTTGCGCCACCAGATAAGCGCCCAAGTCAGAGGGTACCGAGTCAAAACCGCAGCACGGTACGATGCGAGTGCCATCTGCTGCTGCTTGCGCATGGTGCGCGTCGATCATGGCGCGCACCCAAGGTGTTTCGCCAGTAATGTCAACATAGTGCGTACGCTGCTGCACACACGAGGCTACCAACGCACTGCCATACAAACCAAACGGCCCCGCAGACGACAGCACTACGCGCGTACTGGCTGCCAGATTTGTAAGTGCTGCACTGTCACGCGCATCAGCCACGATGATGGGTACGCGTACTTTGGTGTCGCGTAATACAGCCTCTAATTTGGTTTGGCAACGACCGGCAATCGCCCAATGCACGCCTTTTGCGTACTTAGCAAAATACTCCACAGTCTGCTGGCCCACAAAACCAGTAGCGCCATACAGGACTACGTCGTAAGAACGTTGCGCAGAAGATCGAATCCGAGCCATAGTAGTAATAAAGTTTGATTAATAATAGTGTCGCACAAGCTACGGCAGGCACGCAATAGCTGCACTACGATGCACGCTAGAGTTTTTAATCATTATGAGGAAATAGTATGAACACCACAGTTGCCACCACCAACCACCAAGTCCGTCTGGCGCAGCGCCCTGTGGGTATGCCCAGCCCTGAATGCTGGAGCCATACAGCAGAGCCTGTACAACAGCCTGCCGCAGACGGCGACGTACTTGTTAAAACCCTATCCTTGTCGCTTGACCCAGCCATGCGCGGCTGGATGAACGATGTTAAAAGCTACATCGCACCAGTGGGAATCAACGAAGTCATGCGCGCTGGCGGCGTAGGCGTGGTGATTGCATCCAAGAACCCAGCTTTTCAAGTAGGCGACACAGTAAGTGCAGGCCTGGGCGTGCAAGAGTATTGCCTGATACCCGGCGACCAAGTCAAACGCAACGGCATTGCTAAGATAGACCTGCGCGCAGGCAGCGTGACCCAGTGGCTTAACGTGCTGGGCATGCCCGGCATGACCGGTTATTTCGGCCTCATGGACGTAGGCATGCCTCAGGTAGGCGAGACGGTGGTGATCAGCGGTGCAGCCGGTGCTGTAGGGCAAACGGTAGGACAAATAGCCAAGATCAAAGGCTGCCGCGTGGTGGGTATTGCTGGTGGCACAGCCAAGTGCGACTGGGTAGTCAAGGAACTGGGCTTTGATGCCTGCATTGACTACAAAGCGGGACCAGACAGTGTGAAAACCGGGCTTAAAGAACACTGCCCCAAAGGCGTAGACATTTACTTTGACAACGTAGGCGGCGAAATTTTGGACACCGCGCTCGCCCGCATCAACCGCAAAGCCCGCATCATCATCTGCGGCGCAATCAGCCAGTACAACAATACGACAGCTGTGCAAGGCCCCAAAAACTACCTCAGCCTGCTGGTCAACCGCGCCCGCATGGAAGGTATCGTAGTGTTTGACTACGCAGACCGCTACCACTTGGCAATTACCGAGATGGCAGGCTACCTCAAAGACGGACGGATGAAAAGCAAAGAAGACGTGGTGGTAGGACTAAAGACTTTTCCCGAGACCTTGCTAAAGCTTTTCAATGGCGAGAACTTTGGCAAATTGGTATTGCAAGTTAGCGAGACTTAAGACTACTTGGCCTCACATTGACTATAAATTTGATAGCTGTTTAAGCAGGTTTTACTTGGTTTAGCGGCCTATTTCATTTAAAAAACGTAACTACTCAGGTCCCTCGCACGAGTATGTCAAAATACACAGCATGAAAGGCCTACTCAATCTAAGTCAAATGAGCCATGAAGACAAAGATGGGC
>JAYSWJ010000267.1:0-20669 GCA_043718065.1 Polaromonas sp.
AAACCCCAGCCCACTACAAGCGACCGGCTGTGGCATAGGCCTATGGCCACCCGTTGAGACACGGGCTCGAGGAGCGGAGAAATAGGGACAAGAAATTTAGGCTGTCTGAGCGCTTGCGCGAGGCCCGTTATTTCCCCCGGAGTGAGTACCGCAGATGCTTGGCCGTTGTGCCCGTGGCGGCGGGTGGCAATAGGCCTCTGCCACAGCTGGGCGCGTTCTAGTACGAAGACACAAAATGGTAGAGCTCCAAATTCTCTAAAACTATTTAAAACAGCATTTTTAACAAAGAAAGAAATAGGCCAGTAATCCAAGTAAATCCTGCTCAAGAAGCTATGAAATTAATAGCACTATGCCAGCGAGCGCACCAAATTCATCGCCTCTTCCACCCGCTCCACCGCATGAATCGTCAGCCCTTCAAACTCTTTGCTCTGCGACTTCTTGGGCGCATTGGCTTTGGGCACTATTGCTACGCTAAAGCCTAGTTTAGCGGCTTCTTTCAGGCGCTCTTGGCCGCGTGGGGCGGGGCGTACTTCGCCGGCTAAACCTACCTCGCCGAATGCTAAAAATCCTTTGGGCAAAGGCTTGCCGCGCAGGCTGCTGGTAATGGCCAGCATCACGGCCAGATCGGCTGCGGGTTCGGTAATGCGCACGCCACCTACCGCGTTGACAAACACGTCTTGGTCCATGCAGGCCACGCCTGCGTGGCGGTGCAATACCGCCAAGTGCATGGCTAGGCGGTCGCGGTCTAGGCCTACCGACAAGCGCCGTGGCGACGGGCCGCCGCTGTCGACCAGCGCTTGAATCTCTACCAGCATGGGCCGCGTGCCTTCTAGCGTCACCATCACGCAGCTGCCGGGCACAGGCTCAGAATGCTGGCTGAGAAAAATCGCGCTCGGGTTGCTCACGCCCTTCAAACCTTTTTCGGTCATGGCAAACACGCCAATCTCGTTAACTGCACCAAAGCGGTTTTTAATCGCGCGTACGAGGCGGAAACTTGAATGCGTGTCGCCTTCAAAATACAGCACTGTGTCGACCATGTGCTCTAGCACGCGCGGGCCGGCCAGCGTCCCTTCTTTGGTTACGTGGCCCACCAGCACTATGGCGGTGCCGCTATTTTTAGCATAGCGCGTCAAGTGCGCTGCGCACTCGCGCACCTGCGCGACCGAGCCGGGCGCGCTGGTGAGTTGGTCAGAATAGACGGTTTGAATTGAATCGATAACAGCAATGTTAGGCGCCTGCGCCTCCAGAGTGGCAAGGATTTTTTCTAGCTGCGTCTCGGCCATCACTTTGACTTGACTGCCCACAATGCCCAAGCGGCGTGAACGCAGCGCGACCTGAGCACCACTTTCTTCACCCGTCACGTACAAGGTATTCATGCCGCCGCGCTGTAGCGTGTCTAGCGCCTGCAGCAGTAAGGTCGATTTGCCAATGCCCGGGTCGCCGCCGATCAACACCACGCCGCCCTCGACAATACCGCCGCCCAGCACGCGGTCTAGCTCGTCTTGCCCGGTGGGCGTACGGTCAAAATCCGTCGCTTCAATGTCGCACAGCGCCTGCACCGGCGCAGCAGCGGTCAGCGACGCAAAGCGGTTTTTAGTGGGCGCGGAGTTATCGGCGACTGATTCAATCAGCGTGTTCCACGCATGGCAGTGCGTGCACTTGCCCAACCACTTAGGGCTGGTGCCGCCGCATTCGGAGCAGGTATAAACAGTTTTTTCTTTAGCCATAGCGTGATAATACTGCATTTATTTACAGTGTTGCTGTGCGACTTATTTGAATTGTTTTGCTTTGATTGCTTGATAGGCTTGCGCTGTAGTAAGCGACCCGGGTGCCGCACTTTGCATCATCGCGGCAAAGGCAGCCACTGCCACCATCACGATCAAAGCGATCCACCAAGTTCGTTGCAGCAAAGCTTTAGGCCAATTGCCCAACATAGACTGTTTGCTAATGCCATGTACCACTGTGCCTGTGAAGGCTACTTCAAAAGCAACCTCTAACAAAAGCCCATAGCCTCCGATAAACCAAAATAATCCACTCAAAACAAAAGCCAGTGCAAATAGCGCCAATACGATCAGGCAACCTTCACCGTCACCACCCGAGGGCAAGTCAAAATTACTGCTAGCGCTTTTGTGTTCTGGCTCACGCTTTGCAAAATCACACCATATGCGTACAAATCCGAAAAGGCATGCATAAGCTGCAACAAACGCCACAGCATAGCGTAGAGGCATGTTGTGCAGCCCCAATGCAAGCAGCGCAGCACTGGCTAGCCAGGCGCACAGCCAAGTGCCTGTAAAAATTAGCGCCACGGCCGTGACGGGCGGTGCCAAATCTAATCTGCGCGAGACAAATAAATGCCGCTCGTTGCGTTCTTTACGTTCATCCCAGTCGTTCATTGCGGCATGATGCCACAACATGTAACTGCGGTTTTACTTCGATGTAAAAATACTATGGTTAAGCGCTATTTGCTAGAAAAATACCGCAGTGGCTACAATAGTTGACCTTCAATCACTATTAATTTCATAGCTTCTTGAGAAGGTTCTACGGCCTAGAAACGTTAAAACGCTTATAAACAGGAGCGCACCCATGACACGGATTTGTATCGTAGGAGCAGGCGCTATTGGTGGCTGGCTTGGGGCTCTATTGGGCCAAGTGGCTGATGTGCAAATGAGCGTGCTAGCGCGCGGTGCCACCTTGGCGGCTGTACAGAAAAACGGTTTGCAGTTGCAGCGCACCTTGGCTGATGGCGCAGCGCAAAAGCTGCATGCTGCAGTGCGCGCGTCTGACAACGCAGCCGACTTGGGGGTGCAAGATGTTGTCATCATCAGCGTGAAAGCGCCTGCGCTGGCCGCCGTGGCGGCGCAGATCGTGCCGATGCTGAGCCCGAGCACGGTTGTGCTGAGCGCCATGAACGGTGTGCCGTGGTGGTTTTTGCAAGGCTTGGGCGGCGCGTTGGCCAACCAGCGTTTGCACAGCGTGGATGCTACGGGCGATATTGCGCGGCTCGTTCCTGCGCAGCACGTTATTGGCTGCGTGGTGCACGCTAGTTGTTCTACCAGCGCACCCGGCGTGGTGCAGCACCATTTTGGTAATGGTTTGATCATTGGTGAGCCGTCGGGCACTGCTACCCCGCGCGTACAAAAGTTGTTGGCGCTTTTGCAGCAAGCGGGCTTTGCTGCCACGCTGTCACCGCAAATTCAGCGCGATATTTGGTACAAGCTGTGGGGCAACATGACGATGAACCCGATCAGCGCTATCACCGGGGCCACTACTGACAAAATTTTGGACGATGACTTGGTGCGCGTTTACGTGTCTAGCGTGATGTTAGAGGCCAAAACTATTGGTATAAAAATCGGCATCCCAATAGACCAACAGCCTGAAGACCGGCATGCCGTTACCCGCAAGCTGGGCGCTTTTAAAACGTCGATGCTGCAAGACGTAGAAGCTAACAAGCCTGTAGAGCTAGACGCGCTGGTGGGCGCAGTACAAGAGCTGGGCCGCCGAGCGCAGGTGCCTACGCCGTACACAGATGCGTTGTTTGGCCTGGCGCGGCTGCATGCGCAGGCGCGAGGCTTGTACTAGCTGCCCACGCGCTCGCAGCGCCAGGCGCATTACACGCGGTGCAGTTGCTGCGCAGCTGCTGCACCCAGCGCGGCGGTCAGGTTGTCCAGCACATCCGATTCTAAATTCCAGCAGTGCCAGTACAACTGCACATGCAAATGGTGCTGAGGTGCAATGTTGACCAAGCGGCCGTCGTCGATCAGCGGCTGCACGATCAGCGCTGGCACTACGCTGATGCCCCAGCCCGCCATCGCGGCGCGCACCTGTGCCTCAGAGCCGGGCACAAACACTTGGTTCAGCGTCACGTGTTTCAGACCAAACGCTTTGGCCACAAACTCGGTTTGAATATCGTCTTTACGGTTGAACGCAATAAAAGGTATGCCGCGAAAATTATGCGCTGTTAACCCGGCTTTAGCATCTAGCTTGGCACGCACTTTCGCGTCGCTGGCGCACACGGCAATATATTCCATAGCGCCTAGCGGCATCACCTTGCACCCACGCAAGGCTTGTTTTAATGTCGTCACGCAGCCCAGCACTTGGCCCTGGCGCAGCCATTCTTGGGTAAAGTCTTGGTTGTCGACAATAATTTCTAGCGGCAAACCATCGCGCACCAAATCGCCTACGGCCCCTAGCGCCCAAGTGGCTATGCTGTCGGCATTAATCGCAATCGACACACGCTCTTCGTCGCGCGCGCCACCTACCGAGCTGGGCGCCAGTTCGCGGATATCGCGCTCTAGGTCGGCGCGCAGCAAACGCATTTGTTTGGTATGTTTAAGCAGCAGTTGCCCGGCGGCGGTGGCTTTGAGTGGGCGGCTGCGCACAATCAGCACCGTACCTACTTGGGCCTCTAGCGCACGCAGGCGCTGCGATACAGCCGATTGGGTGATCGATAGCCGCTGGGCTGCACGCTCAAAACCGCCCTCTTCAACGATAGCGGCCAAACATTCCAGTGCGTCAGGGTCAAATGTGCTCATAACTTGGGTCCATTGATAGCAAGCGGCATCGAACGCACATCGCCACAGTGCAGCCATTTTGCGTCGCTCATTATTAGTTTATCTGATGTTTTTACTAATAAGTTAATACATCTTCTAATATAGCGCGGCTTCGCGCACACTTGAAAGCTATGAAAGTAATTGTTTTAGGCGCAGGCATTATCGGTATCAGCACGGCTTGGCATTTGCTAGAGCGTGGGCACGAGGTAGTGGTGGTAGACAGGCAAGCCGACGCGGCCCAAGAGGCCAGCTTTGCCAACGGTGCGCAAATCTCGATCAGCTACTGCGAGCCTTGGGCAACCAAAGACACACCGCTCAAAGCCTTAAAGTGGATGCTGTCCGCCGAGGCTCCACTGCTGTTTCGCCCGCAATGGCCCATAGGCAAAGGTTTTGCCCAGTACACCTGGGGGCTGCAGTTTTTGGCCCAGTGCAACGACGCAGCGTTTGAACGCAATGTGCAGCAACTGGTGGCATTAGGCCGCTACAGCCATGCCGCGTTGAAAGATATGGTGCGCACTACGCAGATTGAATACGGACGCCTTGAAAAAGGCATCGCGCACTTTTTCTCTGACCAAAAATCGTTTGACGATGCTGCAGGCGAAGCGGCGCTGATGCAAAAGTATGGCGTCGACCGCCGTGTCGTTAGCCGGGAAGAATTGCTCAAAATTGAGCCTGCCTACAAGAACTTTGCGCATCAGATTGCAGGCGGTACCTACACGCCCAGTGACGAGTCAGGCGATGCGCGCGTGTTCACGCAAAAACTGGCACTGCTGTGCGCGCAGCGCGGTGCGCATATGCTGTTTAGCCATGACATTGATCAGCTTAACACCTTGGGGAGCACGGTCGATTCTGTAGCCGTGCGCTCCATCCCCACTGGGGCCATCAGTATGCTGCGTGCAGACGCTGTGGTGGTCGCTTGCGGTAGTTATTCAGCCCCGCTGCTGCGCAAAGTGGGTGTGCGCATTCCCGTCTACCCAGGTAAAGGCTACAGCGCCACCTTGCGCTTGCTTAAACCTGATGCTGCACCCCAAGTGTCTTGCATTGACGACGATAAAAAAATAGCCATCTCTCGCCTAGGCAACGAACTGCGCGTAGCGGGCACCATCGAAGTAGGAGGCTATGATTTATCACTCACTTCCAGCTTGGCACAAAAGCGCTGCCAAATGCTGCTAGACCGCATCGAGACCGTGCTACCCGGCGTAGCTGACACACGCACTGTGGCCCAAGGCGGACAGCCTAATTTTTGGTGCGGCTTGCGCCCAGCTACGCCCACCAATATCCCGCTCATTGGCCGCACCAAGATCGATAAACTATGGGTCAACACCGGCCACGGCACACTAGGCTGGACCCACGGCGCAGGCTCGGGCAAAGCCATGGCGCAGCTGTTGTGCGGTGATAAGCCTGACATGGCATTTAACTGCTACGGCTATGCGCCAGCGGTGATTTAGCAATCTCATAGGCTGGAAGCAGTCTGTAACGTGTGTGCGATAGTTGATGGTTGCTGTGGTTGAGTTGTACCCCCCAATGGGTTGACTATTTAAACGGATTGGCCAACGCAAACCACAAACCAATACCAGTCGCAATAGTGAACGCACCATCGAGCACGACCACTAATAAAATACTTTGACTTGCAGCAGATGAGGCTACACACCACGTTGTGTTGACGCAAGTTTTATGAGTGATTTAGCCGTTTCAGGCCGTAAAACATGCTCAACCAGCTATGCAATTGATAGTGGCTACCAATCCAATGCCTTTACCGGCGAGCGGGCTGCTTAAACCAAGCAAAGAATAATGTGACGCGTCGGGTCCGTCTCGATGAAAAATATGTAGAAAGGCGCGCGTTGTTCAAGCTAGCGAATCACTGACTTAGTTCGCGCGTGTTTTCGTAGTATTTTTGCAGCGAGATGCCCGGCTCGAGTCCAGCTCTCCGGCGCGCACGCTTAGCCAAACAACCAGCTCTCCAGCGCACACGCGAACCAACTTCCGAGTAAATTGATGCCTACTTGCGCATACCCCGCGATAGCTGTGAGGTCACTGTGCTTCAGCCAAGTCAATCCTGCAGTTCGTTTGCAGGGTCGTCACTTTGCAGCACACGCTGCGCAAAGTTTTGTAGCTTCGATGTATCTGCACGCAGAACTTCTTGTTTAACCGCCAGTATTTGCGCAGGGTGCATCGAAAATGTACGCAGCCCCAGACCTAATAGCAAACGCGTCATGGTCACGTCACCGGCCATTTCGCCGCATACGCTCACGCCCTTGCCCTGCGCATGACAGGCGGCAATAGTTTGCGCTACCAGTTGCAGCACGGCGGGGTGCAACGGATCGTACAAGTGAGCAACAGATTCATCGGCACGGTCAATAGCCAGCGTGTACTGAATCAAATCATTAGTGCCCAGCGACAAGAAGTCGAAGTATTTTAAGAAGATGTTCAACGACAGCGCTGCGGCAGGCACTTCGATCATTGCGCCTAGCAAAACGCTGCCGTACACCACACCACGGTTGTCCAGCTCGGCGCGGGCCAGGTCAAGCTGGCGCAAGGTTTGCCGTATTTCGTTGGCAGCACACAGCATGGGGATCATCATGCTAACTTTGCCATGCGCGGCGGCTCGCAAAATTGCGCGCAACTGGGTGCGAAACATGGCAGGTTCAGCCAAGCTCCAGCGTATAGCGCGCAGGCCTAAGGCGGGGTTTAGGTGCGACGCGTCGCCATGGCTTTTGTCACCCCGTCCGTCTAGTGGTTTGTCAGCGCCCACGTCCACGGTGCGAATGGTCACGGGCAGGCCTTGCATGCCTTCGATAGCGCGGACATAGGCGGCGTACTGCTCATCCTCGCTGGGTAGCTTACCTGCGCGGCCCATGAACAAAAACTCGCTGCGAAACAGGCCCACGCCCACAGCACCGCTGGCCAAAGCGGCGGCGGCATCGTCGGGCATTTCGATATTGGCCAGCAGTTCAATTTTTTGACCGTCTAGGGTGACAGCGGGCGTATGGCGCAGGCGCGATAAACGTTCACGTTCTAGCGCGCCTTGGCGCTGTTTAAAACCATACTCAGCCAAAATGATAGGCGAGGGGTCTACCACCATCACACCCGCATCGCCATCGACAATGATCCAGTCGTCTTGCCGCACCAGCTGGCTGGCTGTGCGCGCGCCCACCACAGCGGGAATATCCATGCTGCGCGCGACGATAGCAGTGTGCGATGTTTTACCGCCCACATCGGTGACAAAACCGGCAAACACGCTGCTTTTAAATTGCAGCATGTCGGCTGGGTTTAAATCGTGCGCAATCAAAATCAAGGGCGCATCTTGTGGCTCACCAGGCAACAGGCTTTGCTGTCCCTGCTGGCGCTTGCGCGGCGGCGGGGGAGGTGCAATGGGCGAGGCCACACCCTTCATTACCCGCAGCACCCGCTCAACCACTTGTTCCAGGTCGGCCTTGCGCTCGCGCAGGTATTCGTCTTCCATCTCCTCAAACTGGCGCGCTACTACCTCTAGCTGCGTGATCAGCGCCCATTCGGCGTTGTACAAACGGTCTTTGATCCAGTGGGTGACACCGTCTTGCAAAATTTGGTCTTGCAACAGCATTTGGTGTACGTCTAGCAGCGCTGTCAATTCGCTAGGCGCGTCTTTGGCGTCTTTGCCTACCAGTGAATGCTGCAGCTTGATCAGCTCAGTGACTACCGCGTCTTTAGCATCGCGCACGCGCAGCAGCTCGGTGTCGATTTGGTCCGCTTTGATAAAGTAGTGCGCCACATCCATCCGGCTAGACGCCACCACCACGGCGCGCCCAATAGCGACACCGCGCGAGACTGCCAGGCCGTGGATAGAAAAAGTCATAACTAGTTATTCACCTTCGCCAAACTTGTCGTTGATCAGCGCTAGCAGTGCATCCATCGCTTCTTGCTCTTTTTCGCCACTCGTCTCCACCATTACGTCAATGCCTAGTCCTGCGGCCAGCATCATCACACCCATGATCGACTTGGCATTAACACGCCGCTCGCCGCGTGCCATCCACACCTCGCACGGAAAGCTGCCGGCCAGCTTGGTGAGCTTGGCAGACGCACGGGCATGCAAGCCCAGTTTATTGCTGATGGTGATAGTCGTTTGAATCATGTAGTTTGGGGGCT
Source organism: Polaromonas sp. (assembly GCA_043718065.1). Lineage (GTDB taxonomy): Bacteria > Pseudomonadota > Gammaproteobacteria > Burkholderiales > Burkholderiaceae_C > JAAFIP01. Next base: position 8,676 of record JAYSWJ010000267.1, read on the forward strand.
TGGTTTTGTGGGGCGGTCACCGCCACTTGCATGACACCTTGCGCACCGCCTGCCAATGCGCGGGCCGCCAGCGCGTCTAGACTTTCGTGGCGGTAGGTGATAGCGCGCAGCAGCATGGGCAGGTTAACGCCGGTGATCAGCTTGGTGGTTACGCCATCGGTCAGCTCGCGCGCGACATTAGACGGTGTGGCACCAAAAATATCAGCCAGCAGCAACGCAGTGGGCGCGCTGCGCTGGGCTAGCATGATGCGCGCTTGGGCTACGGTTTCTTCGGGCGGCGTGTTGGGCTGTACGTCTAGCGCAGTCACCTGTGCGCCGCAGTCTGGAAACACATGCAGCGCGCAGCTTCGCAAGGCAGAAGCCAGGGGTGCGTGGGCAATGATGACGATATGGTTCATGCGGTCAAAATTTAAACTTCAATGGGCTGGCTGGCAGACTGCGCAAGCCGCGCGGGTGAGACGGTCTTATTATCCAAAACAAATCGCAGGTATGACGCCAATGCACAGATAAAAAATACCCCAAAGGCAGCCCTAAAAGCGTTGACCGTGCCCAGCCCCTGCGATTTGAAAAAATCTATCAGCAACCCAATACCCCACTGTACGACAAACACGCCGCTAAAAAGCACCAAGTTATAGGCGCTGAGCGCGCGCCCCGCCAATGCCTGCGCAAATGCCATGCCCACTGCTGGCTGCGCCAGCGACATAAAGCTGCAGCTTATGCAAAACAAGGCCCAAGCCCACCAAGATGTTGCTGGACCAACTATGCAAATAATGGCTAATACGGCCAAACTAAGCGGTGCACCGCGTGCAATCAACCAGTCTGCATGCCAGCCCCTGCGTGCCAAAGTAGGGTTGACCATGCCCCAGAGCCAAAAGGTGCACAGCATGCATACATTCATCCAAAACAAGCCCGTGGCCGCCTGCGCAGGCGTATTGCCGCTCACCTGCACTAGCCATGGCCCGGCCCACAGGGTTTGTACTGCCAGCAACCCACCGTAGTTAAAAAACCCCAGCCACATGTGCCGACGAAAATACGGATGCTGCCAAATTGCGCGGTAGCCGCTACCATGTGCAACCGAATCGCCCTGCTTGTGCACCGGCGTGGGCTGCGTATGCCAAGCAGGCAGCCGCCACGCCAGCACTGCAATGGCCACGCAAATTAGCACCGCCAGCCCACCGAACAGTGGCCGCCAGCCCACCTGCGGCAATAGCCACTGCACCGGTAAGGTAGAGGCCACCATACCCAGCGACCCGGACATCAGCATCCACGAATTAGCGCGCAACTGCAGCTCGGGTTTAAACCAGCGGCGGTATGCCGTAAGCGGAGCCATCAGGCAGGCGCTAACGCCCACACCGCACAGCACACGCGCCGCTAGCAGGCCCGCAAAATTAGGGGCTAATGCAAAGGCAATACAGCCGACTACCGCCACACTTAAAAAGCTCAAAATCACTTTGCGTGGACCATGCTGGTCTAGCCATTTGCCCAATGGCAATTGCGTTAGCGCAAAACCTAAAAAATAGCCACCCGCCAGCAAACCGAGATCACCTGCCGAGAGCGAAAATTGAGCTGCCAGCACGGGCGACAGCGTTGCTGTAATGGTCCGCACCAACGCAGATAAAAAGTACGCTAAGGCAAAAGCCAAGAACACCTCAATAGCCAAATTGCGTGGCAGCGTATCGCTTACTGTTCGCGCGGCAGCATTGCCGCTACTTTGCTCAAGCGGCAGGCTCATGGCTTGCCCGCCAGCTTTACGTTAGAAAAGAAGGTGTCTACTGCCTGTGTACTCAGTGCGCCCGGGCCGTCGCGGTCAGCTTGTGGCGTGCCGTACACCGAGGCCTGCACCACCACGCCGCCATGCTGCGCGTACTGGCTGTGGGTGGCTTGGTTAGCCGCTTTTAACGCTGCGGTAACTTGCGCCGCCACTGCGGTGTCGCCAGCGCTCACTATGGCTACGGTAAACGTAGCACCGCCCGCTTGGCAGCCCGCCATCACCATATCGCGCGGCGCACCTGCTAGCGGCACACTGCGCGTACCCCTGTCCGGCTTGCAAGGCAGTAGCGCAGTCACCGGCAAGTCATCAAATGAGACCTCACGCCAGTTGAACGCAGGCGTACAACCCAGCACAGCTGCCAGCGCGCCTGTCACTATTAAAAAGTGAGCTGTTTGAGCAGGTAGTACGGAGGAAAAGGGCTGTTTTGCGTATTGAAGCATATTCATATTATCGTTTGGATGGACAATACACCTATGAATGCTCTAGATGGAATCAAAGTTCTCGATTTATCCCGCGTGCTGGCGGGGCCATGGTGCACGCAAACGCTGGCTGATTTAGGGGCCGATGTCATCAAAATTGAGCGGCCCTTAAAAGACGGCGTGGGTGGCGACGACACGCGTACTTGGGGGCCACCGTTTTTGCAAGACGCGCAGGGCCACGACATGAGCGAGGCGGCATATTACCTGGGCACCAACCGTAACAAGCGCTCTGTGGCGTGCGATATTTCTACACCAGAGGGCCAGCACACGATCCGTGCATTAGTAATGCACTGTGATGTATTTGTAGAAAATTTTAAAGTGGGCGACATGGCGCGCTACGGGCTGGACTACGCCAGTTTGCAAAAACTAAAACCCTCCTTGGTGTACTGCAGCATCACCGGCTTTGGCCAAACCGGGCCGTACAAAGACCGTGCTGGCTACGACTACGCCGTGCAAGGCATGGGCGGGCTAATGAGCGTAACGGGTGAGCGTGACGACTTAGGCGGAGGCCCACAAAAAGTAGGCGTAGCGGTAGCAGATTTATTTACCGGCATGTACGCGTGTACTGCCATACTTGCTGCGCTACGCCACGCCGAGCGCACGGGCCACGGCCAGCACATCGATATGGCACTGCTGGACACGCAAGTGGCCATGCTGGCCAACCTAGGCGCTAACTATTTGGTCAGCGGACAAAAAACTGGTACGGTGCCCGGCCGTGCAGGCAACGCACACCAAAACATAGTGCCCTACCAAGTGTTTGAAACCGCACCAGCGGCAGACGGCAGCAAAGACCATTTTATTTTGGCGGTAGGTAACGACAGCCAGTTTGCCAAGATGTGCACCGTAGCTGGGCGCGGCGATTTAGCCGCCGATGCACGTTTTATCAAAAACGCCGATCGTGTGCGTCACCGCGTCGTGTTGGTGCCGATATTAGAGAGTATTTTTCAAGCCCGCAGCAAAGCTGATTGGCTAGCGCTGCTAGAAGCCGCCAAGGTGCCCTGCGGTGCGATCAATAATTTAGCCGAGGTATTTGCTGACCCGCAGGTGCAAGCGCGCGGCATGGTGCACACCTGGCAGCATCCGCTGGCAGGTGATGTGCGCTTGGTGGCCAGCCCAATCAAAATGTCGCTCACGCCACCACGCACAGACCTGCCGCCGCCGATGCTAGGGCAGCACACACGAGAAGTGCTCAAGGAATTTAACGCTATTAAATAAATAGCTGCTTGAGCAGTATTTACATGGGTTAGTGGCCTAAAAACCTTATAAAAATAGCCGCACACAGGCTTTAAGTGTTTGTCAGCGCCAGTTGACCTGCTTGAACTCTTTGACCAAAAAATCCACCAACGCCCGAATGCGAGGTGAGACTAATTTGCGTGAGGAGTACACTGCATAAATGCCTAAATCGACCGATTTAAATTGCGGCAACAACGCCACCAAATCGCCTTTTTGAATGTCTTGTCCCACAATGAAACTTGGCTGAAGAATAATGCCTTGGTGCGCTAGTGCGGCGCTGCGGCAAGTGTCGCCGTTGTTGGTGTGGATTTTAGGATTCGTCTTTACCCGCGCCTCGCCGTCGGGGCCTTGAAACACCCATTCATCGCCCGTGGACAAATATGAATAACTGATCACACTGTGGCTTTTCAAGTCACTCGGGTGCTGTGGCTTAGGTTTACCTTTGAGGTATTTGGGTGATGCGCACACCACCAGCGAGGTGCTGGCAAGCTTGCGGCTGACCAAGGTAGAGCTGGGCAAACGCGCCACGCGAACGGCCATGTCGTACCCTTCGTCCACTAAATCGACCACGCGGTCTGACAGCGTGACATCCAGTTGAACTTGCGGGTACAGCGCTGTAAATTTGCCCCACAGTGGCGCAAGGTGCAAGATGCCAAAAGTCACTGGCGCGTTGATGCGAATCAGCCCCGTGGGGTTCTTGCGTTTGTTTTGAATTTCTTCCTCAGCATCGTGGATCAGTGCCAGCGTTTCCTTGCAGTGGATAAGAAATGCATGGCCCTCGTCAGTCAGCGACAAGCGGCGTGTGGTGCGTTGCATCAGACGCACGCCCAAGCGTTCTTCTAGCTGGGCCACGTAGCGCGACACTGCTGCCTTAGAGGTCTCTAGCTGGTCGGCGGCTTTGACAAAGCTGCCCCACTCGGCCACGGCCACAAAGGCTTGCATTTCTTTAAATTTATCCATGGTGCAAGTTATTGTCTCAAAAAATGAGACAGTTATTCACCTAAACGGGTATTTATCAATAGGGAAGGAACAAATACATTTAATTGCGCGCCCAAAGTGCAAAACCAAACTATGGCGGCACGCAGATCTGTCTGCAGTTAGGCAAAACTTAAACTATTTTTTAGGAAAACACGATGAACTACTCTACCAACGATTACGCTGCCTTGACTTTGCGCCTAGCCCTAGGCCTGATGTTTCTGGCGCACGGGCTACTTAAAATATTAGTTTTTACGCTGCCGGGCACGGCTGGTTTTTTTGAATCCGTCGGCTTTCCGGGCTGGACGGCCTACATCGTGGCACCGTTTGAAGTGATCGCAGGCGTGGCCTTGATCTTAGGTATCTACACCCGTTGGGTGGCAGCGGCCAGTGTCGTTGTTTTATTGGGCGCACTCACAGTCCACATCGGCAATGGATGGCAGTTCACCAACAAAAATGGTGGATGGGAATACCCGGCGTTTTTAGTGCTTGCAGCGATCACGCTTGCACTGCAAAACGGTGGGCGCATTGCATTAACTAAGTCAAGCGCAGCGTAACTACGCCGATATTTTCCAACTTTTTTAGTCGCAGTTTAAAAACGTCCGGTATAAATACGGGAGCCGTCTACAGCACTGTACCGCTGCATAAAACTTCAATCCAGGAGCACCTAATGGCCCAACCCCTGCCCGTATTATTTATCTCCCACGGCGCACCCACGTTTGCGCTAGAGCCCGGCGTTGCCGGTGCTTTGTTGCAAGAGGCGGGGCGCAAGTTACCGGCCATACAGGCAGTGCTATTAATATCGCCGCACTGGATGACGCCAGGGCTGAGCGTGATGACTACAGCTAAGCCCCAGACTATGTACGACTTCGGTGGCTTTGATCAGCGTCTTAACAGCATGGTGTATCCAGCGCCGGGCCATCCTGCGCTGGCGGCGGTGACCGCGCAACTTTTAGAGTCGCGCGGCCAGCACGTGCGGCTTGATGCGCAGCGCGGCTACGACCATGGTGCGTGGGTGCCTATGCTGCATTTGCTGCCGCACGCAGACGTGCCGATGTTTCAGTTGTCGATGCCCTACACCCTCACGGCCCAAGGCGCGTTTGATCTGGGCCGCATGCTGCAACCGCTGTCAGCGCAAGGGGTGCTGATGGTGGGCTCGGGCAGCATTACCCACAATATGAATGAGTTCAGCATGCAGGGGCCGGGCGATGCAGCTTATGCCCAAGAGTTTATCCACTGGGTGCGCGATAATGTCACGCGCGGCAACACGCAAGCCCTGGTTGACACTGCTGCGCAAGCGCCCCATGCCAAGCGGGCACACCCCACGGATGAGCACTATTTGCCTTTCTTGGTGGCGCTGGGCGCGGCACGCCCAGAGGCCAAAGTACAGGTGCTGGAGGGTGGTTTTACTTATGGTGTGATTGGTATGGAATCTTATATTTGGCAGGCCTTAGAGACCGCCGCATAAATCAAAGCTTGCACCTTTGTGCATGGCTCGATGATTGTCTTGGTTCTTTTTTTGACTCTTTTGACTCATCGGAAAGTTGGTTGCTTGGCTGAGCGTGCGCACCACAGAGCTGGACTCGAGCCGGGCATCTCTTTCGCGAAAAATACTCCGCAAACACGCGCGAATTGAGGCCCTTGATTTGCTAACTTAAACAACGCGCGCCTGTCGTAGTATTTTTCATCGAGACGGACCCGACTCGTCACATTGTTCTTTGCTTGGATTGAACAGCCCGTGCGCCGCAGGTGCTGGTAGATTGTCAGGTACTATCAATTGCATAGCTGCTTGAGCAGGTTCTACGGCCTAGAAGACCTAAAATGCTTATAATATATTCACTCTTACATGCTAATTTTCTACCTATGCGCGCACCTACTACCCGCCGCCAGTTGCTGGCTGCCCTAGCGTGCGCAGCGTGGGGCAGCAGTGCCCGCGCGCAAGGCCGCGAGACGCCGTTGCCTACGCCAGCTTCGCTGCGCGATGTGGCCACGCAGGCGCAGCGCCAGTGCGCGCCCTTGGTGCTGCTGGTCAGCTTGCCCGGCTGCCCGTGGTGTGAATTGCTGCGCCGCAATTACCTAGCGCCCATGCGCAAAGAAGGCTTGCCTGCTTTTCAAATTGTGGTGAATGACCGCCAGCGCACGGTGGCTGATCTGAAAGGCCAGCCCAGCAACGGGGCAGATATTGCCAACAGCTACCGCGCTGCGCTAACGCCCACCGTTTTGTTTCTCAACGCGCAGGGTGTTGAGGTAGCACCCCGCATTGAAGGTGTGGCGTCGGCAGATTTGATCGGCGCGCAGCTAGACGCTGCATTGGTGGCGGCGCGGCAGAAGGTGTGCCGTTAAATGAACAACCAGCATACAACACACAGCACACGCTGGTACGGTGCTGCATGGCGTGCGGTGCGAAGTGCAGCACGCTGTATCACATACGTTTTCGCTATCAGTGTGGTGAGCGCAGGGGTTTTGCACAGTGCGGCGCAGGCTGTAGGCTGCGACGAGTTATCGCGCAAGCTGCCCAATGTGCCACAGGCACTGTGCCAAGCCGCGCAGCTACAAGACAGTAAGGCGCGCTCGGTCAAGGGCCAGCCGTTGTGGGTTCGTGACTTACCGGCCGCAGAGCCCAAACTGCGGGTGCTGGTGGTGGGCGGCATTCACGGTGATGAGCTGTCGTCTGCCGCACTGGCGCTGCACTGGATTGCACTGGCTAAAGAGATTCCCGCGCAGACCCACTGGCGTTTTATACCGCTGCTTAACCCGGATGGTTTGCTTACCAGCCCCGCGCAGCGCACCAACGCGCATGGCGTAGATTTAAACCGCAACTTTCCTACACCCAACTGGGACAAAGAGGCCGCGTTGTACTGGGAGCAAAAAGTCAAACGCGACCCGCGCCGCTGGCCCGGCCCCAAGCCATTAAGCGAGCCCGAGTCGCAGTATTTGCACGACGAGATGGAGCGCTTTAAACCCGACATGATTGTCAGCATTCACGCGCCCTACGGCGTGCTGGACTTTGACGGCCCCACCACACCGCCCGACAAACTGGGCCGTTTGTACCTAGACCAAGTGGGCATTTTTCCGGGCAGCTTGGGCAACTACGGCGGTATTCACAAACGCATGCCGGTGGTCACCATCGAGCTGCCGAGTGCTTTTCGCACCCCGTTGGCCGCCGAGATGCGCCAGATGTGGCTTGATTTAGTGCGCTGGCAAAGTGAGCGATTGCTGCAGCCTAAACCCGCTGCCGAGTCTAACGCCAGGCCCACCAAGCTGGGTCAATTGCGCTGAAAAGCCAGCATAAACTACGACACACTTGGTAACAACCCGCTAGCACAATCTATCGTGCCGGTTTAGAGTATGTGCAATTTGTCAAATTGCCAAAGGTTCTTCATATGCAAGTTTTACGCATCGCCTGCGCACTAACTCTGGGTTTGGCGGCCAGCTTAGTCTGTGCACAAACCAATACCCTTCGCGTGGGCGTAATAGGCCCCTTTACCGGGCCGTCGGCTGACTTTGGTGTACCCATGTTGCAAGGCATTCAGCTGGCGGTGGACGAGATCAACGCCGTGGGAGGCTACTTGGGCCGCCCGCTGGAGCTGGTGGTCAAGGACGATAAAGCCAACCCCGATGAAGGTCTCAAGCAAAGCCAAGCCTTGGTGAGCGAGAAGGTCAGCGTAGTGATTGGGTTTTGCAACACCGGGGTGGCAGCCAAATCTTTAGATATTTTTCAGAACGCCAGGTTGCCACTGATCATTCCGTGTGCCACAGGCTCACCACTGACGGCTAAATTTCCTGCACAAGACAGTTATATCTTTCGCAACTCTGCGCGCGATGGTATTCAGGCACCGTTTGTGGTGGATGACATTGTCAAGCGCGGCTGGACCAAGGTGGCCATTTTTGCCGACACTACCGGCTACGGCGAGGCAGGCTTGAAAGACGTGGAAAAAGCGCTGGAGGCCAAACAGCTCAAGGCCGTGTATGTGGCACGTTTTGCCACTGGTGTGAAAGATTTAAGCACCGACCTAAAAGCTGCCCGCGATGCCGGTGCCGACGTGGTGTTTAGCTACACAGTCGGGCCTGAAAATGCAGTCATTGCCAACGGGCGCAAGGCTATGGGCTGGAAAGTACCGCAAGTAGGTGCATGGCCGCTATCGTTTCCTTTCTTTATGGATGGCGCTAAAGACAACGCTGACGGTGCACTGATGGCGCAAACTTTTATTGCCGAACCCAGCAATGAGCGCCGGGCCGCGTTTCTAAGTGCCTACGCGCGTAAGTTCAAATCCAAACGCATCACGGTGCCCATGGCAGCAGCGCAGGCCTATGACGCAACTTATATTTTGATGTATTCGTTGTTTGGTGTGCGTGATGGCGTTGTCAACGGCCCTACATTAAAACTGGCGCTGGAGAACATGCAGCGCACCTACTACGGCGTAGTAGCCACGTATGAAAAACCATTTACCTTAAACGACAAGGACGCTGTCACGCAAAACATGCTGGTCATGGGCATGGTAAAAAACGGCGTGGTGACCTTTGCCTACCCAGAAGATGCGAAACGCAATTTGTTTGTGCAGCGCAAGCAGTAAACCCAGTAAGTGCAGTTAGCGCAGCAGAGGCGGCTAACACCACGCAGCGGCGATGGTCGCTGCTTTATAAAAAGACAAAGCCTTGGCCGGGTGGGTTGGCGCAACACCCCCGATAATCAAGCCATGCGCCTATCTCCCAAGACCGTCGGCATCGCTGCTGCGGTAATCACTATTACCATTTGGACCTCGTTTATCGTGGTCGCCCGCTTCATGGCTCTGCGCGGCCTGACGCCGCTAGACATTGTGCTGTGCCGCTTTATCGGTGCAGCGCTGGTGCTGCTGCCATGGGGCTATGTGATGGTGCGCAAAATGAAAGCCAACGGGCAGGGCCAGCACACGTGGCTGGGCTTGTCGCCGCTGCCGCGCCGCACTACGGTGCTGATTGGGGTGTTTGGCGGAGTGGGTTATGCCGTGCTGGCCTACAGCGCCTTTGTGTACGCACCGGCAGCGCATGGGTCGGTGCTGCTACCGGGCATGCTGCCGCTGTCTACCGCGCTGCTGTCGGTGTGGCTGCTGGGTGAACATTTAAGCGCGGGCCGCATCACTGGGCTGGCGATGATTTTTGGCGGTGCGCTGTTGGTAGGCGGCGTGTCAATATTTAAGGCTACGTTTGGTAGCGACGGCAGTAGCCAAGTGTGGAAGGGCGACATTTTGTTTGTCTGCGCTTCCACCTGCTGGGCGTTTTACGCGGTCACCTGCCGCAAGCAGGCGCTGGGCGCGGTGCCCGCCACTATCGCGGTCATCGTGTTTTGCGTGCTGACCTACATACCCGTGTACGCTGCGTTCGTAGCCAGCGGCGTGGTGCACAGCAAACTGGCCACCGCGCCGTGGAGCGAGATTATTTTTCACGCTGCGTGGCAAGGCGGCGGCTCGGTGGTGATCTCGGGCATTACCTTTACCAAGATGATTCAATACTTTGGCCCCGTGCGTACAACGATGCTGACCGCCATCGTGCCCGGTTTGTCGGCGCTGGGCGCGGTGCTGTTTTTAAACGAGCCTTTGTACTGGAACCTGGCCGCCGGGCTGGCGCTGGTAACGCTAGGCATTGTGGTGGGCGTGCGCGCAGCGGGCAAAGCAGCGCTCTTAGTCACTACCGCAGCCGCAGCAGCCGCCGCCAAGGCGTGATGCCATGAAGCTACTAGCCTTTGACACGTCCACACAGGTGATGAGCATTGCCGTGCAGCACGGCGCGCAGATTGTCACGCACACGGGCGCGGGCGGGGCGCAGGCGTCTGCCACGCTGATCCCCGCCATCCAAGCGCTGATGGCACAAGCTGGTTTGCAGTTTACCCAGCTAGACGCCATCGTCTTTGGCCGCGGCCCTGGCTCGTTTACCGGTTTGCGCACGGCCTGCTCGGTAGCGCAGGGCTTGGCTTTTGCCGCTGGCGTGCGCGTGCTGCCGGTAGACACGCTGATGGCGGTGGCCAACGAGGCCTGCCACAGCTTGCAGCAGGCCCTGCCGCATGCCGCGCTGCCGCAGCGCATATGCGCCGCGCTGGACGCGCGCATGGGCGAGGTGTACTATAAGCACTATATTGTTAATAGCTGCTTGAGCAGTATCGACGCACTCTACAGCCTTAAAACACCTCAAAATATAGAGCCTTTTGAGGCAGAATTTACCACCCTACTGGCAGGCAATGTGCGCCCTACCTACGACGCACAGTTGCCCGCAGCATTGCTGGCCGCAACCTATGTGCATTGCCTGCCCACGGCCACGGCGCTGCTGCGCTTGGCACCCCAGCTGATCGCCAGCGGTGGCCTGGTAGACGCGCAAGACGCGCTGCCGCTGTACATTCGCGACAAGGTGGCACAAACCACGGCAGAGCGCGAAGCGGCTGTGCCAACACGCGCCCTACCCACACCTGCCACGCCGGCCGCGCCCACCACGCCAGCGGCTTAAGATTTAAACTCGACCCCATGAGCGCCCTGCCCACCACGCCCGTTTTGCACACCCCACCGCTCGCGCTACGCGAGGCGCAGCTGGTACCCATGCGCGCCGCTGCCCTGGCGCAGGTACTGCACGCCGAGCGCGCCGCCTACGACTGGCCGTGGACCGAGGCGAACATTGCCGACAGTATTGCCGCAGGTTACCAATGCCTCACGCTGGTAGGTGGCGCGGATGAAGCGCCAAGCACCACGCAACGGAGCCCGCGCAGCACGCCAGCAAGCACAGCAAATGAGGGTACGCTGCTGGGCTACTTTATCGCCATGCAAGGCGTGGACGAGGTGCATTTGCTTAACCTCACCGTGGCCCCGCCCTACCAGCGCCAAGGCTGGGCCCGCGTCATGCTGGACGCGCTGGCGCTGTGGTCGCGCAGCGTGTCGGCCCAGTGGCTGTGGCTAGAAGTGCGCGTGGGCAACATACGCGCTATCGCCGTGTACGAGCAGTACGGATTTCGCCGCGTGGGCGAGCGCAAACGATACTACCCTGCAGGTGGCGACCTGCGCGAAGACGCTATAGTGATGAGCTACAAACTATGAGCAACACCTCCGCAGCATCCGCATCTGCATCTGCAAACGTGACTGCCACCACTGCCGCCGCCAGCGGGCCACCACCGCTGGCACTGGATGCGCGCCAGCGCAGCATGTTAAGCGCGATGGGCATTCAGCTGTGGGAAGCCCCATTTTATGAAGAAAAAAAAGCTGCAACCCATGTAAAATCTGCTCAAGCAGCTATTAAAAATGTAGTGGCTGGTTCGGGTTCGGGTGCGGGTGTGAACGCAAGCGCGGGTGCGACTGCGTCCATCTCTGCAAGTGCGACTACATCGGCATCAGCACATCCCGCAGTTGCGCAAACAACCACCTCACCAGCCACCGCGTCTTTGGCCACCAACACATCGCATACCAGCGTATTGGGCGCAAGCGCTGCGCCCGCATCTGCCGCCCCGCGCGCGCCCTTGAACATCGCCACTTCATCCGCACGGCAGCCCTTGCCCGCAGGCATTGCCAGCATGGACTGGCT
>JAYSWJ010000268.1:0-7711 GCA_043718065.1 Polaromonas sp.
CATCGGCATACAGTGCCGCACCGGGCACAACACCAGCATCCTTGGCCAGTTGGGCTAGCAGCTTGGCATTGGTCATGTTTTCTACAAACACGGCTTTGATTTTTTCAATTTTGATTTGACGTATCAACTGCGCCACTTGTTTGGCGCTAGGCTCAGATTCAGTGGACATACCTTGGGGTGCTAAAAAAGTGATTTGGTAGTGCGCTGCAAAATAGCCAAATGCATCGTGCGACGTAATGACTTTACGTTTGGCTTGCGGTACTACTGCAAACTGCCCTATGGCCCAAATGTCTAGCGCCTCTAGCTCTTTGATATAACTTTCGCTATGGCCTCTAAATTGCGCAGCGCCTGCAGGGTCTAGCTTGGTTAATGCAGCCGCAATATTGCGCACGTAGATGATGACGTTGCGCGGGTTTTGCCATGCGTGCGGGTCTAATGACTTTTTGCCATCCTCTGTCATGGACAGCGGTTGAACGCCTTGTGTTGCCACCACAGTATCGCCTTGGTAGCCCGCAGATTTAGCCAGTTTGGCAGCCCAAGGCTCAAAGCCTAGGCCGTTGACCACCAGCAGCTTGGCCTGCGTAATACTTTTAACATGGGCGGGCTTAGGTTCAAAAATATGCGCATCGCTGTCTGCGGCTACCAGCGTGGTGACCGTTATGCGGTCGCCGCCTACGATAGTTACCAAATCACCCAAAATGCTGAAGCTGGCCACCACTGGCAGTTTGTCTACCGCGCTTGCCGAGCTTGACCATCCAAGTACGCCTAACAAGGCAACCACTATACTGAACAGAGAAAACAACGATTTCATAAATCACCTTCAAAAAAATAACTAATTTGTTAAACGTATACAAAACACCATTCATGCAGTCTTGTGTAATCTGGGAAAAATTTGAGTTAACCAGCCACCGGGTGCGGCGAGCAAAGAGGCAAAGTACAAAACCCCTGCGCACCCAATAATGGTGGGGCCGCTGGCGGTATCAAAGTGGTAAGACAGCAGCAACCCGCTGATGCTGGCCAACATAGCTTGCAGGCACGCGTTGGCCAATTGCGCAGGCAGGCTAACGTGCCATAAGCGGGCCGATACAGCGGGCAACATCATCAGCCCCACGGCCATGAGCGTGCCAAGAGTTTGAAAACCCGCTACCAAGTTGATCACCACCAGCATTAAAAAACTTTGCTGCCATATCCACGCACCGTTCCATGCACTGTTCCATGCACCGTTCCATCTTCGCCCACCCGCAGCGCGGCGTTGCGATACGGCGTTTAAAAATACCGGATCAAAACTTTCCAGCACCAGCGCGCGGTACAGCGCCGCCAAGGCCAGCATGCTGGCACTGGACACCGCTGCAACTAAATACAAGCCTTGCGCGTCAACGCCTAAGGCGCTGCCAAACAAAATATGCAGCAAATCCAGCTGCGTGCCGTGGTGTGAGATCAGCGTCACCCCCAGTGCCAAGGCGACTAAATACACTGCTGCTAAGCTGGCATCTTCTTTCAGTGCGGTGGACCGGCTGATAGCACCTGCTAGTGCGGCCACCAGCATGCCTGCTACCACACCACCCACAGCCATGGCAGTCAGCGACAACCCAAACAGCATGAAGCCAATGGCTACACCGGGCAAGATGGCGTGGCTTAGTGCGTCGCCTAGCAAGCTCATGCGCCGCAATGTGAGGAACACGCCCAGCGGCGCAGCGCTGAGCGACAGTGCTATCGTAGCTACCAGCGCGCGGCGCATAAAAGCAAACTCGGTGAAGGGCGCTATCAGCACGGCATAAAGCGCGTCCATCAAGCTACTACCTTGCGCGCACTAGTCGCATCTACATCGCATAACGGCGCTGATTCATCCCAAGCCTCGGCCATGGTGCGGGCTAGTTGCAAACGGGACTCAGTCATTACCTGCGCTGTAGCACCCCACGCCACCACCCCACGCGCCAGCAGCAGCGTTTGCGGAAAATACTGGCGTACCTGCGCATCGTCATGCACCACGGCAATCACGGTGCGCTGCTGGGTATGCCACAGTTGCAATATGCTTAGTAGCGCCGCCGTGGTTTTAGAGTCCACCGCATTAAACGGTTCGTCCAACAAAATAAGCTGGGCGTCTTGCACCAGCAGCCGCGCAAACAGCACGCGTTGCAGTTGCCCCGACGACAGTGTGCTGATAGGGCGCTGGTCAAAATCATCCAGCCCCACAGTCTGTAGCGCCCATTGCACGCGCGCCAGTTGCGCGGCGCGCAATCCGCCCCATGCACCATGGGTTGCCCAGCAACCTAATTGCACGCATTCGGCCACGCGCAGCGGAAAGTTGCGGTCGATCTCAGACAACTGCGGCAAATAGGCCACACGCGACGGTTGCGCCGCCACCACCAGTTGCCCACCATCAGCGGGCAGCAACCCCATGATAGTTTTGAGTAGCGTGGTTTTGCCCGATCCGTTAGGCCCCACCACTGCGGTGAGCGAGCCTTGGGCAAACCGCCCACTAATATGGTGCAGCGCTGGGTGCTGGCGGTAGCTGACGGTAAGGTTGTCCAGCACTACCATGGCGCAGCTTCTAAATTGGCCCAAACCACTGCCAGCCAAAGCACTGCCACGACGGGCGTCACCGCCACCACACGCAGCCAAGCAGGCCAAGCCAGTAGGTATTGCACAGGGTGCAGCGGTGATTTGATTTTGGAAGACATAGACAGCTAATATTTACAAATAGAGAGTGGCTTACGCGCTTTATGCGGCCATAATGCAACTAGATTGCAGTATTGTAATGCAACTAAGTTGCGTTAATACATGCTCACTGACTAAATATGACCATTCAGAACCCAGCTCCGTCCGCCGACGCTAGCACCTACGCTGCTGTAGATGCCCTGCTATCTGCCCACGGCCTGCGGCGCACGCAGGCTGCGCGGGTAGTGCTAGCGTGGCTGCTGGCCAACCCCGACACCAGCTACACCCACGCGCAGTTGCAGTTGGCTACGCAAGACGACCAAGCCCTGGCGCTAGACCGCGTGACTTTGTACCGCTTGATTGACCGCCTGACCCAAGTGGGCCTGCTGCTGTGCCGGGTAGATGCCCACCGCGTGCGCCGCTACCAAGCCATGCCAGCCAGCGTGCACGCCATACCGCACTTTGAATGCCAAACCTGCCACCGTGACCAGCCTTTTACCAGCGCGCTGCAATCGAACACTAATGATCTTGAAAAAGCTGCACAAACAGCCCTGCAGGCGCTCAAGGCGCTGGGTTACCAAGGGCTGAGCATGGACTTTGCAGTGCGCGGCGTATGCGCCGACTGCGCCAGCCCTGCCAACGGGGTGCACTGATGTTGCAGGCCAACCAGTTGACTTACCAATACCCAGGCGGCACGTCCATCAGCTTGCCCGACCTGGACGTGCCGCAAGGCAGCGCGCTGCTGCTGCGCGGCAGCTCGGGCAGCGGCAAATCCACCTTGCTAGCGCTGGCTGCAGGCTTGCTTACTACCGCTGTTGGCCAGCTTGAGGTAGCGGGCCAAAACCCGGCACTGCTCAACGCTGCACAGCGCGACGCTTGGCGTGGGCGCACGGTGGGGTTTTTGCCGCAGCGCTTGCATTTGAGTGATGCATTGACGGTGTTTGACAATTTAGGCTTGGCTTATTTTGCACTGGGCGTGCCCACTGACACCGCGCAAATTATGCGCAGCTTAGACGCGCTGGGCGTGGCCGATTTAGCGCAGCGCAAACCGCATGCGCTGTCGGGCGGGCAGGCGCAGCGGGTGGCGCTAGCGCGGGCGGTGCTGATGCAACCCAAGGTGATTTTGGCCGATGAGCCCACCGCCAGCCTAGACGACGATGCCGCGCACAGCGCCATCACGCTGCTAGCCCAAGCAGCGCTGCGTTGTCACGCCACGCTGGTAGTGGCCACGCACGATGCGCGCGTGCAGAGCGTTCTAGATGGTCATTTTATAAGCAATAATGACGGTTCTAGCCCGCAGTTACTGCTCAAGCAGCTATGAAATCTATAGTACTTTCCTGGCAATACGTGCGCAGCCGCCCGCTGGCCGCGGCGCTGAACGTGCTGCTGCTGGCGCTGGGGCTGGCGTCGATTAATTTTTTGCTACTGGTGCAGCACCAAGTGCAAGCGTCGTTCGAGCGTGACCTGCAAGGCATCGACGTGGTAGTGGGCGCGAAGGGCAGCCCGTTGCAATTGATACTGGCCGGCGTCTTCCATATCGACGTGCCTTCAGGCAACATTCCGCTGGCGGATGTGAAAGAGTTGGCTAAAAATCCGTCAGTCAAAACGCTGATTCCCATCAGCCTAGGCGACAGTTTTGCAGGCTACCGCATTGTGGGCACTACGCCCGACTACATGGCGCTGTACAACGCCAAGCTGCAGCGCGGCCAAACGTGGGCCGCACCGATGCAGTCGGTAGCAGGCTACAGCGTAGCAGCCGCCATGGACAAAATGGGCCTGCAGCCCGGCATGCCCTTTGTGGGCAACCATGGCCTAGGTGCTAAAGGCCATCCGCATGGAGAGTCGCCGTACCAGCTGGTGGGCGTGCTACAAAAATGCGACTGCGTGATAGACCGCCTGATACTCACCATGACCGAATCAGTCTGGCAAGTGCACGAAAAAGCCACCGCGCTAGATGCCTCAGACCAACAGGCGCTAGAAGACGACCGTGAGGTCACCATGGCGCTGATTCAGTACACCTCGCCGTTGGCTGCAGTGACGTTTCCGCGCTTTGTCAACACCACCACCGAGATGCAGGCAGCGGCCCCTGCCATCGAGATGACACGTTTGTTTCGTATGCTGGGTGTAGGCACAGATGTGCTGCGCGGATTTGCCGCCGTGCTGCTGTTAATTGCCACCATTAGCTTGCTGATAGCGCTGTGGAACGCGTTGCGCGAGCGCCAAGCCGACTGGGCCATGCTGCGCCTGCTGGGTGCCAGCCCCGCGCGCGTGGCCAGCGTGCTGGTATGGCAAGCGCTGATATTGACATTGATTGCAGGGGTTTTAGGGCTGGCCTTGGGCCATCTCTTAACAGGTCTGGTGGGCTATTTATTAGCTGCAGACAGGTCTATTCCCATCACGGGTTGGATCTGGCTGCCAGAGCAGATGTGGGTGCTAGCTGGCGCAGTGATCATGGCCCTAGTGGCTGCATTGCTGCCCGTGTGGGCCGCTTACAAATTAGATGTGCTACAAATTTTACAATCGAGGTAACTATGACTTTCATTCCAAAATCTTTATTCACTTTTGTCATCTGCGCCGCTGCTGCATTCAGCGCTACAGCCCAAACTGCGCCAGCTGCTAAGCCTGCTGCCGCTACTGCTACCACTGCTGGGCCAGACGCTGATGCCCAAAAAGACATGGCCCGTCACCGCGCCATTGCCGCCGCGCACGAAGGCGCTGCTAAATGCTTAGAATCAGGTAAAAAAGAAGAGGTGTGCCACAAAGACCTGCAAGCCGCCTGCAAAGGCTTAGCCATAGGTAAATACTGCGGAATGAAACATGAACACTAAACTTGTAACAGCCACCTTGATGGCAACTGCGCTTTTGACAGCAGGCTGGGCCTACGGCCAGCTTAGCTCGCCTGTGCCGGGTAGCAAACCTGCTGGCACAAAACCCGCTGGCGCCAAACCCGCAGCCAGCAGCGCTACGGCCACTAAACCTGCAGCTTTGGCGAATGTAGATTCTGGTGCACCCACGGGCCCCATGGGTGTACCCGCAGGCCAAGGCGCAGGCACGCATGGTGCCAACAGCCCCTTTGCCGCCATCGTTGACCGCCCCGGTGTAGTACCTTGGAGCGTGCTGACCTCCATTAAAACCAAGGTAGATAACAAAAAAATTGTGCCCATCTTCACCATGGATCAAATGGCGCTCAACCAAAAATCGCAAAAAGTACAAGGCTACATGATGCCGTTGGAACCTGGCGAAAAGCAGCGCCATTTTTTACTCACCTCTGTGCCCATGAGCTGCGGCTTTTGCCTGCCCGGCGGGCCAGAGAGCATGATTGAAGTGCGCACCAAAACGCCGATTAAATATACCCTTGAGCCGATTGTGGTGGAAGGCAGATTCTTAGTGTTGAACGACGACTCGTTCGGCTTGTACTACCGGATTACCGACGCAGCTACCGTGCAATGAGATTGCGCCTTGCGTAGTCGAACGTTGGCATTTTTAAATCCCTGGCCATCACAAATGGCTATGGGCCTTGCTTTTCACACGCTTGGGCTGTTCTGCGCTGGCTCTGTCATGCAGTGCCTCGATCAAATGGCACTGCGCGCCCTGCCCATCACACTGAGTACGCAAAGCGACCAAATCCTTTTCTAAACCGCGCAGCTCGGCTAAGCGTGTACGCACATGGCCTAAGTGGTCATCCAAGGTATCGCGGGCTGTTTGGCAATGGCTCTTTTTACGCAGGTCTAGGTAAAGCAAGGTGCGCACCTCGTTCAGCGACATGTCAAGGCTACGTAGCAGGCGAATAAAGCGTAGCTGGTGCAGATCTTCGTCGCTATAGATACGGTAGCGGTTCTCGCCCGTTGCGCGCTGGGCAATGAGCTTTTCTTTTTCATAAAATCGAATGTTCGCCGCGCTAACGCCACTGCGCAGCGCGGCTTGGCTGATTTGATACCCTTGTATTAATTGTGGTTTTAAAGTTGCCATCGCTTGACCTTAAAGTGGCTTGAAGGTTTCCAATCATGCCATTGAAATCACTTTTATTGAAATACACCTTATGCCCGCCCACTGCCAACACGACCATGATGCTCCTGTGCACGCCAGCCCGCGCTACCGCCGCGTGCTGTGGATAGCGTTGGTGATCAACGCGCTGATGTTTGCAGTAGAACTGTCTGCAGGGTTTAGTTCAGGCTCGGTGTCGCTGCTGGCCGATGCGATTGACTTTTTTGGCGACGCGGCTAACTACGGCGTGTCGCTGGCCGTACTGACGATGGCACTGGCGTGGCGCGCACGGGCCGCCTTTGCCAAAGGTTTGTGCATGTTGGCTTTTGGGCTGTTTGTCATTGGCAAGGCGCTGTGGGCCGCGCGAACGGGCACGCCACCTGAGGCTGTCACCATGGGCGTTATCAGCCTACTGGCGCTGGCGGCCAATGTCGGCGTGGCTGCTATGTTGTACGCGTGGCGCGAGGGCGATGCCAATATGCGCAGCGTGTGGCTGTGCTCGCGCAATGATGCGGTGGGTAATGTAGCCGTGATGCTGGCCGCGCTGGGCGTAGCAGCCACCGGCAGTGCGTGGCCTGATTTAATCGTGGCGCTGGGTATGGGTGCGCTGGCACTGAGTAGTGCGTACAGCGTGCTACGGCAGGCGCGCGCAGAGCTGCAGGCAACGGCGGCCTTGGCACACAATTGAGCACACCCACAATTTTCCGTTGCTTGGTTGCCTGCAGGCCAAGAGCTGCACATAACCACCATTTTTATAGATACAACACAATGCTATGACCACCAATACCATCACTTACCCAATCGAAGGCCTGCACTGCGGGGCGTGCACCGCCAAGGTCACCAAAGCTTTGCTACCACTGGCCGACGAGGTGACTGTCACCCTCGCGCCGATGGAAGTGACGCTGGTTAATCCACGCGCTGATTTGACACAACTACAAACGGCTGTAACAGGTGCTGGCAAGTATATTTTGAGTAACTACTCAGGTCACATCAATGCAGCTAGGCCAAGACTGGCTGCATCGGGCGGCCCTCAAATACACTGATCAAGCAATCAAACAAGCACTGCTTT
>JAYSWJ010000269.1:0-7674 GCA_043718065.1 Polaromonas sp.
AGTGGAGCGCAGCAACGTTCGGTATGCCTATGACAAACAATAAAGGGCCGCAGGTCCGTTTGGCATGGGCATGCCGTGCGGTGCTGTGTGACCGCGAGGACTTAGAACAGCAAAAGGTCGAACAAACGAGACACCGCTACGCGACCGCAAGCTGCTAGGACAGTAAAGAAATTTAGCTCCGTCCCCAATAGGGAAAGCAAAAGGCCCGTCAGACAACTACCGCGTGTATCCCTCACACAGCCCCGAATTGGAGCGTCCTTTGCATTCACGAGTCAGTCGCTTATCGCGCTCGCCAGTACTCTCTGCCGAGCCGTTGTGAAAAGTCACGCCTCCACCTTTAGCTTTTCTAGCCTTAGCCGCCTTGCGTGGTTTGCGCGACCCAGCAGAGCTGCTTGCGCTAACTACCACCGTGTCACCCATGAATGCTATTGGTGCATTCAGCCCCGGTTGCGCAGACGTTGCAAAGCTGGCGCACGCCAAGCCAAGCATCAACACACAATGTTTTATAAAAAGCATATTAGTCCAAACTTTAAAAGTGAATACCACGCATCATCTGCTGCATGGCCACGGCCTCGGCAGACAGTTGCGGCTTGGCTGACTTATCGCCCTTCGCAGCCGACGAATCTGGGAACATGCGAAAGCTGGTGTTCATCACAATTTGCATGATCTTAGGGAACAAGGCGTGGAGCACTTGGCCGGTGATGCCCAAGCGGGTAGCGATGCGCACGGTTTTGTAAATGCAAGCACCGGCCACCATGTCGGCAGCTTCTTCAGGCGACAAGGTGGGCACGTTTTTGTAGATGTTGGTCGGCGCAATCATCGGCGTACGCACCAGCGGCATGTTGATGGTGGTAAAACTAATACCTTGGTCGCTGTACTCACTACTTGCGCAACGTGTCCATGCGTCTAGCGCGGCTTTAGAGGCTACGTAGGCACTAAAACGCGGCGCATTGGTCAGCACGCCAATCGAGCTGATGTTGACAATGTGGCCCTTCTTTTTGGCCGTCATCGCTGGCAGCAGGCCCATGGTGACGCGGATGCAGCCAAAGTAATTGAGCTGCATGGTGCGCTCAAAGTCGTGAAAACGGTCGTAGCTGTTTTCAATCGCGCGGCGAATCGAGCGGCCTGCGTTGTTGATGAGGTAGTCCACACCGCCGTGGTTAGCTAATAGCTCTTTGACAAAGCGGTCGCAGTCGGTCATGTCGGCAATGTCAGCGGCATAGCATGCAAAGCTGTAGCCTTTGGCTTTGGCTTCTTTTTGCGCTTCGTCCAGCTTGTCTTGGTCACGGCCGCAAATGATGGTGATGGCGCCTGCCTCAGCAAACTTGTGCGCACTGGCCAGGCCAATGCCGGATGACCCGCCAGTGATGAGCACCACTTTGCCCTGCACAGTGCCTTTGAGCGAGCGGTCGATAAACAAATCAGGGTCGAGGTGACGCTCCCAGTAGTCCCACAGACGCCATGCGTAGTCTTTCAGGTGCGGGCATTCAATGCCTGAGCCTTTCAAAATCAAATCCAAATCGCGGCGGTCAAAACGTGTGGGATAGTTGATGAAAGTCAGCATGTCCTCAGGCATGCCCAGGTCTTTCATCACGGCGGCTTTCACGCGGCGCACGGGCTTGACCGACATCAGCGTTTTGGTCACGCTCTTGGGTATAAAGCCCAATAGTGCAGCGTTGACGAACAAATTGAACTTAGGAGCGTGGCCCGCTTTGCTGAAAATATCCAGCACGTCGCCCACGCGGTAGCCTTCAGAGTCAACCAAGTGAAAGCACTTTTTGGCAATGGCGGTTTTGTGGCTGATGAAATCTAAGCAATTGACCACAAAGTCAACTGGCACGATGTTCACACGCCCACCTTCCAGGCCAATCATCGGCATCCACGGCGGCAGCAACTGGCGCATGCGCTGGATGGCTTTGAAGAAGTAGTAGGGCCCGTCAATCTTGTCCATCTCGCCCGTTTGGCTATCGCCCACCACCATGGCGGGGCGGTACACCGTCCATGCGCCTTTGTATTCTTTGCGCACGATCTTCTCAGACTCGTGCTTGGTGCGAAAGTACGGGTGATCGTAGTTTTCGGCTTCGTCAAACATGTCCTCGCGGAACACGCCTTCGTACAGGCCCGCCGCCGCAATGCTGGACACATGGTGAAAATGCCCAGCGTCAATCGCCTTGGCAAACTCCACCGTGTTGCGGGTGCCGTCGATGTTGACCGCCACTTGGCTTTCTTCGTCAGCGCTCAGGTCGTACACGGCTGCTAGGTGGTGAAAATGGTCGATCTTGCCTTTAAGCTTTTTCACATCATCGGCAGACACGCCCAGTTTTTTAGCGGTTAAATCGCCGTACACAGGCACGGCGCGGGCTGCAGTCACACCCCAATAGTCACGTAAGCCAGCAACCTTCTTTTCGCTTTCTTTACGGATTAAAAAATGCACCACCGCGCCTTTGCGCTCCAATAACTTTTTAACCAAGCGTTTGCCGATAAACCCTGTAGCGCCCGTGACGAAATACTGCATGCTGTGCTCCTAATGACTATTTTGTAGATAAAAATACTTAAAACACTATTGTGCACAAAGCCGGTGACGGAGCAATTGCGTGTAAACCCGTGCGCCGCATAGACCGCTGCTACTACAATTTTAGAAGATTGCACCTAAAATGGGCATAGTCTTCAGATTACAGTGGTGTTGATGTACGGCACTACAAGCCGAGTTATCAGATTTCACCCAGACTTAACGGAGTACTCACCATGGTTAAAAAAATCGACAAATCTGCTGCCCCAAAATCAACGTCTACCGCGTCAGATATGGCCAGCACTATTAAAGAATCTGCACAGCAAATTTGGCTAGCAGGGTTAGGGTCTTTTTCCAAAGCGCAGGGTGAAGGCGGCAAAGTGTTTGAAACCTTGGTTAAAGAAGGTCTGACCATTCAACGCAAAACCCAAGCCGCTGCGGAAGAAAAAATATCCGAGGCCACCAACAAAATGGCCGGTATGGCCAACGACATCACCAGCAAAGCCACCAGCAAATGGGGCAAACTGGAAGATATTTTTGAAGAGCGTGTAGCCAAAGCCTTGAACAAATTGGGCGTGCCCTCAGCCAAAGACGTCGACACTTTGATCGCCCGTATTGACGAGCTGAACAAAGCAGTTGCCAAAATGGGCAGCAAAGCGCCCGCTGCCAAACCTGCAGACAAGCCAGTTGCCAAAACAGGCAAGGCCGTTGCTAAAAAAGCAGCCCGCAAGCCTGCTGCTAAAAAGCGCGTTGCACGTAAGGCTGTTTAACGCAAAGCAGCTTAATTAACGCATTGCCTGCGAAGAATTAAACCCTGCACAGTTGCATTAACCTTAAGGCGCTTTGTGCGCCTTTTTTATGGGTTTTATAGTCTATTTAGTGCTATAACCCAAGTAAATACTGCTCAAGCAGCTATTATTTTTATAGTATATTAAAAACTTGATTAGCAATTTTTTGTAGTTGCATATCTTTATTATTCATGCCTAAGTCTGCCCCTCGACCCTCGCAACCATTGCCCCATCACATCAGCGTAGCTCATCAAAATATGGTTAACAGTAGTACCAAGCGCCAAGGCGTACGCCGCCCCCGCATAGCCTTGGCGCTGGCAGGGGGAGGCCCACTAGGTGCTATCTACGAAATAGGCGCACTGTGCGCGCTGGACGAGGCCTTAGACGGTATTTCCTTTACCGACCTAGACCATTACGTAGGTGTGTCTGCGGGCAGCTTTATTGCGTCTGCTCTGGCCAACGGTATGGAGCCACACCAGCTGTGCCGCAGCTTTATCGACAACGACCAGCCAGCAGCGAATGGTGCAGACACTTCTGACAGGTTTGATCCCGCGTGGCTGATGCGCCCCGCCGTGGGGGAATTTGTACGCCGCAGCATTATGTTGCCGGGTTTGCTAGCGTCTGCCGTATGGCGCGCCACAGCGCAACGCAAGTCGCTACTCAGCGCACTAGAGCTGCTGGGCCCGGCATTGCCCACGGGTATTTTTACCGGCGATGAGATGAACCGCCAACTGGCGGCCATGTTTAGCAAGCCAGGACGCACTAATGACTTTCGCCAGCTTAAAAGCCGCCTCACTTTGGTGGCTACCAACCTCAACAGCGGCGAATCCGCCCCATTTGGCCAGCCAGGCTGGGACACGGTGCCTATCTCGCGCGCGGTACAAGCCAGCGCAGCCCTGCCAGGGCTGTTTCCGCCGGTAGAAATCGATAACCAATACTACGTGGACGGTGCACTTAAAAAAACCTTGCATGCCACGGTAGCTTTAGAAGAAGGCGTTGACCTGCTGCTGTGCCTAAACCCGCTGGTGCCCTTTGACGCTACCCGCGCGATGCCATCGGTGATGCAACGCGGCCTGCCTCCTGAACGTCAGCGCATTCCCAGTATTGTCGACGGTGGGCTGCCCGGTGTATTAAGTCAAACCTTTCGCAGCATGATCCACTCACGCATGGAGCTGGGCATGAAGCACTACGAGCGCAGCTACCCTGGTACCGACATTATTTTGATCGAGCCCGATAACCGCGACCCCGAGATGTACCTGGCCAACACCTTCAGCTATGGCCAGCGCCGGGCTTTGGCCGAACACGCGTACCGGCAAACCCGCCATATGCTGCGCAGCAACAAAGCCACGCTGTCGCGCAAACTAGGCAAGCATGGCATTAGCATCAACGCCGATGTACTGAACGATCCTAAACGTCAACTGGTGCAACCCCTGCCATCCACCAGTCGCTTAGGCCGGGCTATTGTAAATTTGCAAGAAGTGATGAGCGATTTAGAAAGCGCTTTGAAGGCACCTCTATACACCGCATCACCAACTACCTGAAGCTCCCCCGCTACTACTGCTAGAACTAGTTGATGAACTTCTTGATGAACTATTGGACGAGCTACTAAAGCCAGAAGAATCTTGATCGTCAGTGTCCTCGCCGCTACTGCGCTGCACTACCAGGCCGATGTCTGCAGCAGGAGAGTGAATGGACTGCCACACTGCTTTGACTAAAAACCCCACAATCACTGCAGGAAGACCTGCAAACATCAAAAAAGCCAATGGCGGCCAAACGTACAGCATGGCGGGAACGTAGATTAAAACAATCACTAACGTGATGGTCCAAGCTCTGCGGCCATGGGCCCAGCCTCTCTCATACATCAGCAACCGAATTGGCAAGCCCACCCATATAAAACCAAACGGCACAATGAACAAGAACTCGCCAATAAGCTTTAATGATTTCTGCAGATCCAAGGACTTCACCCAATCGGTCATGTTCTGTTCTGGCTTGGGTGATTGGGGCAACGCACCACCTTGCAGCAGCTCCATCACCGCTGTAACCCCCGCTTGCAAGCCTTGTGCATACTGCCCTTGTTTAAATGCTGGTGCCATCTGCTCATCAATAATGCGCTGCGCTAGCGCGTCAGGAATAGCGCGCTCGGTGCGCTGGGCAGTCGCCAAGCGCAAACGACGGTCATCCTTAGCCACCACGATCAACACATCGTCCACAGCGCCCTCACGCAGCATTTTCCAGCGATCCGCCACGCGGCGGGTGTAGTTTGCTATGTCCTCGGGTTGGGTACTAAAAACGATCAGCACCCTGATTTGCATATTTTTCTGGGTTTGAAAATTCACCAGCGCGGCCTCTAAAGCTACGAGCTCTGCGCTGCTTAAAGTTTCTGTTTGGTCTGTCACATAATTTTGGGGGTCGGGCACAGAGACCTGCGATGAGCTGGAAGGTTTTGCCGCATCGATTGCACCTGCCTGGCTAACTGCGTCAACGATGGCATCGGCTACTTGGCTGTTGGCATCAACTGTCGGCGCTGCTACCTGCGCATCACCCGCAGAAGCGATTTGCGCGTCTTCAGCAGGGACACCAGCAGGCGTGACGAACTGGCGATAGGCTAAAAACAGTACCACTAATAAAGCGGCCAGCCCAATAAAGCGCAGCAAAATTCGTGACATAAAAAACCCAGTTAACTGCAAAAATTCTAATGCACGCATTTATATCATCGAAGCTTAAACTTTCTAGAAAGACTCAACATCGGTTAGAGTGATGCTTTTAGATCTAATTGCAAACATTGACTGCAATAAAAAAGGTAGGTTATGGCCAAAAAAGCACCACGCCGCACTGCAGAACGCATACTAGAAGTTACGCTAGAGCTGTTTAACCGTTTTGGCGAGCCTAATGTATCCACCACCTTGATCTCGGCTGAGCTGAGCATCAGCCCCGGCAATCTGTACTACCACTATTCGGCCAAAGACGAGCTAATCAACAGCCTGTTTGACAAATACGAGCGCAGTTTGAGCGAACTGCTGAACGCAAGCGATGGTGTGCGCGACGTAGAAGATGCTTGGTTTTTTATGCACAGCTTATTTGAGTTGATCTGGCAGTACCGCTTTTTGTACCGCGACTTGAACGATTTACTGTCCAAAAACCGCCGCCTGGAAACGCACTTTCAATGGGTGCTTAAAAACAAAACCCGCAGTGTAAGGGCCATGCTAGACGCCATGAGCCGCAGTGGCGCCGTCAACATCGACTCGCGCGAGGTGGAGGCTACGGCTACGTCAATGGTGGTAGTGCTTACTTACTGGCTTAGCTTTGAATATGTGCGCGACCCTCGCAAAGCACTAGAACCCGAAAGCGCTGGCGCTGCCTTGATGCGGGGCGCGCAACACGTGCTCAATTTGTTGGTGCCCTACCTTGAGGCGGGTCAACGCCAACATTTGCTAGGCTTGGTGAATGTGTACAGCGCTAAAGCTGCAACGGCAGTACCGGCTGTTTAGAGCTAAGGCAGCCGCTATTTCTAGCTGGGATTGTTCAAATCCACCGTGGCTGCCAGTGGCATGTCTACGAAAGCTTTGTAATGTGCCACCACAAAGGCCCGCTCAGTTTGTGCAGCGGCAGCTTGCAGTTGCTGCGTGACATAGCGAATAGAAGGTTTGTCTAGCGCGGCAAATGGATCGTCTAGCAAAGTTAGCGCCGCGCCCGAAGCAAAAGCCGCTGCCAGCCATACTTTGCGTTTGGTCCCTGTGGACAGCATGTACATGGATTTATCCATATGAGGCTGCAATGACAGGCCTGTGACCAAGTCTTGCAGAGCTGGCTCGCTCCAATGCGGGTATTGCAGCCGTGCTGTTGCAAAGTAATCGGCGGGTGTGATGGTTTCATACACCTGGGTGCGCGGATCTAGCCAGAACACTTGCTGTCGATATGCTTGGGCATCGCTTGCTAAATCGACCCCACGAATTTTTAACTGCCCGGAGTTTGCCGCTAAGTCACCCGCCAAGATTCTGAGTAAAGTAGTTTTGCCACTGCCGTCATCACCCAAAACCAAGCTCACGCCTGCAGGAAAACGCAGTGACAGTGCACGCAAAACAGTGCGTCCTGAGTAGCCAAAGCACAGCGCATCGGCCTGCAAAATGTGGGGAAGATTCATACTATTATGTTCAATATTTACAAAGCTTATTATTAGGTGTAGGGGCATTGTAGGTACCATATCTCAATGCAGCACCTACGGCACCTATAGCACCCACCACACCACAGCCATGCCCGAATCTGAAACTCCTGCCCGCACAGCATGGCCTGCTATCGCTTTGCTGTACTTGGCGGGCGCACTGGCGGCTTTGCAATATGCCAAAGTACCATGGATGTTACCCAGCTTGCTGCTGCAAA
>JAYSWJ010000270.1:0-7669 GCA_043718065.1 Polaromonas sp.
AGCACAGCATTTGGGGTCAGATCAAAATTCAGGAAGACCTTGCATCCGGCGCGACACCAATCACCAACGAAATTTTGCTCTGACCCCAATTGCATCTCCCCGAAGCGCGGGCTGTTCAAACCAAGCAAAGAATAATGTGACGAGTCGGGTCCGTCTCGATGAAAAATACTACGACAGGCGCGCGTGGTTTAACTTAGCCAAACAAACATCTCAATTCGCGCGTGTTTTCGGAGTATTTTTCGCGAAAGAGATGCCCGGCTCGAGTCCGGCTCTCCGACGCGCACGCGAACCGAGCGACCAGCCCTCCGGCGCGCACGCTTAGCCAAGCAGACCCACCGCAACCGACGGACAAATAAAAAACCGCTGTACTTCAACTGCCGCCTCATCGCTACCAGACATTAGCGCCACCATCTGCGCATCATGACGGCGCTGGGTGCTGGCCCATTGGGTGGCTAAATAGTCTTGCATCTCACTGCGCGCTGCCACCACAGAACCTAAACCCAGTTGACCCAAAGACGCCACCGGCGCCATCCACTGCAAGCGGGGCAAATACACATACTGCCCCTCGGGCAGCTGCGCCATATCTGCCCAGTCTACCCACCACCCCTTGCAATGCTGTGCATGCAAAGCGTCGCAGCGCGGCACAGCACTGCCCCAGCGGTAGAACATCCAGCCGCGCGTAAAAGCCTGTGGCTGCCAACTGTGCGCATCCCACGGCGCAGGCGGCAGGTGCGTGAGCTGTTTGGCAAATAGTTTGTGCCATTTGTGCGCCAAACTTTCCACACCATTAGGGCCAATAAAGTCTACGGGTGTCGCAGTGTCGCCCGTGGCAGTGCACAGAAAAAACTTTACCGCCAACTCCCAGTGGCTGCGCTGGCCTTGGGCATCGGTCAGTAAAAAATCTAGCTCGCCGTGGGTAACCACTGCGCCATTGACCTCAGAGCGCAGCGGCACATGGGCGGCAGCCAAACGGTGCTGCGGGCCGTGCGTTAGGTAGAACTCTAGTAAGTCCTCTGCATAGCGCCCTATGCGTGCTTGGGGGCGGGCTTGCAACCAGCGTGTTAGCAACTGACTGCCCTGCGCGAGCTCTTCTAGCCACAACGCAATGCTGTCACGCTGGCTAGGTGTAAAAACAGCCAGCGGTGTCTGCGCCCTGGGGGCACCCACTGGCAACGCAGAAGGTGCCACCACCAAAGGTGGCGACAACAGCAGCCAGCGCAGCGTGGCTAAGTGCTGCTGTGCAGGCAAATCGTGCGATGTCACCGCCTTAATACGCTTTTAAGTGGCTTATGGCAGCAGCACACACGCGCCGGTGGTTTTGCGCGCTTCTAAATCGCGGTGGGCTTGCTGCACATCGGCCAAAGTATAGCGGTGGTTGATAGGAATCGTCACCTTGCCACTGGCCACCATGGCAAACAAATCATCTGCCATGGCTTGCGTGCTCTCGCGTGTAGCGATGTGGGTAAACAGCGTGGGCCGCGTGACATACAGCGAACCTTTGGGGCCTAAAATTCCCATGTCCATGGGCGGCACCTTGCCCGATGCGTTGCCAAAGTTGGCCAGCAGGCCAAAAGGCGATAGGCAGTCCAGCGATTTTTCAAATGTGTCTTTACCCACCGAGTCGTACACCACGCGCACGCCGCGCCCACCGGTGATGTCTTTGACTTTAGCCACAAAATCTTCGGTCGAATAATTAATTGCGTGCGAGGCACCATGCTCTAGTGCTAGCTTGCATTTAGCGTCCGAGCCTGCCGTGCCAATCAACTGCAAGCCCATCGCACGCGCCCACTGGCAGGCTATCAAGCCTACACCGCCCGCAGCCGCATGGAACAGCACGAAATCGCCTTCCTTTAAACCACCCACAGGCAAGGTTTTGCGCAGCAGGTACTGCGTGGTCAAGCCTTTTAGCATCATGGCCGCACCGGTTTCAAAGCTAATCGCATCGGGCAGCTTACACACACATTTGGCAGGCATCACACGCACTTCGCAATAGCTGCCAGGTGGGTTGCTGGCATACGCTGCGCGGTCGCCTACTTTCAAGTGCGTGACACCCTCGCCTACGGCTTCAATCACGCCCGCACCTTCCATACCTAGCTGCAATGGCATGGGTAGGTTGTACACGCCGCTGCGCTGGTACACGTCAATATAGTTAAGGCCCACAGCATGGTGGCGAATGCGCACCTCGCCTGCTGCCGGGTCGCTTATGGTGACGTCCACCAGCTTCATCTGCTCGGGGCCGCCTGCTTGGTCAATGACAATAGCTTTACTCATGATTTTTTCTCCAGTTGTTGTTAAATTTAATTTTTACTGCGGCTGACTAAATACACACCGCTCAGCACCAGTATCGTACCCGCCACAATCCACGCGTTCATAGGCTCGCCCAACAGCCACACGCCCATGATGATGGTAGACATGGGGCCTACCATACCGATTTGTGCTGTTTTGGCAGCCCCTATACGTTCAATGGCCATCATCACCATCAACACCGGGGCCACGGTGCACGCAGTAGCGTTCAGCAGCGACAGCCACATCACGGGCGGTGCTACGTTGGCGGCACTTAGCGGTTTGAGCACCACAAACTGTGCAATACAAAAAAAGCAGGCCACGCTAGTGGCCAGCCCTGCCAGCCGCAAGCTGCCCAATTGGCGCACCAACTCGCCACTAAAACTGAGGTACAGCGCGTACGACACAGCGCTGGCAAACACCAATGCCGTGCCCAAGCCTACATTGGCACCGTCAAGCTTAACCTCATGGCCAAACACTAACAGCACGCCAGCATAGCTCAGCGCAAAAGCTACGATTTGATTGCGCGTGATTTTTTTACCCCACAGCAGCCAACCCTGTACCAAGACGATGGTGGGGTTCAGGTACAAGATCAAGCGCTCTAGGCTAGCGCTGATGTATTGCAGCCCGGCAAAGTCTAAAAAGCTGGCTAAATAATAGCCACTAAAACCTAAAAAAATCACCTTCAACCACTGCGTGCGCGTAAGCGCTGCTTTGCCGCGGCCAGCCCACCAAGACATCAGTACAAAAAATGGCAACGCCAGAAGCATGCGCAGCATCAGCAGCGTGACAGCATCAACGTTGTACCGATAAGCCAGCTTGACGATGATGGCTTTGCCACTGAATGCGATAGAGCCTGCTAACGCTAGCAACACACCAGACGCTATATTTTTAGTAGCTGCTTGAGCATTTTCTGCGGCTTGCAAGGCTGTTTTTCCTATTATTTTTAAGGATCGCGGCAGGTTAAAACCCTGCCGCACACCCATCACGCCGTGCATCGCTGGCTGCCACGTAGCCCAGGTCTGCTGCATTGCCTGCGCCCTCGTCGGCGCGCCAAATAAACTGGCCTGCACCAAAATCTTGGTACGAATCGTTGATCACCTCGGTGTGGTGGCCAAGGTCTTTCAGGCCTTGCACGGTGCTTGCATTCATCGCCGCTTCTACGTTGATCTCTAGGCCTGCGTTGTAGCGCCAGCGTGGTGCGTCGCAGGCGGCTTGCGGGTTTTGCTGGTAGTCCAACATGCGCACCAGTGTTTGCATATGGCCTTGCGGTTGCATGTTGGCGCCCATCACACCGTAGCTCATCACGGGCTTGCCGTCTTTGCTTAAAAAAGCGGGAATGATGGTGTGAAAAGGTCGCTTGCCCGGTGCTACCATATTGGGACTGGTGGCGTCCAGGCTAAATGCGTGGCCGCGGTTTTGCAAACTGATGCCAAAGGTGGGCTCCACACAACCTGAGCCAAAGCCCATGTAGTTGCTTTGGATAAAGCTCACCATCATGCCGCTCTCATCGGCTGCGCTCAGGTAAATCGTGCCACCTTTCACCGGGTTGCCCGCACCAAAATCTTGCGCTTTTTTCATGTCGATCAGTTTCGCACGGCTTGCCAAATACGCGTCATCTAGCATTTGGTCTACCGTCACCGCCATAGATGATGGTTCGGCAACAAATTTGTACACATCGGCAAAGGCCAGTTTCATCGCCTCGATTTGCAAATGCTGCGACGCTACGCCATCTACCGGCAATGCGGCCATGTCGAACTTGTCCAAAATGCCCAACGCTATCAGCGCGGCAATGCCTTGGCCGTTAGGCGGAATCTCGTGCAACGTGTAGCCACGGTAGTTTTTGGCAATCGGTTCTACCCACTCGGCCTGGTAATTGGCAAAGTCTGCTGTGCTCAAACTACCGCCGTGGGCAGTGCTAAATTTTTCTATGGCATGGGCAATCTCACCGCCGTAGAATGCTGCACCTTTAGTAGCGCCGATAGCCCGCAGCGCCTTAGCCGCCGCCTTAAACCGGAATAATTCGCCAACCTGTGGTGCACGGCCCCATGGCAAAAAGCTATGTGCAAAACCGGGTAGGCCTTGCATCTCGCCGGTAGCAGCGGCCCACTTTTGCTGCACCACGGGCGGCAGCAAGTAACCGCGCTCGGCTATCTCAGCGGCAGGCTCCATCAGGTTGGCAAAGGGCAGCTTGCCAAAGCGCTGGCTCATCATGGCCCAGCTGCTGACAGCGCCGGGCACGGTGACTGAGTCCATGCCGCGCTTGGGCGGCGCGCTGGCGCTGCCTGCATATTTGCTGCGAAAGTATTGCGGGTTCCACGCTTGCGGTGCGCGGCCAGAGCCATTGATGCCATGCAGTGCTTTGCCGTCCCATATTAAAGCAAACGCATCGCTGCCCAAGCCATTGCTCACGGGTTCGCAAACAGTCATGGCTGCCGCCGCCGCTATGGCGGCGTCCACCGCATTGCCACCTTGGTAGAGCATGCGCAGGCCAGCTTGCGCTGCCAGCGGGTGCGATGTGCTGACGACATTGCGTGCGAACACGGGAATACGTGTAGAAGTATACGGATTGGCAAAATCAAAGTTCATAAGCTGTGATTATCGGCCTTATGATGCACAGCACTAGTAACTCTGGAGTCAAAAGTGTCCGACACTGCATTGCTGATAGACGTGATGAAGCAAGAGCTGAAAGCGCAAGACATGACTTATGCCGACGTGGCCGATAAGCTGGAGATGAGCGAATCGAGCGTCAAGCGCATGTTTAGCAAAAAAGAAATGCCTCTGACACGGGTAGACGATATTTGCCGCCTGCTAAGCACCGATTTTGCCGAGCTGTCGCGCCGCGTAAGCCAAGCGATACCACTGGTAAGCGAGCTAACATATGAGCAAGAAACTGCCGTCAGCAAAGACCCCAAGCTGATGCTGTGCGCCATTTGCGTGTTGAGCAACTGGGCCTTTGAGCAAATGGTGCAAACCTACCAAATCACCGAAGCCGAGACAACGCGCTGCTTGATCACACTAGACAAAATTGGCGTAATTGAGCTGAAACCGTTAAATCGCTACCGGCTAAAAGTGGCTAAAACATTCAAGTGGCGCAGCGACGGCCCGATACGCTCTTACTTTATGCAGCATATTGTGGGTGAATATTTTGCAGGCCGTTTTGACCGCGAAGGCGAGACGCTGATGATGGTGCATGGCAATATCAACCACGCGATTGCACCTGCATTTGTTGAGCGCATCCAGCGCATAGGCGAAGATTTTTCTAAGCAGCATTTGGCTGATCAGAAGATTGACGAGAAACACCGCGACGGATTTACCATGATTGTGGGCTTTAGGCGCTGGGAATTCTCGGCGTTTACGGGGTTGCGACGCAAAGCTAATTAATTTACTCTACTATTAAATACATAGCTGCTTGAGCATTATTTACTTGGGTTATAGGCCAAAAAGTCTAAATTTTTATGCCTTGCAGGCCACGTATGGCCTAGTCGGCGGTAATCTTGCGATCAGCAATGATGGCTTTCCATTTGTCGTGGTCGGCTTTCACCACTTGCGCAAAACGCGGTGCGCTACCACCTGTGGGCTCAGCGCCCAGACGTGCAAAACGCTCTTTCACATCGGGGTCGGCCAACGCTGCATTCAGCGCGGCGTTAATGCGCAGCACGATGTCGGCGTTTAAACCCTTGGGGCCGTACAGCCCAAACCAGGTGGTAGATTCAAATCCGGGTAACACTTCAGCCACAGCAGGCAAGTCAGCGGCCAACGTGGTGCGCGCCGCGCTGGTCATAGCCAGTGCGCGCAGCTTGCCGTCTTTGACATGCGGCAGCCCAGTGACCAAAGAATCAAACAAAACATCAATCTTGCCACTGACCAAATCTGGAATAGCCAGCGCCGTGCCGCTGTAGGGAATGTGCAACATATACACATTGGCCATGGCTTTGAACAGCTCGGTGGTCAGGTGCACGATGGTGCCGTTACCGCTGGAGGCATAGTTCAGCTTGCCGGGATTTTTCTTGGCATAGTCGATCAGTTCGCGCACGCTTTTGGCAGGCGACGAGTTGGGCACCAGCACCACATTGGGCGAGGTGGCTACATAACCTAGCGGGGTAAAGTCGGCTACAGCATCGTAGGGAATTTTGGGGTTGATGGCTGGGCCAATGCTGTGGGTGCTAGACGTTGCCAGCAGCAAGGTGTAGCCGTCAGCTACCGACTTGGCCGCAGCGTCTGAGCCAATCGTGCCGCCCGCACCAGGGCGGTTTTCTACAATCAAAGCCTGGCCGAGTTTTTCGCCCAGCTTGATGGACAGCGCACGCGCCAAAATGTCGGTAGCGCCACCCGCAGGAAACGGTACGATCAGGCGGATAGGCTTGCTAGGGTAGGTTTGCGCCAGTGCGGGTGCAGCGATAAACAGTGCAAATGGCGCAAGCGCCACAGACAAAGGAACGATCAGGGCAAGTTGGCGACGTTTCATGCATCATTATGAATAGAAAACGGCAACCGAAGTTGCCGTTTTCATCACACACTTACAATTTAAGCGCTAGATTACTCTTCGA
Source organism: Polaromonas sp. (assembly GCA_043718065.1). GTDB lineage: Bacteria > Pseudomonadota > Gammaproteobacteria > Burkholderiales > Burkholderiaceae_C > JAAFIP01. The sequence continues at coordinate 6,834 of JAYSWJ010000270.1, forward strand.
CAAAAGCTTCTTCGCGTTTGTTCTTAACCGCAGGCAGTAGCACAATCACCAGCAGCAATGCGGCTACCGCTAACAAGCTGGCAGACAGGCCGCGAGTTACAAACACGCTCCAGTCGCCGCGCGACAGCAGCAGTGCGCGGCGCAGGTTTTCTTCCATCATCGGGCCTAAGATAAAGCCCAGTAACAAAGGCGCAGGTTCACAGCCCAGCTTGGCAAATAAATAACCTACGAAACCAAACGCCGCCACCATCCAAATATCAAATGTATTGTTATTGGTAGAGTACACGCCAATAGCGCAGAACAGCACAATAGCGGGGAACATAAAGCGGTAAGGCACGGTGAGCAGCTTGATCCACATACCAATCAGTGGCAGGTTCAAAATGATCAACATCAAGTTGCCGATCCACATGGACGCGATCAAACCCCAGAATAACTCGGGGTTGCTGGTCATCACTTGGGGGCCAGGTTGGATGTTATGGATCGTCATGGCACCCACCATCAGCGCCATCACAGCGTTAGGTGGAATACCCAATGTGAGCAGAGGAATGAACGAGGTTTGTGCGCCTGCGTTGTTAGCAGACTCTGGGCCTGCTACACCGCGAATGTTACCTTTACCAAAGGCAATTTCGCCCGGCTTAAGTGGGATTTTCTTTTCTACCGTATAAGCCGCAAAAGCTGCCAATAGTGCGCCGCCGCCGGGCAGGATGCCCAGCAAAGATCCTAATGCTGTGCCACGTAATACTGCAGGAACCATGGCCTTGAAGTCAGCTTTAGTAGGCCACAGGCCTTGCACACTGGCAGTAAACACTTCACGCTCATCCTCAGGTTGTGCCAAG
>JAYSWJ010000028.1:0-41578 GCA_043718065.1 Polaromonas sp.
GTGGAGCGCAGCAACGTTCGGTATGCCTATGACAAACAATAAAGGGCCGCAGGTCCGTTTGGCATGGGCATGCCGTGCGGTGCTGTGTGACCGCGAGGTAATAGGAGGACAGCAAAAGGCCCAATGAACCGTACAGTGCTACGTGACCGCGAGATGCCAAGATAGTAAAAGGGCCAATGAACCGCACAGTGCTGTGCAGTGCTACGCATTCGTCTAGGCTAAGATGTCACCATTAACACCGCTACTCTAAACGCAACCTCTACGACCACTATCCCTTTGCGCAAAGACGCCCACGTTATGGGGCTGGTGGGTTTAGCGCATGCCAGTTCGCACTTTGGCCACATGCTGTTGCCACCTATGTTCCCGATTTTTATGCGTGATTTTTCGTTGTCATTCTCGCAAGTGGGCTTGTTGATGACGGTGTTTTTTGTAGTGTCGGGCATGGGCCAGGCATTGGCAGGGTTCTTGGTGGATAAGGTAGGTGCGCGGCCTGTGCTGTTTCCGGCGCTGGGCATATTTGCAGCGGCCAGCGGGGTGGCGTCCATGGCCACTGGCTATGCGGGGCTGGTAGCCGCTGCTGCGCTGGCAGGGCTGGGCAATGCGTCGTTTCACCCGGTGGACTACACAATTTTGAACCAGCGTGTGTCAAGCCCGCGCATTGGCCATGCGTTCAGTGTGCACGGGTTAACGGGCAGCTTGGGTTGGGCGCTGGCGCCGCCATTTTTTGTGTTGATGCTGTGGTTGGCTGACTGGCGTACGGCCTATGTGGTGGCAGCAGGCTTGTATGTGCTGGTGCTGCTGGTCATGGTGTTAAACCGTTCCCAACTAGTGACCGATATTGTGGTGCGACAGGCTGACCCATCTGACCCATCTGTGCCAGAGGCCAGTACGCTGGCGTTTTTAAAGCTGCCTGTGGTGTGGTGGTGCTTTGGGTTCTTTTTGCTCAGCACGATGACGTTGGCTATGGTGCAAAGCTACTCGGTGTCGCTGCTGCAAATAGTGCACAAGGTAAGTTTTAGCGCAGCTACCACCACGCTCACGGCGTACATGCTGTGTAGCGCGCTGGGCATGCTGGTGGGTGGTTTTGTAGCGGCGCGCAGGGCGCAGCATAGCGACCGTATTGTCGCTTTGTGCATGGCCGCTGGTGCCGCGTGCATGGCGCTTGCCGCAACCGCTTGGCTGGGCGCTGTGGGCACCATGGTGCTGTTGGCCGCTACAGGTTTTGCTGTAGGCATTGGTGGCCCTAGCCGTGACATGATGATAAAAAAAGCTGCGCCTAAAGGGGCTACAGGTCGTGTGTACGGCACGGTGTATTCTGGGCTGGATGTAGGCTTTGCCATATCGCCGCTGCTGTTTGGCACGCTGATGGACCGCGGCATGACCACGGCCACCCTAGTGGGCGGCGCGCTGGTGCTACTGCTGTCCGTAGGCGCCGCGCTAGCAGTAGGGCGGCGCACTGCGCTGCAGCAGCTATGCGGTACGCGCACGGCGTTTAACACGTAAATTTATGTATTAAATGCTACTAATTCAGTAGCTGCTTGAGCAGTATTTACGCAGGTTATCACTAGTATGAGTCCGCATTTGCTTACGACTTTTGCGTAACAAGTAGGCTTTGTAAGCGGGTTGCGCCGTAGTATCAAGATTCTCTTTCACCCTACTATGGAGTATCTTCAAAATGGCACTGCAATCCCCCTTCTTCAGCAATTCAAAGCGCGATTTAGATCAAGCTTTATCTACTACTACCAACAGTGCATCGGCCCGCCACACCAGCACATCACCCATTACGCCAGCCCAGTCTGCAACACCAGCGGCTACGACAATGCCCGAGGCAGCTTCCAAGCCCGGCGAAAGCAAGTTAACGGTAGGGCCCAATATCAAACTGAAAGGCGTAGAAATTACCGACTGTGATACTTTGGTGGTTGAAGGCGCTGTAGAAGCCACTATGGATTCACGCGTGATTCAGATTGCGGAGTCGGGTTCTTTCACTGGTTCAGCCGAGATTGATATTGCTGAAATTCGCGGCACCTTTAGCGGCACATTAACCGTGCGCCAAAAGCTGATGATTTACTCCACAGGCAAAGTCAAAGGCAAAATTCGCTACGGCAAAGTGGTGATTGAAGAGGGTGGACAGCTATCGGGCGAGATTGAGTTTGGTGCAGCGTCTAACCAAACGTCAAACCAGAGCAGAACGCCTGTGACGTCGCAGCCATCGCCGCAGTCTAACGTGATGGGCTTGAAAGCTGCCGCTTAAAGCCGCTGAATAACTACGCATCAACCCACACAATAGTCCGCTGGCGCTCAGCCTAGGCGAAGGTGCTGCGTAGCCCAAGCATGCCAGTCGTGCCGCCTATCTAGCCAGATTGGCGGCACAATCTGTGTATGACACCACAGACCCCCGAACTTTTTAGCTCAGTCCTACCTTCACCTCGCCTTGCAGGCCATCTGCTGGTGGAATGTTTGATAGCGCAAGGCGTAACGCACGCCTTTGGCGTACCTGGTGAAAGCTATCTGGCCGTGCTGGATGGCCTGCATGCGCACCGCGACCACATTCAATTTATCACTTGCCGCCAAGAGGGCGGTGCAGCCTTTATGGCCGAGGCTGCAGGCAAGCTGACGGGCCGCCCCTGTGTGTGCATGGTGACACGCGGGCCGGGTGCCACCAACGCGTCGATTGGCGTGCACACTGCGTTTCAAGACAGCACGCCCATGGTACTGCTGGTGGGCGACGTGGCTAGCGACATGCGTGACCGCGAGGCTTTTCAAGAAGTAGAGTACCTTAGTTTTTTTAAGTCGATGACCAAGCGGGTGGAGCGCATTGACGATGCCCGCCGTATTCCAGAATACATTGCACGCGCTTTTGCCACTGCCATGAACGGCCGCCCAGGCCCTGTAGTGCTAGTGCTGCCCGAAGACATGCTGACGCAGATGGTGACTGCCGCACCGCTGCCACGTGTAGAGCCCGTACAAGCCTGGAGCGACCCGGGCGCACTGCGCACTCTGCGCGAGATGCTACTAAAAGCGCAGCGCCCCATCGTCATAGCCGGTGGCGGCGGCTGGACAGTGCAGGCTGCCCAAGCGCTGCAACGCTTTGCCGAAAACTGGCAACTGCCAGTGACCAATGCGTTTAGGTTTCAAGACACGTTTGATAATTTTCACCCGCTGTACGCTGGCGATGTAGGCATAGGCATCAACCCCGCGCTAGCGCAGCGTGTGCGAGACAGCGACTTGGTCATTGCCATCGGCCCCCGCTTAGGCGAGATGACCACGGGTGGCTACACCTTGCTAGAAGCCCCGCGCCCCAAGCAAAAATTAGTGCATATCCACGCCAGCGCCGAAGAGCTAGGCCGCGTGTACCAAGCCGACCTGGCCATCTGCGCCACTATGAATGCCGCCGCTCGCAGCCTAGAAGTGTTGACCGCACCCGTAACACTGGCATGGAGCCAGCACACAGTAGCCGCCAACGCAGACTATCTAGCCTGCGCCACGCCGCAATCCTTGCCCGGCTTGCCGTGGGACACTGACGGTGGCGCACTGGGCAGCATCAACATGCCGTACATTGTGCAAACCTTGCAAAAGCACCTGCCGCCTAGCGCCGTCATTACCAACGGCGCAGGCAACTTTGCCAGCTGGGTACACCGTTACTTCAAATTTCACGGTTTGGCTAAAGGCTTTAAAACTCAAGTAGCCCCTACCAGCGGCAGCATGGGCGCAGGTGTGCCCGCAGGCATAGCGGCCCACATCATCACCGGGCGCGTAGCATTTACCATCGCAGGCGATGGCGACTTTTTAATGACCGGGCAAGAGCTAGCCACTGCCGCCCAGTATGGAGCTAAAAGCATTGTGCTGCTGCTAAACAACGGCACCTACGGCACCATCCGCATGCACCAAGAGCGCGAGTATCCGCACAACATCAGCGGCTCAAATTTACGCAACCCCGACTTTGCTGCACTGGCGCGTGCCTATGGGTACGTGGGCGTTAGTATCACGCATACGGATGAATTTGAAGCGCAGTTGACAGCTGCTTTGGCTAGGGCAGAGGGCACGTTGATTGAGCTGATGATTAGCCCGGAGGTGATCAGCACGCGGGGTACTTTGTCGGCTATTACGTTGAAGGCTTTGGAGGGTAGGGGTTGAAGATTGATGTTCTTGCATTGTGAGCTGCAGCGATGGAAGAAGTCACGCTCCTTCACCGCTTGGCTGATGTGGTGGGTAATCGTGTCGTATCAGCTAAGTCTCTGGGCGGTGAGATAGCGTATGCCAACCGCCCTCATACTGGGGTACCAGAAATCGGGCGGTCGGCATGCGCTATCTCACTTGCGGCCAAAGTAGCGCGAGACCGGTAGTCACCGGAAAATCTATGACGAAACTACGCCCAGTCACCATATAACCGTCCCCGGCGCGCGGGCTGTCCAAACCAAGCAAAGAATAATGTGACGAGTCGGGGCCGTCTCGATGAAAAATACGCAGAGAGGCGCGCGGTACAAAAGTTAGCCCGGTGCAACCCAGTTTCGCGCGTGTTCTCGGAGTATTTTTGCAGCGAGATGCCCGGCTCGAGTCCAGCTTACCGGAGATACCGTTAGCCCAGATACCAGCTTTCCGGCGATAAACTTTAGCCCAGAGACCAACCCAATAGCACCCAACAAAGATTAAATATCGTCAGTAGGCTCAGGTGCCTGCTCAGCCGCAGGACGCGACTCGTAGACTCGGTGCCCCGGCTTGGCCAAAACCTCCACGTACACGCTGGCATGCCCCTCTTTGGCTACCACATCTACTTGCGCAATCAACGACGCTAAATGTACAGACACAGCCGACGCAGCATCAGCCCCAGCCTTGCAGTCAAAATCCCAAAAGTCAACGTCTTTAGGCAGTGACACGCCACGGCAGCGCTTAACATATTTGCGAATGTCGTGTTTAGCGGCTTCCAGCACGCGGTCAGCATTTTTGCCTTCTATTTGTAACGGGTAAGTTTTTTTCATCAGGGTGGTTCAGGTATTCGAAGTCAAGTAATTGCGGTCTGGTAGGCATGTTTGCGCAAGTCGTCAATGCTAACAAACTCTAGTGCCTTCTCATGCGTGCATTCCAAAACAACTGGCGGAGCGACGCCAGCCGCTAGCGCCTCTTTCCAGCGGTTCGCACACAGGCACCAGCGGTCGCCAGCTTTCAGGCCCACAAACCTAAACTCGGGCTGCGGCGTCATCAAATCATTACCACGCTGCAGCGAATACACCAAAAACTCTTGCGTCACCCGCGCACAGATCACGTGCGAGCCGTGGTCGTGCGCGTCTGTTTTGCAGCAACCATCACGGAAGAACCCCGTCAGCGGGTCATAAGAGCAGGGCACCAGTGGGGTGCCTAAAACATTGTGGGCCATGGCTACTTCTGTTGGGTTTGAATCATCTTCATGGCTGAGGCGATCAGCGTACTAACCTGCGTCATGTCACTGGGCACAATTAAAGTGGTGGCAGCGTCTGCAGCTACTTTACTGTACGCTTCTACGGCCTTTTCAGCTACTTTTAGCTGCACTGCCTGCTCGCCACCGGGCAGGCGAATGGCGGCTGCAATACGCTCGATGGCGCCTGCAGTGGCGTCTGCTACTGCGGTAATCGACGCGGCCTCGCCCTGTGCGTTGTTGATAACAGCTTGCTTCTCGCCCTCAGAGCGGGCAATAAATGCCTCGCGTTCGCCGGTGGCAATGTTGATCTGCTCTTGGCGGCGGCCCTCAGACGCGGCAATCAACGCGCGCTTGCCACGCTCAGCGGTAATCTGCGCTTGCATAGCGTGCAAAATTTCTTTCGGCGGGGTTAAATCTTTGATCTCGTAGCGCAACACCTTCACGCCCCAGTTCAGCGCGGCCTCGTCAATAGCGGCTACCACCTGCGCGTTGATAATGTCGCGCTCTTCAAAGGTTTTGTCTAGCTCCAGCTTACCAATCACGCTGCGCAGCGAGGTTTGCGCTAGCTGGCTGATGGCCAAAATGTAGTTGCTTGACCCGTAGCTGGCGCGCTGTGCATCGGTCACCTGAAAATACAAAATACCGTCTACCTGCAACTGCGTGTTGTCACGCGTGATACACACTTGGCTAGCAATGTCCAATGGAATTTCTTTCAGGCTGTGTTTGTAGGCTACTTTGTCGATAAACGGCATGACAAAATTAAGCCCTGGTGTCAATGTACCGTGGTATTTGCCCAGCCGTTCTAGCACCCACGCATTAGTTTGCGGCACTACCTTGACGGTTTTGACAATAAATATGATGGCTAGCACCAGTAAAACGATTGCAAATTCCATAAATCCTCCGTTAATTTAAATATAAAGCGAGACTAATTATTTTTTAATTATTGTGTGTTGGGTTGTGGCCAAGGCTGGTTGCCAAGGCTGGTTGCCAAGCTGGTTGCTAAGCTGGTTGCTAAGCGGGTAGCACCACCAGCGTAGAACCTTTAATTTCTTGCACGCGGTAGCTACCCGGCATGTGCGCCACACCCGGTGCCGCCATGACAGCCCATTGCGCACCACGGTACTTTACCGACGCACTGCCGTCTTCGTTCCATGCATCCACCACCACCGTGGCACCCACGTCTTGGTTGACATCTGGGTTAGCCTCAGCACGTACGGCGCTAGGTTGTTTTATTTTGTACAGATGCCAAGCCAGCGTGGCACCGCCGCCAATTAGGGCCGCTATGATGATTTGCGGCGTAAGCGCAAAGCCTAGATGCGCAGCCAGTGCGCCAGCTACCAGCCCTATCGAGATCATAAGTAAGTAAAACGTGCCTGTCGTCAGCTCGGCAATCATTACTACTACTGCTAACACCCACCAAATAGTCGATAACGCCATAATTGGCCTCCTTGTCTGTGATGCACCACATTCTGAGGCAAAACTGGCCGCTTGCAAGGCATCTGACACAGAATATCTTTACACTTCGCAATTCATCTGGTTTTAACACCAGACATCCCAGTGCGTAGCTGGGGCCATCACCCAGCCATTGTGCTGGTTTATCTATTTCACCGCTGCATGGAACTGGCATGAAATTTCGCTTCCCCATCGTCATCATCGACGAAGATTTCCGCTCTGAAAACACCTCAGGTTTAGGCATTCGTGCGCTGGCCGAGGCTATTGAAAAAGAAGGTTTTGAAGTGCTGGGCGTTACAAGCTATGGCGACCTGTCGCAGTTTGCGCAGCAGCAAAGCCGCGCTAGTGCGTTTATTTTGTCGCTAGACGATGATGAATTCACACCCGGTGATGATATTGACCCTGCCGTGCTAAACCTGCGTACCTTTATCAACGAAGTGCGCCGCAAAAACGCTGATGTACCGCTGTATGTATACGGCGAGACTAAAACCAGCCGCCATTTGCCCAACGACATTCTGCGCGAGCTGCATGGCTTTATCCACATGTTTGAAGATACGCCCGAGTTTGTGGCACGGCACATTTTGCGTGAAGCCAAGAGCTACTTAGAAGGCGTACAGCCACCGTTTTTTAAAGCACTGCTGGACTACGCCGAAGACGGCTCTTACAGCTGGCACTGCCCGGGGCACTCGGGTGGCGTGGCTTTCTTAAAATCGCCAATCGGCCAGATGTTTCACCAGTTTTTCGGCGAAAACATGCTGCGTGCCGACGTATGCAACGCGGTAGAAGAGCTGGGCCAGCTGCTTGACCATGATGGCGCAATTGGTGAGAGTGAAAAAAATGCTGCGCGCATTTTTAACGCTGACCATTGCTTTTTTGTTACCAATGGCACCAGCACCAGCAACAAAATCGTCTGGCACCACACCGTAGCCCCTGGCGACGTAGTGGTGGTAGACCGTAATTGCCATAAATCTATCTTGCACGCCATCATCATGACGGGTGCGATCCCTGTGTTTTTAAAACCCACGCGCAATCACTTTGGCATCATCGGCCCGATTCCGCAAAGCGAGTTTGAGCCCGAGACGATCAAGGCCAAGATCAAAGCCAATCCGCTTTTAAAACATGTGGATGCCAAAAAAGTCAAGCCGCGTGTGATGACCATTACCCAAAGCACCTACGACGGTGTGCTGTACAACACTGAGACCATCAAAGGCATGCTCGACGGTTACGTCGACACACTGCACTTTGACGAGGCGTGGCTACCACATGCGGCGTTTCACCCCTTCTATGGCCCCTACCACTCCATGGGTAAAAAGCGTGCGCGGCCAAAAGAAGCGCTGGTATTTGCCACCCAGTCTACGCACAAGCTGCTAGCGGGTATTAGCCAAGCCAGCCATGTGCTGGTGCAAGACGCGCAAAACCGTAAGCTCGACCGTCACTTGTTTAACGAAGCGTATTTGATGCACACCAGTACATCGCCGCAGTACGCCATCATCGCCAGCTGCGACGTGGCCGCGGCCATGATGGAGCCGCCTGGTGGCACTGCGTTGGTAGAAGAGTCCATCATGGAAGCGCTGGACTTCAGACGCGCCATGCGCAAGGTAGACATTGAGTACGGCGATGATTGGTGGTTCAAGCTGTGGGGGCCTGAAAAATTTGCAGAAGAAGGCATGACCAATGCCAAAGAATGGATGCTGCACGGCGAGGCCAAGGCACACGCCAAAGGCACTAAAGCCAAGCCTAACTGGCACGGTTTTGGTAACTTGGCAGAAGGCTTTAACATGTTGGACCCTATCAAGTCCACCATCGTCACGCCGGGGCTAGATCTGCAAGGCAAGTTTGCCAAAACCGGCATTCCAGCCAGCATTGTCAGCAAGTTTTTGGCCGAGCACGGCGTGATTGTGGAGAAGACCGGGCTGTACAGCATCTTCATCATGTTTACCATTGGCATTACCAAAGGCCGCTGGAACACGCTGCTGACCGCGCTGCAGCAGTTCAAAGACGACTACGATCGCAACCAACCGATGTGGCGCATCTTGCCCGAGTTCAGCAAGGCCAACCCGCGCTACGAGCGCATGGGCCTGCGTGATTTGTGTCAGCATATTCACTCGCTGTATGCCAAGTACGACATTGCGCGCCTGACTACTGATGTCTACCAAAGCGACTTGCACCCCGCCATGACCCCGTCGGACGCGTACGCCCACATTGCGCACCGCAAGACTGAACGCGTGGAGATCGACAAGCTAGAAGGACGCATTACCGTAGGTTTGGTTACGCCGTACCCACCGGGTATTCCGCTGCTGATCCCCGGCGAAGTGTTTAACAAAAAGATCGTTGACTATCTTAAGTTTGCTCGCGCATTTAACTTAGAGTGTCCGGGTTTTGAAACCGATATCCATGGGCTGGTAGAGCAGACAGGCGCGGACGGAGTGAAGCGCTATTACGCAGATTGTGTAAAAACGTAACTTTACACAGTTAAGTTAACTCCTAATTTAATAGCTGCTTGAGCATGATTTACTTGGGTTAGAAGCCTAAATTATCAAAAAAAGCGACCTTCGGGTCGTTTTTTTTAATTGGCACACTTCATGCACGGCTACGTAGGACTATGACACCAAAGCGATAGGCCAAGGGTATGTATGGATCAACATCAGGTCTGATGGCGTGCAAACTATATTTATGGTCAGTTTGTCCTGATTTTTTAGAAAATAGATTGGAAATGTATGAAACTCAATAAGCTTGTATTGGCACTGGGCCTTACGGCTGCCAGCTTGGTGGCCCAAGCCGCTGGTACTTTAATTTTTTGCTCAGAGGCTAGCCCAGAAGGCTTTGATTCAGCGCAATACACCGGAGGCACAACCTTTGATGCAGCTGGGCACGCTATGTTTAACCGTTTGGTGGAGTTTAAAAAAGGCTCGACTGACATCAAACCGGGTTTGGCCGAATCTTGGACCGTATCAGCCGATGGCATGACCTACACTTTTAATTTGCGCAAAGGCGTGAAGTTTCATACCACCGAGAACTTCAAGCCCACGCGTGATTTCAATGCCGACGATGTAATTTTTACTTTTGGTCGTATGTCTAACAAGGCGCATCCGTTTAACAAAGCCTATCCTGCCGAGTTTCCGTTTGCCTCTGATACAGGTATTGATACTAATATTGTATCGATCACCAAGGCTGGCGCTGCTGGCGTAGTGATTCAGCTGAAAAAACCTGACGGCGATATGCTGGCCAAAATCGCCTTGCCGTTCGCTTCGATTTTGTCTGCTGAGCACGCCGACAAGCTAGTAGCTGCTGGGCAAGCCGCCATGATCAACCAGCAGCCTGTAGGCACAGGGCCGTTTGTGCTCAAGCGCTACCAAAAAGATTCGCAGATTCGCTACGCCAAATTTGCCGAGTACTGGAACGCTAAAGACGTGCTTGTTGACAACCTGATTTTTGCTATCACCACCGATGCCTCGGTGCGCGTGCAAAAACTCAAAGCAGGCGAATGCCACATCATGTCCCAACCAAAGCCGCAAGACATCGCTGGCATGCGCGCCGACCCAGCGCTCAAAATGGACTCGGCCCCTGGTTTTAACATCGGTTATTTGTCGTACAACACCGAAAAAACCCAAACCGCCAAGTTAGAAGTACGCCAAGCGCTAGACATGGCTATTAACCGCAAAGCCATCGTTGACGCTGTGTACCAAGGTCAAGGCCAGGAAGCAAGTAACCCCTTCCCAGCGTCGCTATGGTCGTACAACAGCAGCATCAAAAACGCTGCTTACAGCCCAGAAAAAGCCAAAGAGTTGCTGAAAAAAGCGGGCTACCCTGATGGCTTCGAACTGTCTCTGTGGGCCATGCCTGTGCAGCGCCCGTACAACCCTAATGCTAAGTTGATGGCAGAAATGATCCAAGCCGATTGGGCTAAAGTGGGCGTGAAAGCCAAAATCACCCAGTACGAGTGGGGCGAATATCTAAAGCGAATGAAGGCTGGCGAGCATGACACGGGCTTGATTGGATGGACCGGTGACTACGCCAGCCCAGACAACTTTTTGGGTGTGCTGCTGACCTGTGACGCTGTGGGTGGATCTAACTACGCGCGTTACTGCAGCAAAGAGTTTGATGCGTCTGTGCTGAAAGCACGCGACAGTACCAACCAAAAAGAACGCACCGACCTGTACATGAAAGCGCAAGAAGTTTTTAAGCGTGATTTGCCATGGACCACCATTGCCCACTCTACGGTGAACCAGCCCATGCGCAAAGAGCTCAACGGCTTTAAGATCAGCCCGTTTGGTGACTACAACTTTGAAGGCGTGAGCGTTAAATAAACGGTTGGCTACGCCGCAAGTGCACGCTAGGCAAGCAGGGCTTTGCAAATGCAAGGCCCTGCTGTATTTGACCACCTACGATTGACCCGATGTTTGCGTATATTCTCAAGCGCTTGGGCATTTTGGTACCTACTTTTTTAGGTATCACGCTGCTTACTTTTTCTCTTATCCGCATGATCCCTGGCGACCCTGTCGAGGTGATGGCGGGCGAGCGCGGCTTGAACCCGCAAGTGTATGCGGCTGCCATGAAGCGGCTAGGGCTAGACCAACCGCTGCCGGTGCAGTACTTTAACTATTTAAGCCAACTGGCCCATGGCAATTTGGGTGCATCGCTTAAAACGCAGTCTACGGTATGGAGCGAATTTAAAATCTTGTTTCCTGCCACGCTAGAGCTTGCTTTGGTGGCGCTGTTGTTCGCTCTAGTCGTCGGTATGACGGCTGGTGTGATTGCAGCTGTCAAGCGTGGCACGCTGGCCGACCACGGCGTGATGACGGTGGCACTAGCAGGCTATTCGATGCCGATCTTCTGGTGGGGTTTGCTGCTGATTTTGGTGTTTTCTGTAGGCCTAGGTTGGACACCAGTGTCGGGCCGTTTAAGCCTAGCGTTTGATGTTCCGCCAGTCACAGGTTTTATGTTGATCGACGCATGGCGTGCCGAGCTGGCCGATCCGGACATTAACAAAGGTGCGCTGTGGGACGCAGTGCGACACCTTATTTTGCCTTCTATCGTGCTGGGCACCATTCCGCTGGCGGTGATTGCCCGCATGACGCGCTCGTCTATGCTAGAGGTGCTGCGCGAGGACTATGTGCGCACTGCGCGCGCCAAGGGCTTGTCGCCAGCACGGGTTATTTTTATCCATGCACTGCGCAATGCGCTGATTCCGGTGCTGACGGTGATTGGCTTGCAAGTGGGCACGCTGATGGGCGGCGCTGTGCTCACCGAGACTATTTTTTCGTGGCCTGGCATTGGCAAATGGCTAATAGATGCGATAGGGCGGCGCGATTATCCAGTAGTGCAAAACGGCATTCTGTTGGTGGCTACGATGGTAATTTTGACCAACTTTTTGGTCGATATTTTGTACGGTGTAGCCAATCCACGCATTCGGCACCAGCGCTAAATACTATGACCACAGCTACCCATCCCATTGTGCCTGCCAGCACTGCCCAGCCAGAGGCGGTGTTGACCTACCCGTCGCCGCTAGCAGAGTTTTGGCAGGCGTTTTCTAAAAATAAAGGCGCGGTAGCCGGCATGGTATTTATGCTGCTGGTGGCGCTGCTGGCAGTATTTGCGCCTTGCGTGGCGCCGTATGACCCGATTGAGCAGTACCGCGATCACTTCTTGCAGCCACCCGTGTGGGCAGGCGGTACGCGCGAGTTTTTGTTAGGTACCGACGAGCTGGGCCGTGATATTTTGTCGCGCTTAATTCATGGGGCGCGGTTGTCGCTGCTGGTGGGGCTGATGTCGGTGGTCTTAGCATTGATCCCCGGTGTCACGCTGGGCTTGGTAGCTGCCTTTTCAGGCAAAGTGGTGGACGGTTTAATCATGCGCATGATGGACATTGTGATGGCGTTGCCTGCACTGCTGCTAGCGGTTGCCATCATCGCCATTTTGGGGCCTGGGCTGCGCAATGCTATGTTCGCCATTGCCTTGGTGTCGCTGCCTGCCTACGTACGCTTGGCCCGCGCATCAGCCATGACCGAGCTGGCGCGCGACTACGTCACTGCGGCCCGCTTATCAGGTGCAGGCACGGTGCGATTGATGTTTGTCACGGTGCTGCCCAATTGCATGGCCCCGCTGATCGTGCATGCCACGATGAGTTTTTCGGCGGCTATTCTAGAAATTTCGGCCTTGGGATTTTTAGGCTTAGGCGTGCAGCCTCCGCTGCCCGAATGGGGCACCATGCTGGCCTCAGCGCGTGACTATATTGAGAGCGCTTGGTGGGTAGTAACTTTGCCGGGGCTGACTATTTTGTTGTTCGTGCTGGCTATTAACCTGATGGGCGACGGCCTGCGCGATGCGCTAGACCCTAAGCTGAAGACCGCAGCGTGACCTGCATGGCCAGCCTGCTATTACAAAGCGAATTTTCAATATGAGCCTTTTGGACATGCGCAATCTCAGCGTCGAATTCGGCCCGGTGGGGCACGCCTTTCGCGCTGTCGACGGCTTGGGCCTGCGCGTAAATGCGGGCGAGATCGTAGGTATTGTGGGCGAATCTGGCTCTGGTAAATCGGTCACCATGATGGCGCTGATGGGCCTGTTAGCAGGGCAGGGCAGTGTTACTGCGGACGCGCTGCAGTTTGATGGGCAAGACTTGCTGCGCATTACCGATGCGCAGCGTCGCAGTATCTTGGGCAAAGACATGGCCATGATTTTTCAAGACCCGATGACATCGCTGAACCCGTGCTTTACCGTGGGCTACCAGTTGATAGAGGTGCTTAAAGCGCACCTCGGCTTGCGCGGTGCAGCGGCCAAGGCCCGCGCGATTGAACTGCTGGAGATGGTAGAAATTCCCGGTGCCAAAGGCCGCATGGACAACTATCCGCACCAATTTTCTGGCGGCATGAGCCAGCGTGTCATGATTGCTATTGCCATAGCCTGTAACCCCAAGCTACTGATCGCCGATGAGCCCACGACAGCGCTGGACGTGACGATTCAAGCGCAAATTATGGACCTCTTGGTCAGCCTGCAAAAAGCCCAAGGCATGGCCTTGGTGATGATTACCCATGACTTGGCTGTGGTAGCCGAAGTGGCTGAGCGGGTAGCGGTGATGTACGCAGGCCAAATCGTGGAACAAGGGCCTGTCAGCCAGCTGTTTACCGCGCCAGCGCACCCATACACCCACGCCTTGCTGCAGGCCGTGCCAGAGCGTAGCCGGGGCGCAAGGCGATTGAACACGCTGCCGGGCATGGTGCCGGGCCAATACGACCGCCCCACAGGCTGCCTGCTGGCCCCGCGCTGCCTGTACAAGCAAGACCAGTGCACGCAGCACCAGCCCCAGTTAACAGAGCACCGTGGTGCCCAAGTGCGCTGCTTCTACCCTTTGGCTCCAGCTCAATCTGCAGATCAGTTTGCAGCACAATCTGCAGACTCAACCCAGCAGGTCAACGCATGAGCACCATCGTCATGCAAGCCGACGGCTTAACGCGCCATTACGCGGTGTCGCAGGGTTTTTTAAAGCCCAAAGTAATGGTCAAAGCTTTGAACGGTGTGTCCTTTACGCTGCAAGCGGGCAAAACACTGGCCGTAGTGGGCGAATCAGGCTGCGGAAAAAGCACGCTGGCTCGCCAGCTCACGCTGGTAGAGCCGCCTACGCAAGGCAGCTTGTCTTTGGACGGCGAACCAGTCAACCCCAGCGACACAGCGCAGCACCAGCGCCTGCGTAGCAAGGTGCAAATGGTGTTTCAAAACCCCTACGCATCGCTTAACCCACGGCAAAAAATTGCAGCGCAATTGGCCGAGCCTTTGCTGCTAAACACCGCCATGAATGCCGCAGAGCGCAGCGATGCGGTAGCCAGCATCATGCAGCGCGTAGGCCTGCGCCCTGAATACAGCCGCCGCTACCCGCACATGTTCTCAGGCGGGCAGCGCCAGCGCATTGCCATCGCCCGCGCCATGATTTTGCAGCCCAAGGTGCTGGTGGCTGACGAGCCCACGTCGGCGCTAGACGTGTCGATTCAGGCACAGGTGCTTAATTTGTTGATGGACTTGCAAGACGAATTCAACACCGCCTATGTATTTGTATCGCACAACTTGGCGGTAGTCGAGCATGTGGCCCACGACGTGATGGTGATGTACCTAGGCCGCGTGGTAGAAACGGGGCCTAAGGCGGATATTTTTTTGCCCAGCCTTTGCACCCCTACACACAAGCGCTACTGTCGGCCACTCCGTCGATAGACGCGCACCGGCGGCAAAAGAAAATTCCTATTGTGGGCGAGCTGCCCAGCCCGCTAAACCCACCGTCTGGCTGCGCTTTCCATAAACGCTGCCCGTACGCCGACGCACGCTGCGCTGCAGAAGAGCCGCAACTGCGCCTTGTGCAAGGCAGGCAGGTGGCGTGCCATCATGTGGAAAATTTGACGGTAGCAGCTTAAAAATATATGAGTTTTAGGCCGTTCAGGCCGTAGAACCTGCTCAAGCAGCTATTGAATTTATAGTGTTGAATGCTTTAGTCGGTATCAAACCGACAACAAACCACGGTGAATACGGCGCGTGACGTACCACACGGCAGCGATGACCAAGGGAATCAAAGCACCGGTTAGCACTTCAGGGTCGATGGGCACGCCGCCCGCCTTTAACGCCTTGCCAGCGTACAACAGCAGGCTCACGGCGTAGTAAGACACCGCCGCAATCGACAGGCCTTCCACGGTGGCTTGCAAACGCAACTGCAGCTCTTGGCCGCGCGTCAGCTTTTCTAGCAACTGCTGATTTTGCTTTTCAGTGGCAATGTCTACCCGGGTGCGCAGTAGCGCGCTGGTGCGGGCGATGCGCTCGGACAGCTCGGCCAGGCGGCGTTGGGTAACGCTGACGGTGGCCATCGCGGGGTCTAGGCGGCGGTGCAAAAAAGCGCCCAGGGTTTGGGTACTGGCTACACTGTGCTCGCGTATTTCTGCCAACCTCTGGCGCACGATGTCGTAGTAAGCCAATGTGGCCGAAAAGCGGTACGCATGGGTGGTAATGGCTTTTTCAACCGCTGCAGCCAGCGCTACCAAATTGCCTAGCAAAGGTTCGTCGGGCAGCGACTGGTTTACCAAGTCAACTGTCAGCTCGGCTAACTGGTCTTCCCACTGCGCCAGCTGCGAGGCCAGCTGCTTAGCCTCTGGCAAGCCGCGCAGCGCCATCAAGCGGTAGGTTTCAATCTCTAGCAAGCGCTGGGCTACCCGCCCCGCACGCAAAGGGCTGCAGTCAGCGGGGGCCAGCACCAGCATGCTCTCATACCCATCGCCGCGCATCTGAAAATCGCACAGCGCCATAGAGTGGCTGTCGCGGCCCAGTAACGAAGCCAGTACAGGCGAGCTTTGGCTATTGGTGTTGTCGGTAGTTTCGGCCCGCATCCACGGGCTGGCAGCATCAAATAAACCAGCTTTGTCGTCCCACGGCACGCTTAGCATCCACAAATCAATGGCGGCTAGGGTTTGGCCGGGAATGGCGCTTAACCACGCAGCATCCAAGTGCAGGGCGCTACGCAGTTGCACAGGGTCTTGGCCCAAATGGGTGCCTGCTGCTAGGGGCAGCACCAGCGAGTAGCGGGTAAATTCACTGTGGCGCTCCCATTTAAGGGAATAGTTGTCAAACTGCAGCCGCAAAAAGTTAGATTCCAAATCGGCCAAACCCAATTGCGCTTGGCCGGGCAGCCCCTGCAAGTGGGCCAGCTCTGTGCTGCGCGGCACGCCCTCATTGAGCACCGCAATCAGCAGCACAAATGCGGGTAGATCTATGTTGGCCGCGGGTCTGGCGTGCAGCTCGCTGTACAGAAGCGCGCGTTGAGGGTGGTCGGGGGGTAAATTGCGTGGCATTGGGCTGGGTAAAAGTTGCAATCCTAAGAACGCACTTTTAACACTTTATTCAGCAATGCCGCCCACTACTTGGCTAAAGCCGCCGTCCACATAGGTAATCTCCGCGCTCACACCAGCCGCTAAATCGCTCATTAAAAACGCGGCCACATTGCCCACATCGTCCACCGTCACGTTACGGCGAATGGGCGAGGCAGCAGCCACTGCGCTTAATATTTTGCCAAAGTCTTTGATGCCGCTGGCAGCCAAAGTTTTGATTGGTCCAGCACTGATACCGTTAGCCCGCAGCCCACGGCCTTGCGCGCCCAGCGAGCCTGCCAGGTAGCGCACCGACGCTTCGAGCGAGGCTTTGGCCAAGCCCATGGTGTTGTAGTTGGGCACTATACGGTCGGCACCTAAATACGTGAGAGTAAGCGCAGCAGAGTTATCGTTCAAATACGGCAGTGCCGCCTTGGCCATAGCCGGGAAACTGTAGGCGCTAATGTCGTGCGCAATCTTAAAGCCCTCGCGCGACAGGCCTTCTAAAAAGTCCCCTGCAATCGCCTCGCGCGGGGCAAAACCTATGCTGTGCACAAAACCATCAAACTTAGGCCACACGGCGGACAAATCGGTAAATAGTTGGGTAATTTGCGCGTCGCTACCTACGTCGCAGTCAAAAAATAGCTTGCTATTGAAATCGGCAGCAAACTCGGCCGTGCGGTCTTTAAACCGCTCGCCCACATAGCTTAGCGCTATCTCCGCACCTTCACGGTGGCAAGCTTTGGCTATACCATACGCAATAGATCGGTTAGACAATACGCCTGTGATTAATAATTTTTTACCAGCTAGGAAACCCATACGTGCCTCTTTTCAAAATCAATGCAACAATTGTCGCATGCGATCAGTAGCGTTTAGTTTAGCGGCTTTGTTGGCCATGCCGGCCTGGGCCGCGCATGGCTACGCGCTGTGGGGTGATTTGAAATACCCGGCAGGCTTTGCGCACTTTGCCTACGTTAACCCCGCTGCGCCCAAGGGTGGCGAGCTGGTAGCGGTCAGCAATTTGCGCGTATCGACCTTTGACAAGTACAACCCCTTTACTATCAAAGGTACCTCACCTGCTTATTTGAGCGAGATGCTGTTTGACACCTTGCTGGTGGGCTCGGCTGATGAGCTGGGCAGTGGCTACGGCCTGCTGGCCGAAGATGTTGAGGTGGCTGCTGATGGCCTGAGCGCTACGTTTAAGCTGCGGCCGCAGGCTAAATTTCACGATGGTAAGCCCGTGCAAGCCGCCGACGTCAAACACAGCTTTGACATATTGAATGGCAAGTACGTGTCGCCCGGCTACCGTAGCCTGCTAGAAGACGTAGACCGCGCCGAGGTACTGGGGCCACTGACCGTGCGATTTGTGTTTAAACGCAAAAACCGAGAGCTACCGTTGACAGTGGGCGGCTTGCCGATATTCAGCCGCGACTGGGGTAAAGGCAAAACCTTTGACAATGTAGTCACCGACACACCCATCGGCAGTGGCCGCTACAAAATTGGCCCCGTGGTGTACGGCAAAGACATCACGTATGTGCGTGACCTATCGTATTGGGCCGAGAAGCTCAATGTCAATATCGGTGCTGGCAATTTTGACCGCATCACTATCAAAATCTACAAAGACAATGTGGCGCGGCTGGAGGGCCTGAAGGCTGGCGAGTTTGATTTTATGCAGTTTTATTCAGCAGGCGACTGGGCGCGGCGCGCCACAGGCAAACGTTTTGACAGTGGCGATTTGGCCAATGGTGAGTTCAAACACAGCTTGCCTACGGGGTTTCAAAGCTATGTGTTCAATACCCGGCACGATCAATTCAAAGACATTCGCGTGCGCCAAGCTATTGGGTTGGCGCACGACTTTAACTGGATGAGTCGGCAATTGTTTTATGGCGCCTACAAACCCGTTAATGGCCTATTTGGCAATACTGAATGCGAGGCCAAAGGATCGCCTAGTGCCGAAGAGTTGGCACTGCTAGAGCCTTTGCGCGCACAAATTCCGCCAGCAGTGTTTGGCCCTGCAGCGCGCCAGCCCAACGCTGATGGGCAAGACAACTTGCGCGATAACCTGCGCCGCGCCCAAGCATTGTTAAAAGATGCTGGCTGGACAGTGAGAGACGGCGCGTTGCGCAATGCACAAGGCTGGCCCATGGTGATTGAATATGTAGACAGCCAAGAGTCAAAGGGCGCAACGCTGGCGTCTTGGCAGCGTAACTTGGGCAAGCTGGGTATCGAGCTAAAACTGCGCGCCGTAGACTTTGCGCTGTACCAGCAGCGCCTGCAAAAATTTGACTACGACATGGCCAGCTTGGCCTTTCCGGGCACCAACAACCCGGGCTCAGAATTTGCAGATATGTTTGGCTCCAAAGCAGCCACGGTGGAGGACTCGGGTAACTACAGCGGCATTCAAAACAAAGCGGTTGACGCGCTAATTGACCGCATGGTGACTGCGCAAACCAAGACAGATTATTTTGCATCGTGCCACGCGCTAGAGCGTGTTATTGCGCACAGCCATATCATGGTGCCGCAGTGGTACGGCGGGCAGCATAACGTGGCCTATAACCCGCGCAAACTTATCAAGCCCACTATCACACCGCAGTACTACGCGGCGGGTGGTTGGGTGATGGGCAATTGGTGGGCAGCCAGTGCAGCCGCTAATCCTACAGCGGCTACGGCTACAAAATAAACACGATGCTCAGCTACATCCTCAAACGCTTATTGCTGATGATCCCAACACTTTTTGGGGTACTACTGCTCACTTTCGCGGTTATTCAGTTTGTACCCGGTGGGCCAGTAGAGCAGTATTTGGCCGAATCTAAATCTACTACTGGAGCGGGCGGCGAATCGGTGTATCGTGGCGGCAAGGGTGTTAACGAAAAACGCTTGGCCGAGATCAAAGCCTTATACGGCTTTGACAAGCCCGCGCCCGAGCGTTTTGTCATCATGCTCAAGTCGTATTTAACATTTGATTTGGGTACCAGCTTCTTCCAGAACAAACCCGTTTGGCAGCTAATTAAAGAAAAGCTACCCGTGTCGATTAGCTTGGGGCTGTGGGTGTTTTTTCTGGCGTACTTTATTTCTATTCCACTGGGGGTTAGCAAGGCAGTGCGTGCAGGTAGCCGTTTTGATATGTGGACGACGCTGCTGGTGCTGATTGGTTATGCCATACCGGGCTTTGTACTGGGCGTGGCGCTGGTGGTGATATTTGGCGGGCAGTTGCAGTGGTTTCCACTGCGCGGGCTGACGTCGGCCAACTGGGAAAGCTTAAGTTGGACAGCCAAGATTACCGACTATTTATGGCATATCGCCATGCCTGTTACTGCAAGCGTCATCGGTAGTTTTGCGGTGATCACCATGCTGACGAAAAATTCATTTTTAGAAGAAATCAGAAAGCAATACGTGGTCACAGCTAGGGCGAAGGGTTTAGATGAGAAGAGAGTGCTGTACAAGCATGTTTTTCGCAACGCCATGTTGCCGATTATTGCGGGTTTCCCTGCAGCGTTTATCGGCTCGTTTTTTGCAGGCTCTTTGCTGATTGAAACCTTGTTTTCTCTCGACGGGTTAGGCCTGCTAGGTTTTGAAAGCGTGATCCGCCGTGACTATCCTGTGGTGCTGGGTACTTTGTATTTGTTCACTTTGATGGGGCTAGCTACCAAGCTGATCAGCGATTTGATGTACGTGTGGGTTGACCCACGCGTGAAGTTTGATTGACGCCTAGCATCAAGTTTGATTGATATGAACGCCATCCATTCCACACCCCAGTCGCAGATCACACCTGCAGCAAGTCCTACAGCCTCAGATTCTCCCCGCCTGCGCGCATGGCGGCGTTTTAAGCGTGACCGCTTGGGTTACTGGAGCTTGATTGTTTTGTCGGCTTTGTTTGTTTTGAGTTTGGTGGCCGAGCTGGTGTCTAACGACAAACCTTTGATTGCCCGTTACCAAGACCAGTGGTACGCACCGTTTGTGCAGCAAGTGCCCGAGACATCTTTTGGCGGCGACTTTCAAACCGATACCGATTATCTTGATCCGTTCGTGCGCGATAAATTTGCCCAGCCTGGCAACTTTGCTTTGTTTCCGCTGAACAATTACCACCACAGCACATTAAATTATTTTTCAACCCAACCCAACCCCGCACCACCCTCTGCCGACAACTGGCTGGGCACCGACGGTAATGGCCGCGATGTAGTGGCGCGCTTGTTATATGGCTTTCGGGTGTCTATGTTATTTGCTTTAGCGCTCACCTTAATTGGTACTTTGCTGGGCATCATCACGGGTGCGTTGCAGGGCTATTTTGCGGGCAAGATAGATTTGGCTTTTCAACGTTTTATCGAAATTTGGGGATCGCTGCCCGAGCTGTATTTGCTGATTATTTTTGCAGCCGTGTTTGAGCCTAGCCTGCTGCTGCTGCTGATTTTGCTGAGTGCTTTCGGTTGGATGGGATTGTCTGACTACGTGCGAGCCGAATTTTTGCGCAACCGGCAGATGGACTATGTGCGCGCAGCGCGGGCGTTGGGCTTGTCGCACTGGCAAGTAATTACGCGCCATGTGCTGCCCAATAGTATGACACCGGTGGTGACGTTTTTGCCGTTTCGCATGAGTGGCGCGATTTTGGCTTTAACGTCGCTGGACTTTTTAGGCCTGGGTGTGCCGCCGGGTACGCCCAGTTTGGGCGAGATGCTGGCGCAGGGCAAAAATAATATCGACGCATGGTGGATTTCGCTATCAACCTTTGCAGTGCTGGTCATCACGCTGCTGCTGCTCACCTTTATGGGGGACGCGCTGCGCGATGCGCTGGATCCGCGAAAGGCTGATAAATGATTCAGCCTAAGCCATCTTCCGTTCGTCCTGAGCTTGTCGAAGGGCTTGCGAAGGCTTCGACAAGCTCAGCCCGAGCGGAGGTTAACTCTGCTCCAACAGAGGTAGCCTCACAGCTGGGAATTTTGCTGGATGTCAAAAATCTCAGCGTCTCCTTTGCTGGCAAAGAGGTGCTGCACAGCATTAACTTTTCTATCAATGCAGGCGAAAAACTGGCACTGGTAGGCGAGTCGGGTTCTGGCAAATCTGTGACCGCGCTGGCCATCTTAAGGCTGGTGCAAAACGCGCAGCTCGGCGGGCAAGTGCTGTTTGACGGCAAAGACACTTTGCAAATGCCAGAGAACGCACTGCGTGGCCTGCGGGGTGATGATATTGCGATGATTTTTCAAGAACCCATGACAGCGCTGAACCCGCTGTACACCATTGGCGACCAGATTGCCGAGGTGCTAGAAACCAAACAAGCGCTGAGTAAAAAAGCAGCGTGGGCGCGGGTGATTGAGTTGTTGGTAGAAACCGGCATCGCCGAGCCTGAACGCCGCGCTTTGAGCTACCCGCACCAACTGTCAGGTGGGCAGCGCCAGCGCGCCATGATAGCCATGGCGCTGGCCTGCAAGCCACGCCTGCTGTTGGCCGATGAGCCGACCACTGCGCTGGACGTGACGCTGCGCCAACAAATTTTAGACCTGCTAGGCACTCTGCAAAAAAGTCACAACATGGCCGTGCTGCTGATCACCCACGACCTGAGCATGGTGCGCAAGTTTGCCGACCGCATTGCAGTGATGGAAAACGGCCATATTGTGGAGCACGGCACAGTGGCGGCAGTATTTGCCAACCCGCAGCATGCGTACACACAAAAACTGCTGGCCAGCAAACCAGTGCGTGATGTGGTGGAAGCTTCCATTCGCCCTGAACTTGTCGAAGGGATCGCGAAGACTTCGACTGACTCAGTCCCAACGGGTAGGGGTGCAATCCGAGATGATGTAGTCTTAGCCGCCAATCACTTGCGCGTAGGCTACGCTATTCCCAAGCCGGGGTTTAAAGGCTGGTTCAGCAAAGGCGAGTTTGTCGCGGTCAAGCAGGCTACGTTTGATTTAGCGGCAGGCCAAACCTTGGGTGTGATCGGCGAATCAGGCTCTGGCAAATCTACGCTGGCCTTGGCCATGCTGGGGCTTACCAAGGCTTCTGGAGACGCATTTTATAAGCATTTTGATGCGGTAACCCATGTAAATCATGCTCAAGCAGCTATGCAAAATATAGCAGATGTAGACTTTGCATCAGGCCTGCGCAAAACGATTCAAGTGGTTTTTCAAGACCCGTTCTCGTCGCTGTCACCACGCATGACGGTGGAAGAAATTGTTGGCGAGGGTTTGCGCATCCACGCGCCAGAGCTGTTTGAGGCGCAGCGCCAAGAGCGGGTTTTGCAAACCTTGCAAGAAGTGGGATTAACCCAAACGCAGTTTCCCGGCTTGCTGCAGCGTTACCCGCATGAGTTCTCGGGCGGGCAGCGCCAGCGCATTGCCATAGCGCGCGCCCTGATCGTGCAGCCGCAAACCTTGGTGCTAGACGAGCCCACCAGCGCGCTGGATGTGACGATTCAAAAACAAGTGCTCTCGCTACTGCAACGGCTGCAAAAAGAGCGCGGCTTAAGCTACCTGCTGATCACCCACGACGTAGATGTCATCCGCGCCATGGCGCATGAGGTAATGGTGATGAAAGACGGCGACATAGTAGAGCAGGGCAGCGTGCACGCCGTACTAGACGCGCCGCAGCATCCGTATACGCAGCGGCTTGTCGCTGCGGCTGCCTAACACCTAGCATGACCGACCCCACCTTAGCCTCACAGTTTATGGCGCTGGCATTGCAAGAGGCCCACGCCGCCGCGCAAGCAGGCGAGGTGCCTGTGGGCGCAGTGGTGGTAAGAGACGGCCAAGTCATCGCAATAGGTCGCAATGCACCGATTGGCAGCCACGACCCTACAGCCCACGCCGAAATGGTGGCTCTGCGCGCGGCGGCTGCGGCACTGGGCAACTACCGCCTAGACGACTGTGAGCTGTACGTGACGCTGGAGCCTTGCGCTATGTGCGCGGGCGCCATGCTGCATGCGCGCATTAAACGCGTGGTGTACGCGGTGGCCGATGCTAAAACGGGTGCTGCGGGATCGGTGGTAAATCTGTTTGCCAATATTGCGCTAAACCACCACACCCAAGCGCAGTCTGCGGCGCAGCTGGGCGGTTTGTTAGCTGATGATGCGACCAACGGCGTCGTAGATGTTGCAGCGGCCAGCAGCCAATTACTGAAAGATTTTTTCAGCCAAAAACGCAGTACCCAGCGCACGCAGCAGCTGCAAAACCACCCCTTGCGCGACGATGCACTGCGTACGCCTGATGCTGTCTTTGCCAATCTGCCAGGCTACGGCTGGCCTGCGCACTACATTAGCGATTTGCCCAGCCTGCAAGGGCTGCGCATGCATTATCTGGATGTTGTGACCAGCGCTGCCTCAATCAGCACTTTTAGTATTAGTCACACGCCTAGTACCCAACAGCCCACCTATCTGTGCCTGCACGGCAACCCCGCCTGGAGCTACCTGTACCGCAAGATGATCCCTATCTTCAGCGCCTCAGGCGCGCGCGTGGTGGCGCCCGATATGGTGGGTTTTGGCAAGTCTGATAAACCCAAAAAAGACAGCTTTCACACATTCACATGGCACCGCCAGTGCTTGCTCGATTTGATTGAGCGGCTTGACCTGCACAACATTGTTTTGGTGGTGCAAGACTGGGGCGGCATCTTGGGCCTGACCTTGCCGATGGTCGCACCACACCGCTACAAAGGCCTAGTGGTGATGAACACGGCACTAGCTATGGGCACAGTGCCCCTGCCCGAGGGCTTTAAAGCTTGGCGCGCGATGTGCAAAGCCAAACCCGACTTTGACATTGCCCGCCTGTTTGCACGCGGCGACCCTGCCATGACCGCTGCCGAATGCGCCGCCTACATGGCCCCGTACCCAGACACTGGTCACCGTGCCGCCACACGTGCCTTCCCGCCCATGGTGCCTGAGTTTGCAGACGCAGAAGGCGCAGCTGTTAGCCGCGCTGCGTTAGCATTTTGGCAAACCCAGTGGACGGGCCAAACTTTGATGGCGATTGGCCAGCGTGACCCTGTGTTGGGCGAGGCGGTGATGCGCAGTTTGCAGAAAACTATACACGGTTGTCCTGAGCCGCTGCTGTTGCCCGAGGCGGGGCATTTTGTGCAGGAACAGGGTGTGCCTATTGCGCAGCGGGCGGTGAAATTGTTTGGCTAGTGTGTGCGTCGGTGATTAGGTCGCTAGGGTTCGCGTGGGCAGCAGAGAGCTGGATTCGAGCTGGGCACCGCGCGGTCACACCGCACCGCACGGTATGCCCATGCCCAACGTATCTAGCGGCCTTTTATTGGTTGTCAGAGGCCTACGCCGCAGCCGGGCGCGTGCCAGAACAACGAACCAGCAATCAGCAATCAGCAATCAGCAATCAGCAATCAGCTAAAGCAAAGCAAAGCAAAGCAAAGCACAAAAACACCACTCAAACCACTTCAAACGGCATTTTTAATAAAGAAATAGCCCTCTAACCCAAGTAAATCCTGCTCAACCAGCTATTTAATCCATAGCATTGCATAGCGCAGACTTTGTGCACAACACATAGCGCATATTCACGCCATGCAAGTTTTTACTCTCCTTGCGTGAGGCGACTGGGTCGCGTTGGTTTGGTTTTTGCGTTTGCGGTGATTGCATGGTTCTTCTCGCCTGTAGCATTTGCGGTTGTTGCCGCCATGGTGGTGCTGATCTTGTACATCCGTGAATACCGCTCCGATGTGTTGCAGGTGTTGCGATAATTGCACTCTTTTAGTGCTATTTTTAGGCAAAGTAGGCTTTTAGGCCGCCTTCAACACCCAGCACGTTAAGTCGTTTAAGTGCAACAGGTATACATTTATGCATTGGGAGCGGCGCTTTCTCACCAAGCTCAATCGTAAATAGTGTGATGTTTAGCACACTTTGCCATCATCCAAAATGACTATAGTAAATAAGTAGTTGGCGCACTAGAATGTAGTTAATGTTTACTTATTGGTTAAATCCAAATGTAAATAAAGTAAATCCGAATTAAGCCACCAACCAGGTAGCTACGCTGCAAAAATTTACAGGGCTTTAGTGCGGATATGCAGATAGGTTTGTTTAACGGGTTAGTCACTGTTGCGCGCCAAATGCACAGGGTAGGGATCGCGCGCGGCTGCAGGCTGGCTGTAGCATGCTTGGCCCTGGCATTGCACTCCAACGCGGGTGCTGTGCCACCGCCACTGAACACGCCAGAGATCGCCCAGCTGTCGCAAAGTGCCGCGCACGTTAGTGTAGATGTGCGCAAGCTGTGGCAGTCTACTGTGATAGGAGTCAACGGTTTGCCGCATGCCAAGGCGTCTGACCCAGAGCAGCTTTGGAACCACCCAGATGCTGAATTTAAAACATCTTCAGTTCAAGACCTAATGACTCTGCAGCGTGGCCAGCGCTTGGTGTCACGGATGAACATCAACATCACTAGCTTTGGCCCCAGCATGAACATGAGCTTTAAGATGCCGCGGCTAGATGCTGTGCACTTGTCTTACCGCTACGGGCAAGAGCCTTGGACTACAGCATCTGCAGGCGACACAGTGCCGATGGCGTCCTGGACATACAGTGATCGCCAGCCCACCTTTGATATACCGCTGCGCCCAGGCAATTTGAACGTCGTTGCCGAGATAGACCACCTGGGTATCTTGGATGCCCCTATCTTGCTACAAAGTACCAGCGTCTTTCGCGATAACCGTATGCTGACCAGCTTGCGCATTGGTCTGCTGGTAGGTTTGAATTTGCTGATGGCGGTGGTGGGTGTTGCTTCGGCGGTAAGTTTTGGGCGATTAGGATTTTTGTGCATTACCGCCATGGCATCGCTTTTGGTAGCCATGATCGCTGCTAACAGCGGTATGGCAGGTGTCTATTTGTTCACCGACAGCGCTACCTTTAACGACGAAGCTAAATACGTCACTGCAGTGGCTTGGTGTGCGTTGTTTCCATGGGTTACTGCCGTGGCATTGTCTCAGCGCTTGCAGGCACCACGCTGGTGGCTGTTTGCCGTGCTGTGGGGCGTGATGGGTGTTTTGGCTGCCGTGATGCTCAAATCTAATGCCGTTCGCAGCGACAATGTGCTGCTAGTGCCGTTGATTGCATTGGCCAGCGTGGCTCTAGCGCTGGTTATATTGGTGCAGGCTGTGGTGCGGCAGCATCCGCATGCACTGGCCTGCATACCGCCGGTGCTGCTGTACGCCGTGTCAATTGTTTTGCCAGTTATCTTCTACATGGGGCTGGCGCCCAGTGAAAGTACCTTTACTCTGCCTGGCCTGGCTACTGTGATGGCCGCCATGCTGTTTTTGCAGGTACTGGTGCGCCGGTACCGCCAGGGCCGCACGGTGATGTCGCGCGCCCGGTCATCACCTAGCCGCGACGTGCTAACTGGCTTGCTCAGCCGCAAAGGCTTTGAACAAGTGCTAGACCGCAATGTGCAGCGCATGAAATCAGAGCAAACGTACGCAGCGTTTTTCTACATTCGGGTGAGCAACCCCGACAAACTGAAAGAGCACTACGGCCAAGAAGGTTTTGAAGGCGGCATGGTGCAAATGGCAGCGGCTATATCGTCGAGCATTTCAGTAGTAGACACGGTAGGTCGCGTAGCGCCTAACGCATTTGCCGTGATGGTGCTGATGCCGCGCGACGCGAATCTTGCCAATCGTTTGTCGCAAAAAATACTCACCCGCATGATCTCGCTGGCCAGCCACGGTGCGCCGCTGGCGCAAACCGCCCGCATTGCCGTGGCGTGGATGCCGATATTTGGCATTGTGTTGCCCGATTTAGAGCGCCGAGCTATCCGTGCCCTGCGCAAAATGGAAGAAGGCAAGCGCATCACCTGGGTAGGCGGTGCCATGGCACAAGCCGAGGCGTCGCAGTTGCAAGAAGGTTTGAGCAACCCCACTACCAAGCCACATGCTGGCCAAGAAGCCGACGAACTGCCCAGCCTACCTGGTGTTATTAACCGGCTAGAGCGCGAAATGCTGGGCCCCAACACAGAGGCTGTGCAAGAAGAAGCCGACCGGCTGATGGTGTTGATGAAGTCCAAGTCTGGCGATTTAGCCAGCATTGCTGGCGAGCTGCGGCGTTAGGGGATTAATTTAGCCCATTCGTTGTAGTGCTAATTAATTAAAGTGCTAATTAATTAAAGTGCCAAGGCGTTCAAGCGTCGGGTGGTATCTAGTTAAATCAATACTATTAAAATAATAGCTGCTTGAGCAGGATTTACTTGGGCTATCAGCCTAAAACCTGTAAAAAAAGCCTGTTGAAAGTAGCTTCAACAGGCTTCTACGGTATGGCTGACTGCTGTCTTAAATCTAAACCAACTGGCCAAAATCTGCAGCGCTAAAGTCACGCAAACCCTGCGTGTCCCCGGTGCGAATTTTTGTCACCCACTGCGGGTCGTTCAAGATAGCGCGGCCCACGGCAATCAGGTCAAACTCATTGCGTTCCATGCGGTGAAACAGCCGTACCAAGCTGGCGGGCTGCGAGCTTTTGCCTGCAAAAGACCCCGTCATATCGCCCGACAAGCCGACGGAACCTACGCTGATAGTGGCTGCACCGGTAAGCTTTTTGGCCCAGCCTGCAAAGTTCAAACCTTCATCGCCATCGACGGTGGGAAACTCTGGCTCCCAAAAGCGCCGCTGCGAGCAATGCAGTAGGTCTGCGCCCGCCTCCACCAACGGCACCAACCAGTCTGTCATGGCCGCAGGTGTGTCGGCCAGTTTAACGCTGTAGTCTTGCTGCTTCCACTGGCTTACCCGCAGAATAATGGGGTAGTCTGGCCCCACGGCTTGGCGCACGGCCTTCACCACCTCTGCAGCAAAGCGTGAGCGCTCTTTCAGCGTAGCGCCGCCAAACCGGTCGGTGCGGGTGTTGGTGCCAGCCCAGAAAAACTCGTCAATCAAATAGCCGTGCGCACCGTGAATTTCTACTACGTCAAAGCCTAGCCGCTTGGACTCTAGCGCGGCGCGCGCGAAGGCTGCAATGGTGTCGGCAATGTCCTCTAGGCTCATGGCTTGGCCACGCGGCTTGCCGGGTGCTAGCAAGCCGGATGGGCTTTCTACCGGGCCGGGCGGCACCCAATCGGTTCCGGGGCTGGGCACTGCGCCGACGTGCCAAATCTGCGGTGCCATTTTGCCGCCTGCGGCATGCACAGCGTCGATTACGCGCTTCCAGCCGGCCAAAGATGCCTCGCCGTGAAAGGCGGGCACAGCAGGGTCGCTGGTGGCGGCGGGGCGGTTGATGGTGGTGCCCTCGGAGATGATGAGGCCCACCTCGGCTTGGGCGCGGCGTTGGTAGTAGGCCGCTACGTTGTCGCCCGGCACACCTTGGGGGGAGAACGAGCGCGTCATGGGAGCCATGACGATGCGGTTTTTCAAGGCTAGCGATTTGATGTTGAAGGGCTGAAATAGGACCTCAGCAGCAGAATTTAGCTTGGGATGTGGTACGGAATTTGACATGGGGAAAAGGGCTCCGGTTGAAATAACTTTTAAACGAGTTTGAAACGGGTTAAAAGCAAGTTTTTCTAAGTATACATTTCATACCTAGATGCCATTAGATACTGTAAGGAGACCAAGTAGGCCGTAAGATACCTTCATGGCCAAACTAGACAAATCAGCGTACCACCTGGCGGCGGATAGTGTTGTAAGCGATAGCCCAGCACAGCTGCAGGTCATTAGCGCG
Source organism: Polaromonas sp. (assembly GCA_043718065.1). GTDB lineage: Bacteria > Pseudomonadota > Gammaproteobacteria > Burkholderiales > Burkholderiaceae_C > JAAFIP01. Next base: position 29,297 of record JAYSWJ010000028.1, read on the forward strand.
GCAGACTGCCCCTGCCGCTTGTTGCTAGACCAAATTGCCGATAAATGGTCGGTGTTGATCATTGCTGCCCTGAAAGGCGGGCCGCTGCGCTTTAACACGATCAAACGCAGCTTAGAAGGCATCACCCAAAAAGCGCTGACCCAAAGCCTGCGCCGCTTGGAGCGTAATGGTATTGTGGCCCGGCGCGTGATACCAGTGTCGCCGCTGGCGGTGGAATACCGCATCACTCCGCTGGGCCACACGCTGGACGAACCCTTCAGAGCGCTGCATGTGTGGACGCAAGACTACCTGCCGCAGGTAGAGCAGGCTAGGCTGGCTTTCGACCAAGCGGCGGTGGTCAATGCGATAAATTAAGGGGTGTAGGGGCTGGCGTCAATCGCCCCACGCTCACCCTTCACAGCGTCGGCCAGCATCCTGGCGCTACCGCAGCTGAGCGCCCAGCCGCTGGAACCGTGCCCAGTATTGAGCCACAGGCCGGGGATGCCGCTGGCACCTACCATGGGCGGGCGGTCAGCTAGCATAGGGCGCGAGCCTTTCCACTCTTGCACGCCGTGGCCCAGCACCGCTGCGCCGGGGAACCAGTCTTGCAGCACTTTGTACAGGGTGCGCAGGGCGCTGGCGCTTTTGGCGTCGGGCCGGCCACCTAGCTCGGCGCTGCCTGCCACGCGCACGCGGTTGCCCAGGCGGCTGATGGCTACTTTGTAGTGTTCGTCCATCAGCGCGCCGCGTGGGGCGTCTAGCGGCTCGCGCACATGGGCGCTGACCGAGTAGCCGTAGACCGCGGCCATAGGTAGTTTGATGCCAAGCGGCTGGCACAGCTGCGTGCTGGCGGTACCGGTGCACAGCACAATGGCGTCGTGGTGCACGGGCTGTGGTGGTTGCCTTGCTGCCAGTTGATTATTCTTTACTATAAAAAGCGTAGCTGCTTGAGCAGGATTTACTTGGGTTACCGTGGTGTTAAACTGAAAATCTACGCCCATGGACCGGGCCACATCCTTCAGCATCAGCGCAAACTGGCGGCAGTTGCCTACGCCGTCGTGGGGCAGGTGCACAGCGCCCTGAAAATGCGTGTCGGGGTTCAGCGCAGGCTCTATGGTGCGGGCTGTGGCCTCGTCTATTTCGGCGAACGGCACGCCCACGTCGCGCAGCACTTGCAGGCTGGGTTGCACCAGCGCGTGGTCTTTGTCGCTGCGCAGCAGCACCATGTAGCCGGCGGCACGGTCGTAGTCAAGCTGGTGCTCCTCGGTGATGGCTTGCAGGCGTTCTAGGCTGTAGAAGGCCAGCTTTTGCAGTGCGGCGCGGTGGGCAATATAGGTGCCCGGCTGGCAAGCGTGCCAAAACCGCCACATCCATGCCATGTCGGCAACTGACAGCGGCAGGCCTACGCGCACTGCCGCATGGGGTGCTAGCAGCTGTTTGGCTATCTTCCACGGCATGCCGGGCGCTGCCCACGGCGTAACATAGCCGGGCGCCAGCACGCCCGCGTTGGCAAAGCTGCCAGCCTCTGCGGCGGCGCTGCGCTGCTCGTAAACGGTCACTTGGTGGCCATCGCAGGCCAGTTCATACGCAGTGGTCACGCCGATAATGCCAGCGCCAATAACGGCTATTTTCATGTTAGTTTTATGATTGAAATAGGGCTTTTAGGCCGTAGAACCTGCTCAAGCAGCTATTAAATTTATAGTAATTAGAGTCTTACTTGGTCAAGGCATGCCTCAGCCCACAGCGCCAGTTGCAGCACAGCGTGGTCGTGCATGGCACCGTGCCACAGCATCAAGCCCACCGGCAGCTCACCCGGGGTGTGGCAGGGCAGACTGATAGCGCAGCCGTCCAGCATGTTCACCACGCTGGTGTTGCGTAGCAGCAGGTTGTTAACGCGCCAAAACTCGGCGTCGCGCGCAGCGTTTTGCGCGGCTCCCAAAGCCGTGGCTTGCGCAGTCCCCAAGCCCGTGGCTTGCGCAGTCCCTGTGCCCGCGTTTTGCGCAGTATCAAGCTTGCTGGCTTGTGCTGTGTCCGCGCTCTGTGTAGGTGCCAGGCTGGCTATCGGCGCGGCCACAATAGGCACGGTGGGCGACAGCACTGCAGCATACGGGGCCAGGGCGCTGTCCATGCGGTGTATCCACTGCTGGCGCGCCAGTTGCAGGCTAACGTAGTCTGCCGCGCTCATGCTGTCGGCTAGGGCCAGGCGCTGCGCCACGCGCGGGTCATACGCTGCGCGCTGGGCAGGCCACAGGCCGCGGGCGCGCTGCCAAGCCTGCGCCTCGGCCCCCGAAAACCCGCCGCGCGCCTGCACAGCGCCCAGATCGCTGATCTCGTGCAGGTCAATCTCGTCAATCTGCGCCCCTGTAGCGCGCAATATCTGCACACTACGCTCGAAGGCGCGCGCCACGGCGGCGTCTAAGCTGCCCAGCATCACCGTGCGGACCACAGCCAGCTTGATGCCGCGCACGTCGATGCCTTTAGCTGGCACGCGGCTGCCCGACAACACCTCGTGCGCCGTCACAGCGTCGCGCACCGACCGCGTTAGCGCGCCCACGGTGTCTAGCGTAGTAGACGGCGGCACCGCACCCGCCGTGGGCACTGTGCGTGCAGTGGGCTTAAACCCCACCACACCGCACAAAGCCGCCGGAATGCGCACCGACCCGCCCGTGTCCGACCCCAGCCCAATAAACGCCGCCCCGGTAGCCACCGACACCGCCGCTCCGCTAGACGAGCCGCCCGGAATGCGCGCTACTTGGGTGTCGCAAGGGTTCACCGGCGTGCCGTAGTGCGGGTTGGTGCCCACGCCCGAGAAGGCAAATTCCACCATATTGGTGCGGCCCAGCAGCGCCGCGCCCGCTGCTTTAAGGCGCGCTACAGCAGGGCAATCTGTCGCTGCTGGCGCTGCGTGGGCCAACACGCGCGATCCTGCGCTGGTAATTTGCCCCGCCACGTCAAACAGGTCTTTAACCGACACTGCCAGCCCAGCTAGTACTTGGTGGGGTTGGTTAAAGCCTGCCGTAGCAGCTTGCGTTGACTCAAACGCCGCTGCGCTAGCGCGCGCCTCGCTGGCGTACAAGCGCAAAAACGTGTGCTGGTTAGCGCTGCTTTGGGCCGATTGCAACGACAGCTCCATCTCGCGCGTGGCCGTCGTGCGGCCCTGGGTCATCTGCTGGCGTGTGCTGTGCAAGTCTGCGCGCTGGCTTGTCGGCACAGGCAAAGGTAGGGGCAGAGCGGTGGTGGGGGCGGTAGGAGATGACATGAAATGCTACAATCAGTGGCTTTGCTAAATAGCTGCAATCCCTTTTTTAAGGTGTTCAGTGTGCAGCAAAGTAATACGCAAAACAGCTCATTTAAGGTGTTGTGTGCAGTGATTATCAAGTTAAAACGCAGTTTTAGCTCCCATTGCCCGCAAAACGAGCTGAATTTTAGACCTAACCTTTGGAGTTAAAAATTATGGCAGTTTCTATGCGCGAGATGTTGGATGCGGGTGTGCACTTTGGTCACCAAACCCGTTTCTGGAACCCCAAGATGGCACCGTACATCTTCGGTCATCGCAACAAAATCCACATTATCAACCTCGAAAAATCGCAGCCGATGTTCGAGACCGCACTCAAGTTTGTGCGCCAGTTGTCTGCTAACCGCGGCACTATTTTGATGGTCGGCACCAAGCGTACTGCCCGCGACACCATCGTCGAAGAAGCTAACCGCGCAGGCGTGCCTTTCGTTAACCAGCGTTGGTTAGGCGGCATGTTGACCAACTTCAAAACGGTGAAAATTTCTCTCAAGCGTTTGAAAGAAATGAAAGTACTGCAAGAAGCTGGCCTGGACGCGATGAGCAAAAAAGAGCAATTGATGTTTGCCCGCGAAATGGAAAAGCTGGAAAAAGACATCGGTGGCATTCAAGACATGCCAGCGCTGCCTGACGCGTTGTTTATCATCGACGTGGGTTACCACAAGATTGCGGTGCAAGAAGCACGCAAATTGGGCATCCCAGTCATCGGCATTGTCGACTCCAACCACTCACCAGAAGGCATCGACTACATCATTCCAGGCAACGACGATTCGTCCAAAGCTGTGATTTTGTACGCCCGTGGCGTAGCAGACGCTATCCTCGAAGGCCGCGCTAACGCTGTGACCGAAGTGGTCAAGGCAGTGGCTGGCAAAGACGAGTTTGTAGAAGTCGCCGAAGGCGCTGCAGCTTAAATTTTGAGATCGCCTAAAAGGCGAAAAAAATTAATGGTGCACCTAGCGCACCACAAAAAGGGATGTGCCCAGCACGCCCTAAAAGGGGCTCTGATAGCCCCTTTCTTTTAATATCAAAGGACTTACGATGACAACAATTACCGCAAGCATGGTCGCCGAACTGCGTGGCAAGACCGACGCGCCCATGATGGAATGCAAAAAAGCCCTCACCGAAGCCGCTGGCGACATGGTGAAAGCTGAAGAAATTTTGCGCGTCAAGCTGGGCAACAAAGCTGGCAAAGCCAGCGCCCGCGTGACTGCAGAGGGTGTTGTCGCTACCGGCGCGCAAGGCAATGCTACGGCATTGATCGAAGTCAACTGCGAAACCGACTTTGTCACCAAAAACGACAGCTTCTTAGCCTTGTGTAACGCCGCAGCCCAGCTGGTTGCCGCCCACAACCCCGCCAGCGTAGAAGCTTTGGGTGCATTGGCCTACAGCGCTGACGGCTTTGGCCCCACGCTAGAAGATGTGCGCAAGGGTTTGATTGGCAAGATTGGCGAGAACATGTCGTTCCGCCGCTTCAAGCGTTTTGAAGGCACTGTGGCCACCTATTTGCACGGCACCCGCATCGGCGTGGTGGTAGAGCACACTGGCGACATGACCGCTGCCAAAGACACCGCCATGCACATTGCTGCCATGAAGCCCGTGTCGCTGACCAGCGCCGAAGTACCCTCCGAGCTGATCGCGCGCGAGCGCAGCGTAGCGGCTGCTAAGGCTGCTGAAGATGCAGCGGTGGCCACCGCTGCAGGTAAGCCTACCCAGCCCGCAGAAATCGTCACCAAGCGTATAGAAGGCTCGGTACAAAAATACCTCAAAGAAGTGGCTTTGCTGAACCAAACTTTCGTCAAGAACGACAAGCAAACCGTTGAGCAAATGCTCAAGGCCGCCAACACTACTGTCACGGGCTTTACCCTGTACGTGGTAGGCGAGGGTATTGAGAAAAAGGTAGACGACTTTGCCGCTGAAGTAGCCGCCCAAATAGCTGCTGCTAAATCAGCATAATTTGGATGCACATGACAGCTCGTAACTGAGCTGCAGCACACTAAATCGACAGGCTCTGTCCTAAAAAGCGGCAAATGCAAATTTGCCGCTTTTTTTACACCCGAAAACAGCCCCAACATCGCTGATAATTACAGCTATTGAATAACAGCCTAAGAGAGCCCAACCCATGCCAGCGCATAAACGAATTTTATTAAAACTCTCTGGCGAAGCATTGATGGGCGATGACGCCTTTGGCATCAACCGCGCCACCATCATGCGCATGGTGCAAGAAATTAAAGAAGTGACTGAGCTGGGTGTGCAGGTAGCAGTCGTCATCGGCGGCGGTAATATTTTTCGCGGCGTGGCAGGCGGCTCAGTCGGTATGGACCGAGCTACCGCCGACTACATGGGCATGCTGGCCACGGTGATGAATGCATTGGCCTTGGGCGACACCATGAACCATGCAGGCCTGACCGCGCGCGTGATGTCGGCCATCAATATTGAACAAGTGGTCGAGCCCTACATTCGCCCCAAAGCGCTGCAGTATTTGGAAGAAGGCAAAGTAGTAATTTTTGCAGCGGGTACAGGTAATCCGTTTTTTACCACTGACACAGCAGCAGCACTGCGGGGTGCAGAGATTGGCGCTGAAATCGTGCTCAAAGCCACCAAGGTGGATGGCGTCTACAGCGCCGACCCTAAGCTGGACCCTACCGCTACACGTTACAGCAGTCTCACGTTTGACCAAGCCATGCAGCAAAATCTGGGGGTCATGGACGCGGCAGCGTTTGCACTGTGCCGCGATCAAAAGTTACCAATCCGGGTATTCAGTATTTTTAAAAATGGCGCACTCAAACGTGTCGTTATGGGCGAAGATGAAGGCACCTTGGTGCATGTGTAACGCGTTAAAAAAACCTTTTGAATGCGCCAGTTATAAAAAAGCATAAGCTAGCTACAGAGATAGGAGATAAATTATGAGTATCGCAAACCTTAAAACCAGTACTGAAGGCAAGATGGCCCAGTCTATCGAGTCGCTCAAGCACAACCTAGGAAAAATCCGCACAGGCCGTGCAAATCCCGCTATTTTGGACAGCATTATGGTGGAATACTACGGCTCGATGGTGCCGCTGTCGCAGGTGGGTAGCGTCAGCCTACTAGATTCGCGCACGATCAGTGTGCAGGTGTGGGAAAAAGGCATGGGCCCGAAAATCGAGAAAGCCATCCGCGACAGCGACCTGGGTGTCAACCCCGCTTCGATGGGCGATTTGATTCGTGTACCGATGCCCTCTATGAGCGAGGAGCGCCGCAAAGAGATGACCAAGCTGGTGCGCAATGAAGGCGAGAGCAGCAAAATAGCCATTCGCAATTTGCGCCGCGACGCCAACGAGAGCGTCAAAAAACTAGTCAAAGACAAAGTCGCTTCCGAAGACGATCAAAAGCGCTCTGAAGCCGATACACAAAAAGTCACCGATAAATTTATTGGCGAGGTTGACCGCTTAGTCGCTGACAAAGAAAAAGAGATTTTGTCGGTTTGAACATCTTTCGTACTTTTACCTCTGCCGCTAGCGTGCCTACTGTGCAAATTCCACACCATATCGCTGTCGTGATGGATGGCAACGGCCGTTGGGCCAACAAGCGCTTTTTGCCGCGCGTGGCGGGCCACCGTCAAGGCGTTGAATCTTTGCGCCGCTGCGTGCGCGTGTGTGCAGACCTTGGCGTCAAGGTGTTGACGGTGTTTGCGTTTTCGTCCGAAAACTGGAACCGGCCTAACGAAGAAGTCTCGGGACTGATGGATTTGCTAGCCGGTGCGCTGGCGCGCGAGGTACAACCGCTAAAAGACTCTGGTGTACGTATTTGCTTTGTAGGTGACCGCAGCCGCATGTCAGACAAAGTGCGTAGCGGTTTTGCCCAAGCCGAGGTCGATACGCAGGCCAACACGCGCATCTTGCTGAATGTATGCTTTAACTACGGAGGCCGCTGGGATATTGCTCAAGCAGCTAGTAAATTGGTAGCAGATGGGCTGCCCATCACCGAAGATAATCTTAGCCAAGCGATGGCCTTGGCCCATGTGCCCGACCCTGATTTGGTGATTCGCACTGGCGGTGAATACCGCATCAGCAACTTTTTGCTGTGGCAAAGTGCGTACAGCGAACTGCACTTTACCGACGCCTTGTGGCCCGATTTTGACGAGGCCGCGCTAGATATTGCACTGGCCGATTACGCCAGCAGAGAAAGACGTTTTGGCAAAACTACCGAGCAGTTGGGCGCAGGGCCCGCAGCGCAAAACGGCCAAGCGGCCGTGCAACCTAGGCTTCGCGCCAGTGCGGCTTAAACAAACCTCCAGCTATGCTTAAACAACGCATCATCACCGCACTGGTGTTACTGGCTATTTTGTTGCCTGCGATGTTTGCAACGCAACCAGAATGGCTGATGCTGGTGGCGCTGGTACTAATGGTATTGGCCGCGTGGGAATGGGGCCAGCTCAACGGCTACAGCAAAAAAGCCTCATGGTGGATAGCCCTGGATTGCGCTGCGCTATGTGCGGTGGCTTGGCGGCTAGGTTTGCCATACCGCAGCACACCCACCTTGTGGATACTGGCGGGCTGCGTATGGGTACTGCTGGGCGCACTATTGCTGCAGCGCGGCGTGGCTGGCTGGCCGCGCATGCACCGCTGGATGCGCATAGTAGGCGGCGTGCTGGCGTTAACGCTGGCGTGGCTGGCCGTGGCGCAGGCGCGCGTGATTGGCATTAATTTGCTGCTGTCGATCTTGGTACTGGTGTGGGGAGCGGACGTGTTTGCTTATTTTGCGGGCCGCGCTTTCGGACGGCGCAAGCTGGCCATCAACATCAGCCCCGGCAAAAGCTGGGAGGGCGTTTGGGGCGGTATGGCGGGCGTTCTGCTAGTGGCTGCGGTCTGGATAATGGTAGACAAATCTTGGGCCATTGTGGTACCTAGCCTGTACACCCGCTTAGCGCAGCACAGCCTGTGGTTGTTGGCACTGGCGCTGCTATTTTTGTGCGCCATGAGTGTAGTGGGCGACTTGGTGGAGTCGCTGGTCAAACGCAGCGCAGGCGCTAAAGATTCTAGCCAGCTGTTGCCCGGCCATGGCGGTGTGCTAGACCGAGTAGACGCCTTGCTACCCACGCTGCCATTGGCCATGATGCTGTGGTCCATCGTGGCCTAAGCCTGCTAGCACGTCACCCTTGATGACCAAACAACGCGTTACCGTACTAGGCTCCACAGGTTCGGTGGGCAAAAATACGCTTGATTTTGTAGCGCGGCACCCAGATCGCTACGAGGTGTTTGCGCTGACAGCAAACACCAATGTAGACGACATGCTAGCCCAATGCGCGCAGTTTAGGCCCCAGGTGGCGGTGATGGCGGATGCCGCTGCAGGTCGTTTATTAGCTCAAAAAATTAAACAAAAAGCACTGAAAACCCAAGTAGATACTGATCAAGCAGCTATTGAAAATGTAGCATCTTCAAGTCAGACCGATATCGTCATGGCGGCTATTGTGGGTGCAGCAGGACTAGCGCCTAGCTTGGCGGCGGCGCGCGCAGGCAAGCGTTTGCTATTGGCCAATAAAGAAGCCTTGGTGGTAGGGGGCGCTTTGTTTATGCAAGCTGTTGCACAAGGTGGCGCTACTTTGTTGCCCATAGACAGTGAGCATTCTGCGGTTTTTCAAAGCCTGCCTGAGCAGCGCAGTACGTGGGCCAGCAGGGTAGAAAAAATTATTTTGACGGCCTCTGGCGGCCCCTTTCGCAGCCGCGATATAAGCACCTTCAGCGCCATTACACCCGAAGAGGCTGTAGCGCACCCCACATGGGATATGGGCCGCAAAATATCAGTCGATTCAGCCACTTTAATGAACAAAGCGCTGGAAGTGATCGAGGCGCATTATTTGTTTGACATGCCGCCAGAAAAAATTGAAGTCGTGGTACACCCGCAGTCAATCATTCACTCTATGGTGCAGTACCACGATACATCGGTGGTGGCGCAACTGGGTAATGCTGATATGCGTGTGCCCATAGCGTATGGTTTTAGCTACCCCGAGCGTATGGCCAGCGGGGCACAGCCACTGGACTGGCGGCGTGTGGGAGCTATGACGTTTGAGGCGCCTGACGCGTCGCGTTTCCCCGGTTTATTATTGGCTTGGCATGCCATACGTGCGCTAGAGGGTACCACCGCAGTGTTAAATGCGGCCAACGAAGTGGCGGTACAAGCGTTTTTAGACAGAAAAATCCGTTTTGACCATATCCACGCTGTTAATTTGGAAACTTTAAGTAAGGTCTTACCGTCCAAACCTGCAAACTTAGGTGATTTGCTGGCGATTGATGCCACTAGCCGAGCTGCGGCCCAGAAGTTTGTTTTGACACTGCAAGGATTGCCATGCTGACCTTAGTTTCTTTTATCTTTACGCTGGCCGTGCTGATCGCTATTCACGAATACGGGCACTACCGTGTGGCCGTGGTGTGTGGGGTTAAAGTCATTAGATTTTCGGTGGGTTTTGGCAAACCACTATTGACTTGGAAGCCTAAAAAACAGCATCCCGGCCAAGATACAGAGTTCGTGTTGGCCATGTTCCCGCTGGGCGGCTACGTCAAAATGCTGGACGAGCGAGAAGCCCCGGTTCCGCCCGAGCTGCGCCATGTAGCGTTTAATACCCAGCCCTTAAAGTCCCGTGCCGCTATCGTGGTGGCAGGCCCAATGGCCAATTTACTCTTGGCGGTACTTTTGTATGCGGTGGTCAGCTGGATAGGCGGGCAAGAGCCACGCGCTATTTTGGCCAGTCCGCAAGTTTCATCTTTGGCCTACCAAGCAGGCTTGCGCGGAGGCGAGGAAGTGCAGCGCGCAGGTTTCGTGGGGGATACCTTGAAAATAGTAGAGTCGATGGAGGATGTGCGCTGGCTGACCACACAAGGCGCATTAGACAAGAAAGATGTTGTCTTGTCGCTGATGCCCAGAGGCAGCAATGAGGGCCGCGATGTCACTTTGCCGCTGGCCAGCCTGCATGTGCAAGAAGCTGACGCACAAATGTTTCGCAAAATTGGTGTGGGTGCTCCCTGGACCCAGGCGTCTATTGGCGAGCTGGTGCCCGGCGGTGCAGCTGCTACAGCAGGTTTGCTAAAAGACGATGTAGTGATCAGTGTGGATGGCGTCGCTATTTCGGATGGCATGCAACTGCGCGATGCTATCCGTGCCAGCGTACAAGGCGAATCGCCGGTTAAAAAAACTTGGCAAGTGCAAAGGCAAGGCAAGATGGTGTCGCTTGATGTCACGCCCACTGCCAGCAAAGAGGGCAGTGCGTGGGTAGGCAAAATTGGTGCTTACGTAGGCGCTATGCCGGAGATGATTGACATACGTTACGGGCCGCTGGACGGTTTGTGGCGTGGCGTGGTGAAAACTTGGGAAATATCAACGTTGACGCTTCGCATGATGGGCAAAATGGTCATCGGTGAAGCGTCGCTTAAAAACTTGAGTGGCCCGTTGACCATCGCCGACGTGGCAGGCAAATCAGCCAGCTTAGGGCTGGTGCAATACCTTTTATTTTTGGCCTTGATCAGCGTCAGTTTAGGCGTGTTGAACTTGTTGCCGCTGCCAGTATTGGACGGTGGGCACCTCATGTATTATCTGTGGGAAGCAGTCACTGGCAAAGAAGTGACGCAATTGTGGCTAGAGAGGCTGCAACGCGGTGGCGTGGCCATACTTTTTGCCATGATGGGTGTTGCACTATTTAACGATATGAGCAGATTGTTCAAGCAGTTTTTTTAATGGTGCTTGCTGTAGGCGTGCACCAAGTCAAAGTATTTACCGGACTATGAAAAATCAAATGAAGTACATGTCAAGCCGCTCAGCATGCGCGCTAGCCGCTTTGGCCTTTGTAGCGAACGCGTGGGCAGTTGAGCCATTTACAGTGAGTGACATACGTGTTGAGGGTCTGCAGCGTGTTGAGCCCGGTACAGTATTCGCGTCGCTGCCTTTTCGCGTGGGCGAGGCCTATAGCGACGACAAGGGAACAGCCGCAATCCGTTCTTTGTTTGCGCTAGGCTTGTTCAAAGACGTACGTATTGATGTACAAGGCAACGTGCTCGTGGTTATCGTAGAAGAGCGGCCCACTGTGGCTGATGTCAGCTTTACGGGCACCAAAGAATTTGACAAAGAGGCTTTGACTAAATCACTTCGTGAGGTGGGCATTAACGAGGGCAGGCCATTTGACAAAGCGCTAGCTGACCGCGCAGAGCAAGAGCTTAAAAGGCAGTACATCAACCGCAGCTTGTACGGTGCAGAGATCGTCACTACGGTGACCCCTATTGAGCGCAACCGTGTAAATTTGAACTTCAACGTGGTTGAAGGCGATGTTGCAAAAATTAAAGAAATTCGCGTGGTGGGTGCCAAGGTGTTTAGCGAAAGCACCTTACTGGGGCTGTTTGATCAAGATACCAGCGGCTGGCTCAGCTGGTATACCAAAAGCGACCGTTATGCCCGCACTAAGCTCAATGCTGACTTGGAGTCACTGCGTTCTTACTACCTGACGCGCGGTTATTTGGAATTTAAGATTGACTCCACGCAAGTCGCCATATCTCCTGACAAGCAAGACATCACGTTGACTATCAACATCACAGAGGGCGAGCGCTACTACGTGTCTGGCATCAAGCTAGAGGGCAACTACCTTAACCGTGATGATGAATTTAAAACACTTATTACCATCAAGCCAGGTGAGCCGTATAACTCCGAGCAGTTAGCGCAAACGACCAAGGCGTTTAGCGACTATTACGGCACCTTTGGCTACGCATTCGCCCAAGTGCAAGCCAAGCCAGAAATTGACCGTGTCAACAACCGTGTGAGCTTTGTCATTCAAGGTGACCCTTCGCGCCGTGCCTATGTGCGCAAGATCAACATTGGTGGCAACGTACGAACCCGCGACGAGATCATTCGGCGCGAATTTCGCCAGTTTGAATCGAGCTGGTACGACGGTGACAAAATCAAGCTTTCGCGCGACCGCGTGGACCGCTTAGGCTATTTCAAAGAGGTCAACGTTGAGACAGTTGACGTACCGGGCGCGTCAGATCAAATTGATT
>JAYSWJ010000271.1:0-7661 GCA_043718065.1 Polaromonas sp.
AAGCCCATCTTTGTCTTCATGGCTCATTTGACTTAGATTGAGTAGGCCTTTCATGCTGTGTATTTTGACATACTCGTGCGAGGGACCTGAGTAGTTACTTTTTTAGAGTGTTTTAGCCGTTCTAGCCCGTAGAACCTGCTCAAGCAGCTATGCAATTAATAGTAGCCACCATCCCAACGACTGACCCAAACACGGGCTGCATAAACTAAGCAAAGAACAATGTGACGAGTCGGGTCCATCTCGATGAAAAATACTACGCCAAGGCGCGCGGCACACAAGCTAAGCCGCTAACCATCCCCGCAACCGCTGCACCCCCTGCTCCAACCGCCCCACATCCTTAGACGCAAAACACCAGCGCAGCCAGCCCTGTGCCTCGGGTGCAAACGCGTTGCCCGGTGCCAAACCTAAACCAGCCTCGGAAACCAGCCGCTTGGCCACGTCCAAAGAATCATCAAACCCATCTAGCTTAAAAAAAGCATACATACCGCCAGGCGCGGCCTGCACCTGCACACGCGGCGTGGCTTGCAGCAATGGCACCAGCGTGTCGCGACATATCTTTAAATGTGCCACCACGCCAGGCGTTACCTCGTCGCTGCGCGCAAACGCGGCTACGCAAGCGCGCTGCACAAACACGGGTGAGCATGAGGTGTTGAACTCGATCAGCTTGCCCATGTGCAGCACCATTGCGGGCGGCATGATAAGCCAGCCGGTGCGCCAGCCGGTCATTAAAAAGCTTTTGCTCATCGAGCCTACGACGATAAGCTTGTCATCAGGCGTGCTGATGTCTAAAAAGCTGGGTGCGCAGCCATTGACTGTGTCGCCAGCATAGTACAGCCGCTCGTACACTTCGTCGGCCAAAATCCAGGTGCCCGTGCTACGGCAATGCTGCAAAATGGTTTGCTGCTCAGCTTTCGATAGTGTCCAGCCTGTCGGGTTGTTGGGCGCATTCAATATCAGCATCTTGGTTTTAGAGGTGACAGCACTTAGCAATTGCGCCATGTCTAGCTGCCACGCACCCGATGCCGTGGGCTGCAGCGACACGCTGCGCAAAACCGCACCCATCACCACCGGCTGTGCAGTAAGGTTGGGCCACACCGGCGTGATCACCACCACTTCGTCGCCTGCATCGATCAACATTTGGCAAGCCAGCATCAGCGCGTTAACGCCGCCTGCGGTGATGGCTACGCGCTCGGCTGTGATCTGGTGGCTAGTAGGCTGGTGCAGGCGGGTGGCGTTGGCGGCTACTGCGTCGCGCAGCTCGGGCAGGCCTAGGTTGTGACAGTAAAAAGTCTCGCCCGCTTGCAGCGACGCGATGGCAGCCTGGCGGATGAAGTCAGCCGTGACTTCATCGCTCTCGCCGAACCAAAATTTAAGCACATCGGTGCGGCCCGTTCCTACCTGCTTGCTGCCGAGCATTCCTGCCTGCTTACTTGCGAGCATTCCAGCATTAGCTACCTCGCGGATTTTGGATTCTTCAAGGGATTGAATAACGTTTCTCATGTTGGCACTGTAGCAGCCAAAACATGCGCCATGTACAAATAATCGTTGCTTTTCATGCCCCATACTGGCTATGATTTGAAAGAATTATCCGAAAACCGCCATGACCAAGAAACAAACTTCCGCCACGCACCCTGCCACGGCAACAAAAGCCAAACCTCAGCAGCCCGCTAGCCTGGTGCCCACCCCCAGCACGCCCGAGGTAGACGAGGTACTGACCGGGTTGGACAAATTTGACATTCATATCCTTACCCAGCTGCAAACCGATGGCCGCCTGACCAATGCCGAGCTGGCCAACCGCGTGGGCCTATCGCCCGCACCGTGCTGGCGGCGCGTGCGCAGGCTAGAGACTGAAGGCTACATCACCAGCTACCACGCGGCGCTAAACCGCCACAAGCTGGGCCTGGGCGTGATTGCCTTTGTACGCATTTTTGCCGACCGCAATACCGGCGAGGTGACCCGCGCGCTCAAAGAGCAGTTGATCCAGATGCCTGAGGTGATGAGCTGCCACCACGTTAGTGGCGAAGGCTCGTTTGAAATCACCGTGATGGCCACCGACCTAGAAGCGTATTCGCGTTTTGCGATGGACCGGCTGATCAACCTGCCGCATGTGAAAGACCTGCACACCAGCTTCTCGCTGGGCGAGGTGAAAGCGTCGCATGAGCTGCCGCTGGGGCACTTACGTGGGTAGTCTGTGTTACTGCAATTACTATAAATAACATAGCTGCTTGAGCAGGATTTACTTGGGTTAGCAGCCTAAAACACTATAAAAATGCCTTCCTCAGCATCCATACAGCGTGTTTTAATAAAACGTTTCAAACACCTCACTCACGCGGTCGGTGTATTTGCGCTTTTGTTCGGCGCTGATAAAGCTGGCTTCAAAGCTGTTGCGCGCTAGCTGGTAGGCGTGCTGCGCGGTCAGGCCTGTGGCGGCAAAAGTCTGGGTAAAGTTGTCGTTGATGTAGCCGCCAAAATACGCAGGGTCGTCCGAGTTAACCATGGCGCACAGGCCTGCATCTAGCAGCTGGCCTAGGTTGTGGTCGGCAAGGTTGGGGTAGACACACAGCTTTTGGTTGCTAAGCGGGCACACGGTTAGCGGAATACGGTCTTTGGCCAGCCGCTGCATTAACAGTGCGTCTTTGCTGGACTGCACGCCGTGGTCAATGCGTTGCACCTGCAACACGTCCAGCGCGGCCCACACGTACGCTGGCGGCCCCTCCTCGCCTGCGTGGGCTACCAGGTGAAAGCCCAGTTCTTTGCAGCGCTTAAACACTTTGGCAAATTTTTCGGGCGGGTTACCCACCTCGCCGCTGTCCAGGCCAATGCCGATAAATTTATCGCGGTAGGGCAGCGCCTGCTCTAGCGTTTCAAAGGCTTCTTCTTCGCTTAAATGCCGCAAAAAGCACAATATAAGTTCTGCATCAACGCCGTAGTCAGCCTTGGCATCTACGCAGGCGCGGTGCAGCCCGTTAATCACCGTTTCCATACCCACGCCACGCGCCGTGTGCGTTTGCGGGTCAAAGAAAATCTCGGCACGCGCTACATTATCTGTAGCTGCTTGAGCAAGGTAAGCCTGCGCCATATCATAAAAGTCTTGTTCTTTTACTAATACCGACGCACCTGCATAGTAAATATCTAAAAAGCTTTGCAGATTGCTAAATGCGTAGGCTTTGCGCAAGTCATCTACAGTTTTATACGGGATTTGTAGGGCGTTGCGCTGCGCTAGTGCAAAGATCAGCTCTGGCTCTAGCGAGCCTTCAATATGGATATGCAGCTCGGCCTTGGGCATACGGCGCAGCAGGTGGGGCAGGCGGTCTGCGGCAACGGGTTTAACTTGCGCGGTCATCTCAACACACTCCAAAAGTAATGCCGCTGTCTTGCAGGTAGCGGCGGTAAGCGGACGAAGCCTTGTCTGCCGTGGTGTGCAGCTCGGCTCGCAAATCTAGCGGCAGGCGCGCAGGCGTTTGCGATTCTAAAATCGGTTTGTCTTGCATAAAAATAGTGTTTTGAAAATTCTGCAGATCCACCGCTGCCGTTGCAAAATCAGCCACCGCCATGGTAAACCACACGCGGCTAGTCTCGGGCGAGGTAGGGCACACCCACAGGGCAATTGACTCGCGGTAATCCACCGATTTACCGCCTATCACCGTGCTAACCCCGTCAGGCACCTTCACCAGCTGCGCGCAATACGGCGACACCACCTCATACGTGTACGACACATCCGCGCCCTGCGTGGCGTGCACATTGCTCTGCGGCTGCCACGCCCTGCAGCCCGTGGCACGTATGCCGTGCGTGGTGCGCTCTACTGCATAGTCGGCCTGCGCCGTAGTGTCGCGCGCGCCCAAAAACCCTTCGTGCACAAAACCAAAATGCGCCATGTCTAAAAAATTCTCCACCACGCGCGGCGCGCTGGTGGCTACGTCGTACGGGCCGCAGGCAATCTTGCGCAACTGCGCATCATGGTGCGCGGCAAAGGCGGGCAGCATGGTTTGAGCTGCGTCCAGCTGCACCCACACCAGCCCATACGCCTCGCACGCCGCAAAGGTTTTGGCGCAATGTGCAGGTGGCGGCGTAAACGCGGGCAACGCAGGCACCAGCGTGCAGTGCCCTGCCCCGTCAAACTGCCAGCCGTGGTAGGCACATTCCAACCTGCTAGCACCCTGCGCATCGGTCTGCACCCGGCCCAGCGACAGCTTGGCCCCACGGTGCGGGCACTTGTCGGCCCAGGCATGCGGCGTGCCCTGTGCGTCGCGCCACAGCACTATATTCTCAGCCAGTAGCTGCACCGCCACGGGAATACCCGCCAAATCAGTCGACAAAGCAACGGGGTGCCAAAGCATGCGTTCAATCATTTCTTTATTATCGCTTGGCTTGATTTCCTTCCTGTGTTTTGATCAGATTTTGTCTATCGAAGCGTGCGCGCCGGGGAGCTGGACTCGACGTGGGCATCTCTTTCGCGAAAAAATTTACGAAAACACGCGCGGACTTAGGCATCGCAAAGCAAACTTTTGCACCGCGCGCCTTTCTCCAATTTTTTCATCGAGACGGACCCACATCGTCACATCGTTCTTTGCGGTTTTAAGGCACGCTTAACTGGCTACGATGGCTTTTGGCCTGCGGATTTCAATCAACGGCAATAGCCCAAGTAGATTAATCCAATCTCGAAAACTGTTTATACATACAGTATATTAAGTATAATTAAATCTTCTATGCACGCAGGAGTTCGCCATGAAAATGTTGCCCGCCGAGTTTGACGGCCAATCTATCCGCCGGGTCTATGACGAGGCTGCTGAAGTGTGGTGGTTTTCGGTGGTGGATGTAGTGCAGGTGCTGACGCAGCAGGCAGACTACCAAACTGCACGCAAGTACTGGAACAAACTGAAAGAGCGCTTAGGCAAGGAGGGCAGCGAGTCGGTGACAGACTGTCACCGACTGAAATTGCCTGCTGCTGATGGCAAAAACTACCTCACCGACGTAGCCAGCGCCGAAACCCTGCTGCGCCTAGTGCAGTCTGTACCCAGCCCCAAAGCTGAACCCATAAAACTATGGCTAGCCAAGGTAGGCTACGAGCGCATGCAAGAGCTGGCTGACCCTGCCCTGTCGCTTAACCGTGCACGCCAAACTTGGCAGCAGTATGGCCGCAGCGACAAGTGGATTCAGCAGCGCATGATGGGCCAAGAAACCCGCAACAAGCTGACCGACTACTGGAGCGAACACGACATCAAAGCGGGCCAGGAGTTTGCCATTCTGACCAATATCATTCACCAAGAGTGGACAGGTGTGAGCGTGAAAGACCACAAAGCAGTCAAAGGCCTTACCAGCCATAACCTGCGCGACCACATGAGCGAAGCCGAACTGATCTTTACCGCCCTAGCCGAGCTGTCTACCCGCCAAATAGCCGAGACCACCGAGGCGACAGGCATGCCAGAAAACGCCGTAGCCGCCAAAGAAGGTGGCGGTATTGCCAAGCAAGCACGCAAACAGTTAGAGAGCAAGACTGGTAAATCTGTAGTTAGTCGAGCGAACTACTTGCCGCTTAAAAAAACCTAGCATTAAGTACAACAAGCATGAACTTTTTGGCCTAGCCGTGCGCGCCGGGGAGCTGGACTCGACGTGGGCATCTCTTTCGCGAAAAAATTTACGACTACACGCGCGGAAATAGTTTGCATTGGGCTAACTTTTGCACCGCGCGCCTTTCTCCAATTTTTTCATCAAGACAAACCCACATCGTCACATTATTTTTTGCGGCTTTAAGGCGCGCTTATCAGTCGTGTCGCCAGACTCGTTCTACGTCATCAGAGCTTGCATACGACCGCAGGCTGCCAGCCCAGCTTGGTCGCTTTATTGGCAAACTTTTTATCTAGCGTCACGAACTCATGTTGAGCGGGTGCAGCAGCCCAGAGCAAGGCATCAAACCAATCCACACCGGCATCTACTCCGGCCAAGGCTTGCAGCACACGACTTTCATGCTCAAAGCGCAGGTTTTTTTGCTTCATCAAACCCTTGACATAGGCCACTATGTCCTTAGGGCTGGCTTCGTACACTGAACCCAATACAAAACCCATCTCAGCAAGCGCTAACAACGGCACGTGGCAGGTGTTTCCCTCGACGATGTCCTTGGCGCGTTGGGACAGCTTAAGGTTATCGTTCAGCGCATAGCGCAGCAAAATATTAGTGTCGATGGTCAGCATTTTTACGCCGACTGCTTGGCAGCATAACGCTGCTCTAGATACCGGCGCTTAGCCTGCGCAGCCGCGTTGGCGTTTACTGGCTTAGCCAAATGTGACAACATACCAAAAGCAGTGCTAGTTTGGTCAGCGGTCGCATGGCGCAAGTGCGGGCGAATCGCCTCAGACACAAAACGCCCAATGCTGCCCCGCCCGACTTGGCTGTGCAACATGGCATAAATGTCGTCTTCGATAGAGAGGGTAAGTTTTTGCATGAACTCTATTATACGTACAAATTAAAATTGCACGTAAAGTGTCACTCGTGCACGTATTTTTTCAGCTTTTTCTCGAAACGTTCCACGTCGTCACACGATTCTTAGCGGCTTTAAAACAGCCCAATCAGGCTACGATAGCTTCTAATCCACGCTTTTCAATCAACTGCAACAGCTTGGCCGCTGCACCGCTAGGGTGTTTGCCAGAGCTAGGCGATTCCCATTTTTGTACGGCAGAAACGCTTACGTTCAATATCGACGCAAAAACAGACTGGCTCACCTTAGCCTTCTTCACACGAATCGACATCACGTTTTCTGGCGTGTACTCAGGCGGGCTCTGACAAATTAACTTCATCTTGGCCATGTCCTGCTTAGAGATCAACGCATGCCCATGCAGCGCCTGCGCCATTTCTAGCATTTCATCAACGATACGGTTCTCTTCAACAATTTTTTTCTTAGCCATGACAAATCTCCTTCAAAATTTCATCTGCAACCAATTCATCCATCTTCTCTTGGCTCAACCCGTGCAACGCCTGCGCAATAATTTTTGCAGCATCGACCTCCTTATCTGCAAAATCAGTACCCGGCGTATTCTTTTCACGCCCCGCCAAAAAGAAAATCGCGCCCAAGTGCTTTTTAGCCACTAACGTACGCGTTGACCCACTTTTGCCCTGCCCCGGTATGGGCACCCGCTTTTTACAAACACCACCGCCCAAGTCAGCTTCAAACAACCCCAATTCAATCTCCCGCGCTGCCTGACACAACAAAACATCACTCACCACTTTGCGCGCCCACCGGTCAAATGTCTTGGTTTTAAAAACTCTTTTCATCCATGGATTATATTTGGCTATAGCACTTAGTGCAATAGAAATGCAGAGCATATTAATGAATCACGTTTACGCTACGGTATTGTTTGCACTGCTCTAGCTGCGCACCAGTTAGCTGGAATCGACGTAGGCATCGCGCTGCAAGCGTTGATGGTATGGAATATAAATTTCTCAAATCAAGTTCAAAAATCTAAATGACAATTAATGCAGAGGAGCATAATAAACTTGTAACATTTTAGAGGTGAACCTTGATTAATGCTTCCGGACACGACGCACCTATTTTTCAACTTGAGCAGGACTACAGAAGTGGTCTCACAAATTTGAACAATTTTATGAGTGGAAACTCCGGGTCTAAAGCCGAGCCTATGATGGCTCGAACAGGAGTTTTTAATGGTCAA
>JAYSWJ010000272.1:0-20467 GCA_043718065.1 Polaromonas sp.
TAAGCCCATCTTTGTCTTCATGGCTCATTTGACTTAGATTGAGTAGGCCTTTCATGCTGTGTATTTTGACATACTCGTGTGAGGGACCTGAGTAGTTACGCTTTTAGCATGAAATAGGCCATTAACCCAAGTAAATCCTGCTCAAGTAGCTATTAAATTAATAGTGCTTGGAATTTAAATGATACAAGATAAGTTAGCGCCCACGGCGTACACGCAAGATCTCGTCCAGTATCAAACACGCCGCACCAATCGTGATACCGCTGTCAGCAATGTTGAACGCCGGAAAGTGCCAGCCACCCCAATGAAAGTCTAAAAAGTCCACCACGTAGCCATGCATCATGCGGTCTACCACATTGCCCACTGCACCACCCAAGATGCAGGCCAGTGCAAAGGCAAACAGTTTTTGCCCTGCGTGTGATCGCAGCATCCACACGATGAAGATAGTGGCTACCACGCCAATGCCCGTGAAGAACCAGCGCTGCCAGCCGCCTGCATTAGACAAAAAACTAAACGCCGCGCCCGTGTTGTGCACCCGCACTACGTTAAAAAAGCTCAGCACGTAGGTACTGTCGCCCAGCTTGTAGTAGCTCAAGATCAGCGTTTTAACTAACTGGTCCGCAATAAAAATAATCAGCGCCAAGCCCAGCCATGGCCAAATAGAAGTGGATGTTTTACCAAATTTAGCCATTACGCATGCTCCCTTTGCTCACCGGAGCCTACCAGATTACTAATACAGCGCCCACAGATGGTGGGGTGCGCTGGGTCGACACCTACATCAGCACGGTAATGCCAGCAGCGCTCGCACTTAACATGTTTTGATGCTGTAACTACCGTAGATACTGCTGAACCAGCTACTAAAGAAATAGCAGATGTGATGAAGACAAACTTTAAATCATCGCCTAGCGAGGACAGCAACGCAAAGTCATCTGCAGGCACGGTGAGTTGCACTTCAGCTTGCAACGAGCTTCCTACTTGGCCATCGGCACGCAGCGCTTCGATGTCTTTGTTCACCATATCGCGAATCTCGCGAATGCGGCTCCACTTGGCTACCAGCGCTTGGTCAGCCACGTCAAACTGGGCATACGTTTCCGCAAAGATGGTGCCACTGGCCGATTTGCCAAAATCTTTCCATGCCTCCTCCGCCGTGAAGGAGAGGAACGGTGCCATCCAGCGCAGCATGGCGTGGGTGATGTGGTGCAGCGCGGTCTGCGCACTGCGGCGAGATTTAGATTTGGCGGCTGTGGTGTACAGACGATCTTTCAAAATGTCCAGATAAAAGCCGCCCAAGTCTTCACTGCAGTACAGCTGCAGCTTGGCCACCACGGGGTGAAACTCGTACACCTTGTAGTGCGCCAAGATGTCGGCTTGCAGCTGCGCCGCACGGGAGAGGGCGTAGCGGTCAATCTCTAGCAATTCGTTCAAAGGCACGGCGTTGGTAGCTGCATCAAAGTCGCTGATGTTGGCCAGCAAAAACTTCAGCGTGTTGCGGATGCGGCGGTACGTGTCCACCACGCGGGCCAAGATTTTGTCGTCAATGCTCAAGTCGCCCGAATAGTCGGTGCTGGCAGCCCACAGGCGAATAATCTCTGCGCCCATCTTGCCCGACACCTCTTGCGGTGCCACCACATTGCCCATGCTTTTGCTCATCTTGCGGCCTTGGCCATCAACCGTAAAACCGTGCGTCAGCAGGCTGCGATAAGGTGCGCGGTCGTACATGGCACACGCTGTCAGTAGCGAGCTGTGGAACCAGCCGCGGTGCTGGTCGTGGCCTTCTAGGTACAGGTCCGCCTCGGGGCCGGGCGCGCCAGTGAGTGGGTCGATCTCGGTGTGGGCGTTGGGGGTAGAGCCGTCGGCTGCGCGGTGGCTACCCTTGAGCACCGTGGTGTGCGTGGTGCCCGAGTCAAACCACACTTCCAAAATATCGGTACTCTTGGTGTACTGCGCTGCGTCCGCGCCGATGATGGATTCAGGCGTGGCCCGGCTCCAAGCTTCGATGCCGCCTTTTTCCACCATGTCGGCAGCCATGTCCAAAATAGCCGGCGTGTTGGGGTGCAGCTCACCCGTGTTAACGTGGATAAACAAGGGTAGTGGCACTCCCCAGCTGCGCTGGCGGCTGATACACCAGTCGGGCCGGTTAGCGATCATGTCGCGCAGCCTGCCGCGTCCGTTCTCGGGGTAAAAACCGGTGTGCTCGATTGCGTCTAGCGCCAGCTGGCGTAGCGTCTTGGGCGCTTTGTCTTTGGTGAAAACTCCAACACCTTCATCCATGCGGATAAACCACTGCGCTGCAGCGCGGTAGATGACGGGTGTTTTGTGTCGCCAGCAGTGCGGGTAGCTGTGCTGAATGTCGGTAGTGGCAAACAGGCGGTTGTTCTCGCGCAGCGTGTTGATGACCTCGGTGCAGGCTTTCCAAATGTTCAAACTGCCAAACAATGGCAACGCGTCTTCGTAACGGCCATTGCCTTGCACCGGGTTCAAAATCTCGTCGTACTTTAAACCGTGCGCCACGCAAGAGTTAAAGTCTTCTACGCCGTAGGCAGGTGCGGAGTGCACGATACCGGTACCGTCGTCTGCAGTGGCATAGTCTGCCAGGTAGATGGGCGCTAAGCGGCGGTAGCCTTCGTGCACGTCGTATAACGGGTGCTTGAAATCAATCATGTCCAGCGACTTGCCCAGTGTGGTAGCCACCACTTTGCCCGTCAGCTTGTAGCGTTCTAAACACTTGTCTACCAGCGACTCTGCTAGCACCAGCAAGCCGCGCTCGGTGTCTACCAGCGCGTAAGTTAGCTCAGGGTTCAAGTTGAGCGCTTGGTTGGCGGGAATAGTCCATGCGGTGGTGGTCCAGATGACAACAAAGGCTTCTTTGTCGATTTTGACGCCACCGAAAGCTACAGATAATTTGTCTGGCTCTGCACACAAAAATCCTACATCCAGCGTTTGTGATTTTTTGTCCGCGTATTCAATTTCAAACTCAGCCAAGGAGGAGCCGCAGTCAAAGCACCAGTACACGGGTTTCAGGCCGCGGTACACAAAGCCACGTTCCATCACGCGTTTGAAAGCGCGGATCTCGTTGGCTTCGGTTTTAAAGTCCATCGTGCGGTAGGGTCGGTCCCACTCGCCCAGCACGCCCAGGCGTTTAAAGTCAGCCATTTGCCCTGCGATTTGCTCGGTGGCAAAAGCGCGGCATTCTGCCTGCACTGCTGCGCGCGAATTGAGAGCGGATGCGTCGCCACTGGCGGACGTGAGGGTCAATTTCTTGCCATGCAGTTTTTCTATTGCGTTCTCAATCGGCAAGCCATGGCAGTCCCAGCCCGGGATGTACTGCGCGTCAAAGCCCTCTAGCTGGCGTGCTTTGACGATCATGTCTTTTAAAATTTTGTTTACTGCATGGCCAATGTGGATCTGGCCATTGGCATACGGCGGGCCGTCGTGCAGGATGAACTTGGGCTTGCCTAAGCGCGAGTCGCGCAAGATTTTGTACGCGCCCTTGTCTTCCCATTCTTTCACCCAGCCCGGCTCGCGCTTGGCTAGGTCGCCGCGCATGGGGAAGGGTGTGTCGGGCAAATTTAAGGTTTTGCGGTAGTCAACAGTGCTGGGGGTGGCTTGTTCGGTCATGGGATAACTGTAGATTTTGGTCTGTGGATTGTGGCCATTATCGGGGCCATTACATTAGGCACTTCCAAATGGGAGCGCCAAGTAGGGCGCGGGGGCACGCAGTGGATGCTGCAAGCGCAAAAGTGAAAAGCGGGGCAAGTCAGGCGTTGGGAGCCTTTGCCCCCTCAAATTCGCGGTATTTGAGACGTGGTGGTGGCGGCGAAAAACGCCCGGGCATCGGTGCAGTCTTGGGCTATACCTTGCGTTAAGGTGTCCATACCGTCGTATTTCAGCTCGTCGTGCAATTTATGTAGTAGTTCCACACGTATGATTTTACCGTAGCCCGCGTCCAGCCCCAAGCCGGCGGGCCAGTCTAGGCAATGGGTTTCTAGCAGCACCCGGCCCCCATTTACATCGCTGGGGTCTAACGATGGGCGAATGCCCAAATTAGCCACGCCCTGCAGGGGTTGGTCAGCCAGGCCATGCAC
This sequence comes from Polaromonas sp., assembly GCA_043718065.1. Classification (GTDB taxonomy): domain Bacteria; phylum Pseudomonadota; class Gammaproteobacteria; order Burkholderiales; family Burkholderiaceae_C; genus JAAFIP01. Next base: position 4,083 of record JAYSWJ010000272.1, read on the forward strand.
CAGCACGGCAAAAATACCGCTTGCTGCAGGCGTCCAGGCCACCCCGCGTGAATAGGTGCGCGACGAAAAGCGTAAATTTAGCGTGCGAAAGCCCTGCGGATAGGCCGCAGAGACACCCAGCTCACGCCCCAGCTTGCGGCCATGCACTACGTGACCGCTGATGCTGTAGGGCCGCCCCAGCAGCTTGGCGGCGTCTTGCATGCGGCCTTGGGCCAGCGCGTCGCGCACAGCCGAGCTGGACACGCGCAGGCCGTGCACCTCATAGCTTTGCATGCGCGCCACGTCAAACCCTTGCCTGTCGCCGGCAGCGTCTAAAAATGCATAGTCACCGGTGCGCTGCGCACCAAAGCGAAAATCATCGCCCACCAGCACATACTGCGCGCCTAGCCCGGCCAGCAGCACTTGGTCAATGAAGGTCTGCGCAGGCAACGCCGCCAGCGCCGCGTTAAAAGGCACCACCACCACTTGGTCTACCCCGCAGCGTGCCAGCTCGGTCAGTTTGTCGCGCAGCGTGCCGATGCGCGCCGGCGCACTGTCGGGCTTGCCTGCACGGCCGGCAAAATAGTCGCGCGGATGCGGCTCAAACGTCACCACGCAGCTGGGCACGCCCCGGTGCGCGGCTTCACTTTTTAGCAGCGCAATCATGGCTTGGTGGCCCCGGTGCACACCATCAAAATTGCCAATTGTTAGCGCGCAAGCTGCAGGCCGCTGCACTTCGGGTGCTTCGTCTTTTATAGCAACTGAACTAATTGCACGGCTAAAGCCTCTAATCACCTTCATGGCATCACTTTATAAGTATCAATTTGATAGCTGTTCCAGCATATTTACATTGGTCTGAACAGGGTTTTTCGTCTTAAAAATAGCGTAAAACTAAGGTATATTGTGCTTTAAGACAAGTAAGTTTCGTTTTCCGGTGTGATGACAGTGTGTTTAAATTTCACGGAGGTTCGTTTTGAAGGTCTTGAAACTCTCAGCCCAAGGGCTACCGCAGTCGTGGATTAGTTTGGAGCAAGCGGTGATCCACTACGCCGCCGAGGAGGTGCGCTGGGAGTCGGGCGGTGAGGTGGCGGTCTTCCACGGTGGTCACAATGCAGTCACAGGTTTGCAGTCAATGATCACGGTCAACAGCATTATCGGCACCAAGGGCGTGCCCAACATCAACCCATTTAACCTGCGCCCTGGCCTGACTAACAGCAAGTTATTCGCCCGTGACCGCAATGTGTGTGCCTACTGCGGCAACCGTTTTCATGAAGAAGACTTAACCCGCGAGCACATTATTCCCTACGGCCAAAATGGCTTGGATACGTGGATGAACGTGGTTACCGCATGCCAGTCATGCAACCACCGCAAAGCCAACCGTACGCCAGAGCAAGCGCACATGGCGCTGATGTACACACCTTATGTCCCCAGCTTGTGGGAAGATTTTATTTTGCGCAACCGCCGTATATTGGCCGACCAAATGGAATTTTTAATGGCGCATTTACCTAAGACATCACGGCTGGTTAGCTAGTGTTATGGCAACCCTGTAGCGCTAATGCGGCATTGCACCGCAAACGCGATAGATGTATTGGCCGGAAAATCCAGCACACTGACGCCGCCGGGTAATAATAAATTACCGATAGTTGTAGGGCAAGTGGCTGGCGTAGGTGTGCCCGTGCCTGTGCAACTGAGCACCACACAGTTAGTTAAGCCAGCACCCGGGGTATCAGTCACTACCGATCCGGTACCGTTGGCGGGGCCTGAATTGGTAAACGTTACGGTATACAAATTAGTACCGCCCGCTACAGTTGTGGTGATGCCGTCAGTTTTAAACACACTTAGATTCGCAGCAGGTGCCACCGTGCTGGTGACGGTGATGGCATTGTTGGCAGTAGACGAATCAAAGGTGGTGCCCGTTAAATTGGCTGACACAGAGTTGGTCACAGTGCCTGTAGCGGTCGACAACAAAGGCGCGGTAATCACAAACTGAATGGTCGAATTGATCGACAAATTAACCGTGGTATTAACGTTGCCCGTGCCTGTAGCTGCACTGCAAGCGGTGGTCAGTGCCGTTGCAGTGCCAGCAGCTATGACGCTACAGGTCCATGTGGCGGCGGGCACGTTGATAAAAGCAGGGTTGAGTGTGTCGGCTACGGTGACTGAACCGGCCACTGCTGGCCCAGAGTTAGTAACGTCAATGGTGTATGTCAAGGTCCTGCCTTGCAATGCAGCCGTGGGCGTGACACTCTTATTGACCGAAATATCTCTGGGAAATTCGCGCGATAAATCGACTAACCCTGCACCAGAGGCCGTAGTCAGCGTCTGCGCCGCGCCTGTAGAGGTGTTGATTGTCCAAATCAGTTGCCCGGCTGGTGTGCCAGAGGCCAATAAACAGGGCGTCACGCAGTTACCCACGTTGTTGGTTACTTCTGTCAAGCCGTTAGGTGCGTCTGCAGCAAGTACCCCTAGATCACCTACCAGTGCAGCAGTTTGGGTGCCACCAGTATTAAGCTGGGCAGCAGTCAGACGAAACAGCTGGTAGGGTGTGCCTGCAGCTGTAGACTGCGCGCCAATATACATGGCGCCATCACTTACGCAGACAATGTCGCCCGAACCACTTTGCGGCACAGCAGTGATATTTAATATTCGAATGATCGCACCAGTAGCGGGATTAAGCTGGTAGATTTCTGCTGCAGTGCCGCCACCAGTACCGTTGCCCGCCACATACCAGCGCCCATCGGGACAAAAAGTAGACCGCAAAATGTCTGCACCCACAGCACCCGCAGTGCCTATGCTGGTAGCGACACCAGTACTAGGGTTCCAGGTGGCAAAGCGCGGTATTGTACTGGTGCGCTCCACCATATACAGCAGCCCGTTAAGCGGGCTCACCGCCATGGCAGAGGATTCGTAGCCGATTTGCGCGGCATAGTTGTTGCCGCTGGGCGCAGTGACTGGGGTTGTTGCCACGCCTGTGGTTTGGTTGATGACAAAGGTTTGCGTTCTGGAGATGCCGTAGGCGGTCTGTGCGCTGGCGAAAGTGCAAAACAGTGCGGCTACAGCGCAAAACACGCGCAGCAGGGTCAGTTTAAATTTGGACATGTCATAAGCAGATAGCGTTGCAAACAAACAATTCGATGCATTTTCATACCTTATTATACGAATTAGCACCCAGGTCAAGCACAGTTCATTGCGTGCAATAACGTGCGGGCTACTAGCAGTAATAATGCGGATTTAAGTTGCTATCAACCCACATTTGACACGTCTGCCGCGTCTAGCGCCGGGTATTCGTTACAGGTGCTAAATATTTAGCTTGTGGGACTGTAAATGCAAATTATTGATGCATTTAAGTCGCTAGCCCTTTTAGATCCTGATCAAGCAGCTATTAAAAATATAGTATTTTTGATAGCCATGCGTGTTGCTGGCATGGGGTGACATGCCTTGTCTTTAAGCAAATACGCCCGCAGTGTCTTGCATACGCGTGCTTACTTCACCCAACTGATGCAGGCTGTCGCCAAAGGCCATCTCTAGCTGGGTGAGCTTTTTAAAGTAGTGGCTGACGATGTACTCGTCTGTCACGCCAATGCCGCCATGCAGCTGCACAGCTTGCTGGCCTACGTAGCGCATGCTGGTGCACAGCTGGTATTTGGCCTGGGCCATGGCGCGGCGCCGCTCGGGCGCGGGAGCGCCTAGCTTGAGCGCAGCAAAGTAAGCCATGCTGCGGCCCAGCTCTAGCTGCATCTTCACGTCGGCAATACGGTGGCGCAGCGCCTGAAAGGTGGCCAGCGTTGCACCAAACTGTTTGCGTACGTTCATGTACTCCACCGTAATCGCCAGTGTCTTGTCCATCACACCCACTGCGGTAGCGCAGGTGCAGCTAATGCCAATGTCTACAGCCAGCTCTAGCGCGGTCAATCCATCGGTGGTGACCAACTGGGCAGGCGCGTTGGCCAGCAGCACGTCGGCGGCGCGCGAGCCGTCTTGGCAGCCATAGGCACGTGTGGTCACGCCAGCGGCGCTGCGTTCAACCAAAAACAGGGCCATGTCTGCGCCCAGCATGGCGGGTACTAAATAAGCGTCGGCTTGGTCACCGATGGGCACTACGTTCTTGGTGCCCGCTACGCTGTACGTGTCGCCTGTTTTAGTAGCTGTAGCGTCGCACACGTCAGTGCGGTAGCGCGCCTTGCGCTCTTGCTGCGCTAGCACCACGATGGCAGTGCCTGCTGCGATGCGCGATAGCCATTGTTTTTTTAACGCTTCGGGGGCAAAATTTTCTATCACCGGGCTGCAAATATAGGCTTGCATGAGAGGCTCTAGTACCAAGCCACGGCCCAGCTCTTCTTGCACCACCATGCAGTCCACCGGGCCCATGCCCATGCCATCGTATGTGTCGCTCACGCACAGGCCAGTCAATCCCAAATCGGCCAGCTCGGTATATGCTGCGCGGTCAAAGCCACCGGCAGATTCAATGCTGCGGCGGCGGTCAAAGGTGTAGCCCTTGTCCACATATTTACGCACCGCATCACGCAGTTGCTCTTGGTCGTCAGTAAAGTCAAAATCCATGGTGTTGCTCTTTTTGAATAGGTGTTTGGTGAGGGGCAGGTTTTAAGATTTAGCGCCCTTCGCGTCCGGAAGTTCGGTATTAAAAACCTCAGCCCAGTACAACCTGCGAAACGATATTGCGTTGCACTTCATTGCTGCCACCATAAATCGTCGTCTTGCGCATGTTGAAGTAAGTAGACGCTAGCGGCGCGCAGTGCACGGCGCTGCCGGGGTAGTCGCCCTGCCAGCTTGCCTCCATGGCCTCGTGCAGCAGCGGTATGGCATACGGCCCAGCGGCTAGCATCATCAGCTCGCTGTAGCGCTGCTGAATCTCACTGCCACGAATTTTTAGCAGGCCCGCAATATCTAGCGATTGTTTGCCAGCTTTCTCGGCGCTTAGCACGCGCAGCACCATCATTTCTAGCGCTACCACATCCACCTCTAGCTTGGCGATTTCGTCTTTGAAGCGCGTGTCGTTATAAACGCCTTCCAGCTTGGCAATTTTCTTTAAGCGTTCCAGCTCACGTTTGCTGCGGTTTACGTCCGCTATGTTGGTGCGCTCGTGGGCTAGCAAATATTTAGCGTAGTTCCAGCCTTTGTTTTCTTCGCCTACCAAGTTCTCAGCGGGCACTTCTACATTGTCAAACCATACTTCGTTGACCTCGCATTCGCCATCCAGCAGCTTGATAGGACGCACGCTAACGCCTTTGCTGGCCATGTCGATCAGCAAAAAGCTGATGCCGGTTTGAGGCTTGCCTTCGTTACTGGTGCGTACCAGGCAAAAAATCCATTCACCGTACTGGCCCAGCGTGGTCCAAGTCTTTTGGCCGTTGACGATAAATTTATCACCCACGCGCTCTGCCTTGCATTTGAGGGACGCTAGGTCAGACCCTGCACCCGGCTCGCTGTAGCCTTGGCTCCACCACACATCGCCACTGGCAATGCCGGGCAAGTGGCGTTTTTGCTGCTCGGGCGAGCCGTAAGCCATGATGACGGGGGCTACCATCACCGGGCCAAACGGCACCACGCGCGGCGCGCCTGCCAGCGCACATTCTTCTTCAAACAAATGCTTTTGTACCGCGTTCCATCCGGGGCCGCCAAACTGCGTGGGCCACGCATGGCCCAGCCAGCCTTTTTTGCCCAATATTTTGGCCCAGTTTTGCATATCGTCGCGCGTAAGGTGCAAGGCGTTGTGCACTTTGTGGGCTATGTCTTTGGGCAAATGCGCGTGCACCCAAGTGCGTACCTCTTGGCGAAAATTTTCTTCTTCAGTTGTAAAAGCTAAGTCCATGCGGTTCTCCGGGGCGTATTAGATGCAATGCATAGGTTTTAGCACGAATGTGCTTTTCTATGTGTCAGAGGGGTGACAAATTGAGGGTGCTGTAGCGCTATTTATTTAATAGCTGCTTGAGCAAGATCTACGGCTTAGAACGGCTAAAAAACTTGATAAATCAAGCTGCAGTGGCTATGTTTTTTTGGGTTTAACGCTTTGGGCGGCTACCCACTATCTGGCGCCATATTTTTGCAAAATATCCATCACTGCGCTAAACCCGCGCCCGCGTGCATGGTCTAGCGCGCTGATGCCTTGGGCGTCAGTGGCATTAACGTCAGCCCCGGCTGTGGCCAGTGCGCGCACCATGTCAGCTTGGCCAAGTTGGGCGCACAAGGTGATGGCGGGGGTGCCGCCGCTCTTGGCATTTTTATCTGCACCGTCGGCCAAGGCTTGTTGCAAGGCTGTAAGGTCTTTAGCGCGAATGGCTGCAAATAAAGCGGTAGTAGATGCTGCGCTAAGTGTTGCGCCTGCGCTAGTTGGGCGCTCCGCGTCGGTAGATTTGGCACGCGCTGTGGACCTAGCGGCGGCTGCGGGAGCGCTTTGCATCGCCGTACCAGAAGGGGCCGACTTGCTGAATGCCGCGTCACCATTGGCTGCGGCGGCAGACTCTGCAGCGGGCGCGGGCGGGGTAGACGGCGCAAGCGGGGCAGACGGCGCAAGCGGGGCAGACGGCGCGGGTGGGGCAGAGCGGGCTAGTGCAGAGCGGGCTGGTGCAGCAGCGGGAGCCGGGTTTGGCGCAACATCAACGCTGTTTCTGGCTTGGCTAGTGGGTTGCGGCACTGCGAGTTTGCTTTCAGCTTGCGCGCTGTTGCTAGGCTGCTGCGGCGCACCAGTCAAAGGGTTGTCTGCGGGTTCTTGGTTGGGTCTTTTGACAACGCGTGCTTTGAGCGGTGGGCTTTGCTGTGCAGCGGGGGGTGCAGTTTTTTTGGCAAGTTGGGCTGCGCTTTGGGCTGGCTTTGGCGGACTGGCTAAATCCTTGGTTTCTTTTGAAGCGTCTAGTGCAGCAGGCTCTGTAGTACTGGTAGATGGACTGGCTGCGGAACTAGGTGCAGAGCCAGCTTGGGCCGAGGCTTGTGCATCTGTCGCTGGTGCTTTGGGGCGTACGGCGGGGGCAGGCCGCGCTGCGCTAAAGGCTTGGTCTTTTTCTTCGGGTGTGGCGCGGTCCCATTGCATAAATAGCAATCCGCTAATACCAAAGACGGCGACCGACGCGAGCGCGCGCAGCTTCCATTGGCTGTCATTGGCGGAAGGTTTTTTATTACTAAATTGGCCTGTTTGCGCCGTACTAAATGCTCTAGCAGCTATGTTATCAGTAGCATTTTGATTATCTGCACTGGCATCTTGGGTTCGCACATGCGGCTGCTGCGCGGCATACGCCAATATGTTGGCGCGGGTTTGCGCAGATGGGCCTGCTTGAGTGCCCCCGACTGATTTGCCTGTTTCGCTTGACTCAGCGTCTAAGGTCTGCTGCGCTGCTTGGTAGCTGGCTACCAAGCTGTCGGCTTGTGGTGACTGAGTGGGCTGAGCGGGCTGTAACGAGGGGTCTTGCGCAGGGCGCTTGTCTTGCGTCATACATGGGCCTCTGCAAATTGCGCCAACAGGCTTTTCAGCTTGCTGCGGGCATAGCGCAGGCGGCTTTTAGCGGTTTCAAAGCTGCAGCCTGTGGCAGTGGCTATCTCGTCGACGCTCATGTCGCCCTCGGCTTGCATTAAAAACGCCTCGCGCTGGTCGGCGGGTAGCGCGTCAACTGCGGCAATCAGCGCGCGCGCTTGCTCGCGCGACTCGACTTGCCGCACCGGGCCAAAGCCTGAATCGGCTATTAGCTGGGCTCGCAGTTGCAGGGCATCGTAATCCTCAGCATCCACACTGCTGGCCGTGCTGTGCTGCGGTTTAACCGCGCGCCAATGGTCCACTATACGGTGGTGGGCCATGGTGAACAACCAGGTCTTAAATTTAGCGCCGTTTTTGCCGGGCTCGTAGGCAGGTGCTGCGCGCGCTACGGCAAACCACAGCTCTTGGGTTAGCTCGTCTGCCGTGGCAGCGTTGCGCACGCTGCGCAGCACATAGCGCCATACGCTGGCCTCATGGCGCGTGTACAGCGCGTTGAAAGCTGCAGCTTGGCCTTGTGCGTACAGCATCATTAAAGTTTCATCAGGAACAGGTGTGGTGGGGTGGCCCGCTTGCATGCAGCGTATTGTGCCCCAGCGCGCATGGTTTTAGGCGTGGACCGGGGCACGCTGCATGCGCTGGGCAACTTAACGCCACCGGGCATTTAGCGCCACTGCGGTGGGACTTTAACGCCACTGCGGTGGATCAGGCGCGTAGCCTACTGCACCGTCTGGGAACGGGTTAGGCCGTGGCTGCACGGGTCGCGGCGCAGGTATCACACCCATGGCCAGTAGATTGGCGTAGCTGTCGTACCGAATACGAATCACCTCAGCGGGGCTGGTGCTTTCGCGTTCAAACTCGGTGTTGGTCACCACTGAGTTTTCGCGCTCGCCATGGCCTGTGCCTAGCTTGGGCGCAGGCTGTACGATGTTGGCCGACTGGGGCGCAGAGCGCTTGGCAATGCTGTCGTTGCCGCTCTCATACGGCGCGCCAGTGGCTGACTCAGACTTAGCAGCATCGGCGGCGCGGGCTGTGGGCGCGGGCAGGGGGGCAGGTGCAGCACGGGGCGTAGGTATGGGTGCAGCACGGGGCGCAGCAGCAGAAGGCGTGTGGCGCGATTCAGAGTCTTTGTAGCGGTCTAACCCCGAGCGATCGTGATTATGCGGATACGCGGGTGGGTAAGATGGCGGATAAGCGGGTGGGTAAGCAGGTTGCACTTGCACAGGTGCCCGCTCACGAAACAGTGCCACACCAATCACGCCCACATCGCGCGGGCGGCCCGTGCGCTCGGCGTAGCTGTTGGGCGACGCGGTAAATTCAAACGCGGCTACATCGTTGTTACTTTTGCGCCAGCCGGTAATGCCGTAGCGCTGGTACGCGCCCAGCACGTAGCCTGTTTGCGCAGTGTTGGCCGTCTCGCCGCTGACCACGTTGACACCGTCTACCGAGGTTACTGCCAGCACGCGGCGGCCCATAGCGTTGCGAACGTCGATAGCGTATTTAGCCCCCGGCACGCCCGCCACCCAGTATTCACCACGGTAGTAGTGCAGCGGCAGCGTGGTGCCGGTGCTGCGGTCGGTTACCGTTACATCGGCTAGCCTGCCTACTGCTAAGGCGGGGGTGCCCAAACTGCCGATGGCGGCGGACAATGCCAAAACCCACATTAATTTCTTCATCACACACTCCTTTAAATAAACGGTGATGAAGATTGAAACGGGGCGGCATGTAAAAAGGGGTTAAATCACTCCAAAAATAATTTTAGAAAGTTAAGTTAGGGGCCGCAGGGGCGTTGTGCTTCAACGATGGGACGAAGGAACTTCGTAGTAGGGGTGTCGTCAGGTCGTAGTGTATTTTTGGTGTACGTACAGCCGTAGTTGCCCGCTGCCACAGTAGCGGGCGTGACCACATCGTCGCCCATGGGTTTGACGCCATCGCGCTCCCATTTGATCATTGCCTCAAAAGCGTCTATTTCTTCGGCTACCGTAAAGTCGCAATGGCTGGCACCCCGGATGGCGCGTTGCACCAGCCAAGTGCTGTTACCTTTAGCTGCCACGCGTTTTTGGTATACCTGCTGCATATTGAACGGCACAAACAAATCGCCCAGCGTGTGGATGGATACCACGGGGATTTTAAATTCGCCATTGATCTTAGGCACCCAGCGCAGTCCATCGGTGCGCAAACGGTTAGCGTCAGCCACAGCGGTTAGCTTTTGGGCTGATGCGTTCAATGCGGCAGACCCTGCGGCGTCGCCGTCAATCACGTAGGTGAAGGAATTGGTATCGAGTACGTTTTTGGTCAAAACGCCGTTTAACGTGCCGTCGCTGCCAAATGTGCCGTAGGCGAACGGGAAGCTGCCGCCAAAGGCCAAGCCTAGGTCAAAAATCGGGCGCTCGCCACCGGTAAGATTTTTAACTGCCGACACGTACCTAGCACCCGTGGCTGTCGGGGTGATTTGCGCAGCCGTGTTGCTAGGCGTTGGAAAGCTGCTAAACAAAGTACCTGTGACCAAGCCCGCAATTTCAGACCATTTGCTCGTTGGGTAGCTGGGCACGCCCGCTACCGCCTGGGCGGCTACTTGCATCGCGCCGAAGGTGTCAAACAGCTCGGTGTCGCCCATCACGCCGCACATGGGTACAGCGCCGTTGTAGGCCACTTTATTTTTGGCGGTGGCGGCAGTCTCGGCCTCAATCGCCGCGCCGGTAATGTGCCCACCCATTGATATACCGGTGATGTAAATTTTGCTGGGCGCAGCCAGGGTGCGTGCATTGGCGGCGGCAATTTTATTGAACTCTAGTGCCAGTGCGTTGGTGTCCTCCACGCCTGCGCGCACATCGTAGTAATTTTTGCTGTAGCTAGACGCTGCCCATGCATAGCCGTTGTCTATCAGGTGGCGGCGCAGCAGGGGGTTGTCTACTGTCAACGCTGCTCCCGTGCCCGCAAAGCCGTGCGCGTACATCACCAACTTGCCGTTCCATGCGGCAGGCACTTCTACCCGGTAGCTGGCACCGCCCAGCACGCCCGCCCAGCGGCTGGTGGTGGCCACGTCGGTAATGTCGCCTGTAGCCGTGGACAAGGCAGCAAACGTAGTGGTCGCTGTCGTGGTGAAAATGCGTGCGTCGTGGGGGCGAGATTCTTCAGGCACTACAGCTACAGGCGGCGTAGCCGCTGGCGGCTCTGTGCCCCCGTCACTGCCACCGCAGCCCGTGATAAAAATACTGCCAGCCAAGGCAGTTGCAATCAGCCAAGTAATAGCGCGCATAGTCAAGTCTCCTGATATTTTGTCAAATAAAAAAAACACCTCATTTGCTGCCTGTGTTATGTGGCAGCAAACGACTTCTTAAAGTCTGCTCAATGTGATGATTTTCTGCGCCGAGTTAGTCATATGAGTGACAAAAAACGGCGTCATGAAGTAACTAGTTGTAGCCTTTGGCGCGCTTTCCATTCATCGAATACCTACAAAATGCAAAAGCTAAAAATGTATTTTGGACAAGCAAGCAGTAGCGCCTTCCAATGCTTTAAGTGGCGCTGCGTGATACCACGGTAAAACAGCTGGCGCATCAGCGCAGCGTGCACACAATGCATGTACAGGCATGTGCCTGGGCCTCTCGGATATATATGAAGAACTCTGTTTCTCGTTCACGTTGTTTCTCGCGCAGCGCATTAGCTGTTGGTGCCCTTACCGGCGCTGCTTTGCTGACTGGTTGCTATGTAGTGCCAGTCAACCACTACCCCTACACTTCGCAGCCTGCGCAAGTGCAAATGCCAGCGCCTGCCCCTGCACCGGTTACTTTTGCGGCGCGCTTGTACCCGTCTAACGACCTGGCTTCGGGCTATGGATTGGTTAACGCCATCGTAACCAATGACTTGCATGGCCGGGGTACTTTTAATGCCAACATCAGCGGCGAGAACTTTACCGGCGAGGCCACGCGCGTGGCTGGCTCGTCACGCGACGGTGTGGCCAATGGTGCAGGCAACCGGGGTGGTTACCTTAACTGCCGCTACACCATGAACTCGGCCACCTTAGGTACGGGCACCTGCCGTATGGCCAACGGTGCGCAGTTCACTATGCACGTGGGTGGCTAATAGGCGGCTAAATGGGTGGCTAGGGCCAACACGGTCAAGCGCGTAATTTAATTGCGCGCCTGCGATGCAGCCTCTACAGTAGGCAGAGGCTGCATTTTTAAATGGCCTACATACTGCAAAGTTTGTTTGATTTTCACCGACGACACATCGCCCTCGCGCATGTTGAGCAAATCACCGGGGCTAAACAGCCTAGGGTCAGCATCGGTTAGCGGTAAGCCTGCTTGGTTAAAGGCTTGCAGTACAAACTGCGAACAAAAAAACTTGTCTTGGCTGCCCAAGCCTAGCTGTACAGCAGCTACACCACGCACACAAAAATCACGCACTAGGCCCGGTACCAAAGGCAGCTCGCACACGCGCCGCTCCAAAATAAAAGGCGCTTGCAACACAATGCCTAAAAAATTGTATTTTTGGCCCACATTTTTGTCGATAAATGCCCGCATCGGCGGTAGGTTGGCAGGTTGAATGTCCGGATGCCTGAAGGCCACGATGGAGGCCTCTTCCGTAATAAAGTCGTCCACACTGCGCACCCGTATGCCACTGGTAACTGCTTCTGCCACCTCGCCATTGCCTAGGTAGATGGATGCATGGCTGACCGGTGAGAAGCTAAGCGCCCGAATGCCCACCGACGAGATGCTGTTAACCGACGACAGCAAAATATCTCCCGGTTGCATGACGTCTTTGCCTACCAATAGCCCACCGTTAGTCGGGTTTAAAAACCGGCTTTGCATGTCTAACGTGGGCGTGCCTTTGGTTTTATCTACGCCCATATCGGTAGCGCAGCTGGCGACTAACACCATGTTTAACCCCAAGATCACCGTCCCCAACACGCGTACAAACTTGTGCATACCCGACCTTAGTTTTTCATAAACCACTATTTTAGGGGTTAAACCTTGGTGGGTATGATGGCTGTTATGTCATCAGTTTTCTCTTTGCCAGCCCGGCGGCGTAGCCTAATCGTAGCCATTTTTATCTTAGGGTGCTGGCTGTCAACAGGCGCTGCATTTGCACAAGCGCAGCCTGCTGTTGACTCTATGGCCCAGCGCATGCAGGCCTGCACTACCTGCCATGGCGCGGGTGCTACAGCCAGTGTGGGCCGCACGGCGAATGAGGCTTATTTTCCGCGCATTGCAGGCAAGCCAGCGGGCTACTTGTATAACCAACTGCTGAACTTTAGGGATGGCCGCCGCCACTACGGGCTGATGGTGGGCATGGTGGAGCATTTGTCAGACGCGTATTTGATGGAGATGGCGCAGTATTTTGCGCAGCTAGATTTACCTTACCCGGCGCCTGCTGCGCCCAAGCCGGGCACCTCGCCCAGTACGCTGGCGCGGGGGCAGGCACTGGCAGTACAGGGCGACACGGCGCGCGGCTTGCCTGCTTGCACAGCCTGCCATGGTGCCGCGCTAATGGGCGTAGCGCCGGCTTTGCAAAACGCAGGCAGTTTAAAAAATACCAACCCCAGCATGCCTGCGCTGCTGGGCCTGCCGCGCGACTACATGGCCGGGCAGCTAGGCGCATGGCAAACCGGCCAGCGCCGCGCGCACGCACCCGACTGCATGGGGCGTATTGCAAAGCTGTTAACCGTGGATGATGTAGATGCACTGGCCACGTGGCTGGCGGCGCAGCCTGTGCCTACCGACAAGCTGACGCGCAAGGCGGCCAAGCCTGCAGCCGCATTGCCCCAAGCCATGCCCGAAGCGTGCGGAGGTGTGCGATGACAGCGCTGACCACGGCATGGTCTGCCCGCTGGCAGCGCTACAGCCCTGTGCAACGGGTGTTTGCGGCCTTAGGTGTTTTTTTATCGCTGGTATTGTTGATTTGCATTGCCCTTATTACTATTGAATTAATAGCTGCTCGAGCACTTATTACAAACTCTACAGCCCTAAAAGCTGTTGAAAAAGCATCACCCCAGCTGCTAGAACGTGGTGGCTACCTTGCCAAGGTAGGCAACTGCGCCGCATGCCACACATCGCGCGGCGGCGAGGCTTTTGCAGGCGGCTTGGCACTGCACACACCGTTTGGCGCGGTCTTTACCAGCAACATCACGCCAGATGTAGACACCGGTATTGGTCTTTGGAGCGCCGATGCTTTTTACCGTGCTATGCATGAGGGCATCAGCGCAGATGGCCGCTTGCTCACACCCGCCTTTCCGTACCCTAACTACACCCATGTGACGCGCGATGACAGCGACGCGCTGTACGCTTACTTTATGCAAGGCGTGCAACCCGTAGCGCAAATTAACCGTGCACACGATTTGCCTTTTCCGTTAAACACCCAAGTGGCATTGGCGGTGTGGCGTGTCATGTTTTTTGAACGCAATCAAAACACTAGTGCTACTGAAAAAATAGCTGGTAAAGCAGTATTTACTTGGGTTAACAGCCCAAAATATATTAAAAATACACAAACCATAGAGCGTGGCGCGTACCTAGTGCGCGGCCTGGGCCATTGCAGCGCCTGCCACGCGCAGCGCAACGCACTAGGTGCCACCATCAACGACCAAAGCCTAAGCGGTGCGTTAATGCCCATGCAAGACTGGTACGCCCCGTCTCTGATGGACGCCAGCCAAGCGGGCGTAATGCACTGGCCGCAAGCCGACGTGGTGGCGCTACTTAAAACCGGCGTAGCACCCAGCGCCAGCGTGGCCGGGCCGATGGCCGAGGTAGTGTCTAAAAGCACGCAGTATTGGACCGATGCTGATTTGCAAGCCACAGCCGCGTATTTGCAGTCGCTGCCTGAGATCAAACCTGTTAATCACGGCAAACCCAGTCAAAGCCCCTTGCTGCCGCGCGGTGAGCAACTGTTTGCGCAGCACTGCGCCAGCTGCCACGGTGCAGATGGGCAAGGGCTGCAAGTCCAAGGTAGCGTGGCACTACCGGCACTGGCAGGCAACCGCGCAGTCACCATGCCGTCCACGGCCAACCTAGTGCGCATCGTATTAGCTGGCGGCTACGCGCCCAGCACGGCGGGCAACCCACGTCCCTTTGGCATGCCGCCCTTTGTGCATGTGCTAAACGACGATGACATCGCCGCTGTCACTAGCTATATTCGCTTTAGCTGGGGTAACAAAGCCGAGCCTGTCAGCGCCGCTGACGTAGTGCGGCACCGCAAGGGCTTGCTGCAATAGGTGCGCAACGGCTCGATTTTTTGCAACGCCTAAGCTACCAAGTCTGCCAAGTCTCGCACAGCCCGACCTATTTCACACATTGATTCACAGACAAAGCTGCAGCGGCCCTCTTGAGAAAATGACGGACATCCTCCTGGCTGGGTCCCACGTGAAGGTCAATTCGGCGAATATAAGGACAGGTAAGGACCGCCAGTGCAGCGTGGTTCGGGCCAAGCACTGGAAATGAAATGTCCACAACACCGAACGACTGTGCGCTATCACGCTCCAAATAGCCGCTGTTCTTTATGTCATGCAGCTTGGTGGACAGTGTTTCTTCACTGACATCGGCTTCGCCATTTACCGGCATGTGCTCAGCGCGCATCCGTTGATAGCTGTCTTGGTCAGAAAACGCTAGCAAAACCTGCCCAGAAGCCGTGTCAAGCAGGCCCACACGTGCGCCGCGCTGCACCGAAAAATTCCATCCGCTCGGGCTGTTGATTTGGGCGCTTACCAGCACATTACCTCGGTCGTACACGCCCATGTGGCAGGACTGTTCAGCCTTGCGCGCAAAGTCATCCATCACGGGTAGCGCTTGGTTGATAAGGCGGCTTAGTGGCGGATGCATGTTGGCTAATGCAAATAACTTCAAGCTCAGGGCATAGCGGTCGCCCGAGGAGCTGCGCATCACATATTGCCGTGCCACCAAGCGCTCCAGCATGCGGTAGATCTCGCTGGCGCTGCGGTTCATCTCTTTTACTATTTCGGCGCGGCTAAGTCCATGCGGCTGGGTGGCCAGCAGCTCAAGAATGTCAAGGCCTTTGTCCAGAGCGGGCGCACGGTAACGCTCTTCCAGCAACAGGCCGGGCTCGTCCGTTGGCTGCGTCTTATGGCTGTGGCTACGGGGCTGGGGTTCAGTGGTGCGCATATGTATGGGGCGGTTGTTGAGATTTTGCAAAAGCAGTATCCACCAACACTAGGGTAAGCACCAGCACTTGCGCCTCTAAATTTGCCTATGATTATGCTTCATGAATGAATAAAATGTTCATACTTGAATAAATAGATTGGAATCGGCACTATGCGCCAAAGCCGCTTGCAAGGTAAAACCATACTGATTACTGCTGCCGCGCAAGGCATTGGCCGGGCTAGCGCCTTGGCATGTTTGGCCGAAGGCGCGCGGGTCATTGCCACTGACATCAACCAGTCGCTTCTGGACAGCCTGGCTGCCGAGTACAGCGATATCCAAACAGAGCTGCTGGACGTGCGCAGCGATGCCGCTGTGGCCGCACTAGCAGCACGCACCCCGGCGCTGGATGCCTTGTTCAACTGTGCTGGAATGGTCGCCAATGGCAGTGTGCTGGACTGCACAGAACTTGACTGGGATGTGAGCTTTGACTTAAACGTGAAAAGCATGTTTCGAATGACGCGCGCGTTTCTTCCAGCCATGCTGGCTAAGGCAGAAACACAACGCGCCAGCGTATCCATCATCAACATGGCATCCATGGCATCGAGCATCAAGGGTTTTACCAACCGCTGCGCCTACGGCACGACCAAAGCGGCTGTGATTGGCTTTACCAAATCGCTGGCAGCAGACTATGTGAAGGCTGGGTTGCGGGCCAATGCGCTTTGTCCAGGCACTGTGGATACACCCTCCTTACGTGGCCGCATCGCTAGCGCTGCAGATCCGTTGCAAGCTGAGAAAGACTTTATTGCCCGCCAGCCGATGGGTCGTTTGGCAAACGT
>JAYSWJ010000273.1:0-7652 GCA_043718065.1 Polaromonas sp.
GCATCAGGCAGGCTAAATCCTGCATCAATCGACGACGCCTCGTGGGTGGCAGCTAGCAAGTACGCGGTCAACGTGTCGCTGCCCCGGTTGCCATCACCGGCGCGCGGTGGGAAGTAATTGGCCAGGCCATCGCTGTCCAAATACGTGGGCAGTTGCGCTGCCACGGTTTGCCACAGCTTGGCGTCGCGCAGGCCTACCGATTTACTGGTTTTTTGTTCTAAGCAAATAAATGGGTAGTTGGCAAAATAATCGCGCACACCGGGCATGCCCTCTGCCAGCTTAGGCTGTAGCGCCAGCTTGAGGCCGCCGCGCCCTGCCAGGCTGTCAGCGGGCTGCTGCACGTCAAGGTTGAACGCGCCGTCTATCTGCACCAGCGTAGCTTGCTGCACGGTCAGCGGCACAGCGTAGGTGATACGCTGACGAGCTTTTAAAGCATCGCGCGCGCCGCTGATGGTGTCTTTAGCCTCAATCTCCCACAAAATCGCCTCGCTGCGAATCTGCGCCAGTTGTGCGGGGGCGGTCACATTCCACGCCACTTCGCGCGATTCACCAGCGGGGATATCAATCGTTTGCGGTTTGGCTTCGATCATGGTCACGCGTGGGGTGACCTCTACCTTCATCGCAGCTTTGGTAGTGTTGCGCAGCGTAATTTGAGCGCGGAACTGGTCGTCCTCGCGTACCAGCGGTGGCAAGCCACTGATGATTTGCAAATCTTGCGTCGCCCGGATATTGGTTTGTCCGGTACCAAACAATCCTGTACCTGCATCGGCCACGGCCACAATTTTAAAAGTGGTGATAGCGTCGTTCAGCGGCACATTCACTACGGCTTGGCCATTGGCATCTAGCTGCACGCGTGGGTTCCATAGCAGCAGTGTGTCCAGCAGCTCGCGCGTGGCACCCCGGCCACCACCGCCACCTGCAGGCACGGCCTTTCGGCCATAGTGTCTGCGACCAATAATCTCCATTTGGGCGGTCGATGTTTCTACACCCCAGCTGCGTCGCTGCAGCATAGCGTCTAGCAGGTTCCAGCTGCTGTTGGGCATCAGCTCTAACAGGGCTTGGTCTACGGCGGCCAGTGCCACTTCAGCATTGGCAGCAGGCTGGCCGTTGGGTAGCTTAGCGGTGATGGTCACCGTGGCGGTGCTGCGCACGGCATAGCTTTCTTTGTTGGCGGTAACTTTGACATCTAGCTGATGCGCCTTGGTGCCCACGCGCAGCTCAGCAGCGCCTAGGCGAAAGGCGGGTTTGCTCAAATCTACCAGCGCAGTGGGGGCGGTGTATTCACGGCCCTCGTACCAAAACGCTGTCCACCATTCACGCGGCGCTTTGTAGCCCCAGGTGAACAGGCTGTACCACGGCACCTCGCGCAGCCGCCCACGTAGCACCAAGGCCGACACGTACACGTTGGGTGCCCAGCCTTCGGCAATTTTCACGTTGATGGTGGGGTCTTGACCGTTTAACTGCACGATTTGCGTTTCGATAATGCCTTCGCGTTCAATGCTTACCAACGCAGTGGCAAACCGGAAAGGCATACGCACTTGCAGTTTGGCGGTCTCGCCGGGCGCGTAAGATTTTTTCTCGGGCAGCAGGTCGATGCGGTCATGGTCTTCGCCGCCAAACCACAGCTCGCCTTGCTTGGTGACCCACACGCTGCTAGCAGCCTGCGATGTGTTGCCGTCTTTGTCTTTGGCCACGACGGTCAGTTCTACCTCGCCTGCTTCGCCCAGCTTGGTTTCGCACAACAGCAGGCCACGGCTGTCGCTGGTGCCGCTGCATACTTTGCCCAGGTCTTTGGTCTCCGTCTTGTTGTCGTAGCTGTAGAAGCCGCCCACCATGCGTTTGCGGCTGGTGGTGGTAATGCGGGCTACGGCGTTGACTTCAATGCTCACGCCAGCTTGTGCCTTGCCAGCCAAGTCCAGCGACAAGGCTTGGAATTTAATTTTTTGACTGGACGAGACCCAGCCTTCTGTGCGAATACCTGCTACCACCGCAGCTGGCCACAGGGTGTGGGTGCTGCGGATAGTTTGCACTTCGCCGTTAGGGTCAGAATAAGTGGCTTCCAGCAATAGCTCGCGCGGTTGTTTGGCCAGCGGTATGCCTTCAACGTTAACTTTACCTGCGCCGGTTTTGTCCAGTGTGACGGCCAGCTTGTCGGCCACCACACGGCTGTCGCCGCGTGAGGCAGGGGCCTCTTCGTCAGTGGCCGCGGTGGCTTGTGCTGCGTCATCGGCGCGTTTGCGTGGAGGCTGAAAGCTGTACTCTTCAAAGTCTGGATAGCTTAAATTTTTGCTGCGCACTAGGGCTGACACACGTACCGGCAAGTTGCTGGCGGGGCCACCCGATACATAGTTGATTTGCACAGCCGTGGGCACGGCGCTGGCTTTGACTAGCGGTTTTTTATCCACCGGTAGTACGCTACCTTCTAGTACTGGAAGGCGAAATTCTTCTACGCGAAATTTGCCTGTTGTAAGCCTGCCTTCGTACGATTCGTCTTCGTCCGAGGCATTTCTGTTGGTTGGTTTTTTCTGGCTAGGGCCATAGTCCAGCTGCACTGTGTATTCGCCTAGCTTAGCCGCAGGCGGTACTGCAAATGTGCTTTCTGCGCTGTAACCACCGCTGGCGGTTTTGCGCCAAGAAATAGGTTGTTTGTATTGCTGCCCACTGCCTATGTGGGTGATGATCACGGTTTGTGGCCCTGTGGTGGGCAGGCCAAAGCCTTTTAAGCTTTGCTCGCGTAGCAAATGCTTCATCGACACTGTTTCTCCTGCGCGCAGCAGCATGCGGTCCAGCACCGTATGGGCCACTTCGTCACCACCTGCTTTGCTGCTGGTGGGCAGATTAAAGCGGAAAGGCTCAATGCCGCGCTGCCAGTCGCTCCAGGTAAAGGCCATGTCTTCCACACCGTCAGCGCCTTTGTGGCGTGCGCTGACAAAATAACTTTGCATATCGATGCCGCGTTTGTCGGTGCAGCGCGGTGCCTCGCTAGACAGATCTTTGATCAAGGCAATGCCTTTGGCATCGGTTACGCCCGTGGCCAGCTCTTTGCCATTGCAGTCCGACACGCGCACCGCTGCACCTGCTACCACGGTGGCTTTGTCCAGCGTGGTCACCCATACAGCAGAATTTTCGCGCCCTAATTTAAAGTGCACACCCAGGTTGGTCACCAGTGCTGACGACCGCACATACATTGTGCGATTAGCGCCGCGCTTCTCGTCTAGCAGCGCCAAGCCCAGTTTTTGCGATGCAATCTCCACCACATGAAATCCCGGTGGCAGTGGAATACCCACCACTTCAAACGGGCGCGACTGGCCCTCGGGTGGTTTAGGCAGTTCTAGCTTGCGCACGTTGCCTACTTTGGCCAGTAGCTGCGTTTCGCGCGACTCGCGACCTTGGTTATTGGCGTTTTGTACTTTGCGGTACCAGTCGATAATTTCTGCGTCGGTTTTTACCTGCAAATCTGTCACGCTGCTGCCCACCTTGCTGCCAGGTTGTAGAGATTGCACTTTCAGTTCAGGCTCGACATTGCGCAGCGTGACAGGCAATAGCGCAAAAGTAGGGCTGCCCGGCTCGGCAAAGCGTTCCACCACGCCAAAGCTGCTGGCTGCAAATTTGGCCAGCGGCGGCTGTCCACCTGTTTTAGTGTCTAACGGGAAGGATGCGGCGTTTTGCAGTGTGCGGCCCGAGGCGTCCACAAATCCTTTTGGTAGTACGATTTGGTAGCTAGCGTCTTCTGCAAACGGGCCTTTGAAGGTGATGCCGTTGATGGTGCTATCGTCCCCGCCTTCTTTGTCGATCTCAGGTTTGAAGCTGTCTTTGGCACCCTTGAGCACAATGCCTTGCGCCATTTTGGTCGTAATCGGCGCGTTAAAACGCAGGCTCATGGGGCGAATCGGCAAGCAGGCTGAATCTGCGTTCTCGCGTTCACAGCTGAAGTTGGCCATAAACGGCTCGCGCACTTTGAAGTTAAAGCGCTTTTCTATGCTGTTGGCCACACCACTGGGTGTGGCCACGCCTTTGCCAAACACTACGCTTACATTGCCCGATGCATTTAAGCGGCGGTTGCAGGCTAGGGTAATAAAGCGGTCGGGTTGTGCCTTGGCTTCGCGTTCATAGTCCAAGGCTTTTAATAATTCGGCGCGCGTGCTGCCGTCAATCATTCGGACGCCCACCTTCTCGCCCACGCCCTCTACCGTGCACCAAATATTGTTGGCCAGTGTGGCTGGGGCCGCCGCACCGTTCAGTTCCAATACAAAAAACTGCTCTTCGTCAATGCGTGTGCCTGTGCTGGGCGAGATGCGCCGTACAAACGGGCCACCTGTGTTGAAGGCAAACTTCGTAGTCCCGCTGATAGCCTCGGCCTTGGGGCCTTTAAAGGCGGTGTTGGGTTGCACTGTGCAGCGCACGCCTGGCGGCAGGTCACTTTCAAATTCATAGGCCCATTCACGCTCGCTTACCCAGCGGCCACTGCCTTGGCTTGCGCGTGCGTCGCTGCAGCTTAAGTTGACAGGCGCGGTGGCTTTGGGGTCGCCAAAACTAATCGCTGTTTGGTCAAACTTGACGACCATCTGGCGCACTTGCGCTACCTCACCTTGAGGTGACAGGCTGGTTATTTGTAAGGCCCATGCGCTGTGGCTGGCGGCAGCTATAGCTAGTGCAGCTGGGGTGGCAATCTTTGTGCTTATTTTCATGTCTACTCCGTGAAGTAATAAGCGTAACCTGAAATGCATGTTGCTTAACTGCTGCTTGAAGGTGAATCTTGTGCACTATTGCGCAGTCTTGTCTAGCGCGTGGTCGAGAGACAGGTGTTAGTCCCTTATTTTTGAGCGCAATGCCTTGGTCTCTGAGCGTTGGCTTTTGCCCTCTAGCCTGCGCTGCTTTGAGCCGTAGGTGGGCTGGGTAGCTTTGCGCACGCGCGGCGGTGTGGCTACGCTACTGACCAGCTCGTGCAAACGCGCAAAAGCATCCATCCGGTTGGCATCTTGGGTACGCTGGGTTTGCGCCTTGATAATCAGCACGCCGTCTTGGGTAATGCGGCCATCACGCAGCGCCAGCAGCCGCTGTTTAACGCCGTCTGGCAGCGATGACGCAGGGATGTTAAAGCGCAAATGGATCGCGCTAGACACCTTGTTCACGTTTTGCCCACCCGCACCCTGCGCACGTATGGCGGTGATCTCGACTTCGCTTTCTTTAATCTCTACCATGCTGGATTAGGTGGGTTGGTGTGACTTAATTGTGAAATATGCTAAATTGCCATAGATAATACATCCGTAACTTAGGAGAACACTATGGCCAAAGGTCAACAAAAATCCAACAAAGAAGTCAAAAAGACTAAAAAAGACACATCCCCGCCTAAAGTGCTGACAGGTGAGCCAGTGCGCGCCACCGTGACTACTACGGTAATCCCGCGTGGCAAAGACAAAGATAAGTACAAGTAACCCACAAGTCAGTTCAAGCCGTTTTAAGCCAGCGCATTGCTCAGCAATCCAGACGTTATTGATATCGTTTACTTATGGGTGAACGGTAATGATGACGTGTGGCGCGCCAAGCGCCGCCACGCCGCGAACCAACAAGACGCCACAGGGCGCGCATCCATGGCGCTGCATGCCAATGTAGAAGGGCGTTTTCGGGACAACGACGAGCTGCGCTACAACTTGCGCGCGCTGGAGATGTATTTCCCGGCGCATGGGCATATTTATGTAGTGACCGATGCGCAAACACCTGTATGGTTGCGTGCATCAGACCGCTTGACCATCATCGACCACCAAGACCTGATACCTGCGCAGCATTTGCCCACCTTCGATTCTTGCCATATCGAATCGTATATTCACCACATACCGCACCTCAGCGAGCGGTATTTTTACCTGAACGACGACGTACTGTTTGGCAGCCCTGTCGATGTGGAAGATTGGTTCTACGACGGCGGTGTCTACGTGGCTTGGTCAGACGAGCCATTGGTCAGCGACGAAGCTTTGCGGCAAGATGCCGCTGCACTAGACAACGCGTGCCGAATGTCGCATCAATGGTTTGAAGCATTAGCGCAAGACACCAGCGCAGTGCGCGCTGCAGCCCGCACAACCGCAAAGCAATACCAGCATACCTTTCGCACCTTTGCACATTCCCCCAGGCCCATGCGCAAGTCACTGCTTACTGCGCTAGAAAGCATTGCGCCCGACATGTTCGCCAAGGTGCGCAGCACGGTGTTTCGCACTTGGGACAAACCAACCATCGTGTCAGATTTTGTACTGCGCTGGGCGCTGGCCAGCGGTGCAGCCACAGTACGTGACTACGCGCACCTGTACGTGTCCACGGGTGACACTGATAAAGCCGCAGTGCTAGATCAGCTAGTCAGCTTGAACGGCAAAATTGATTTTTTCTGCATCAACGACACCACCGATGACGCCTACCCACACGACCCACGCCTAGCGCAGGTGCGCGACGCGCTGCAGCGCATGTACCCGCTGCCGTCCAGTTTTGAGCTGAGTTTTGAGCTGTAGGGGCGCGGTGTATGCGCATTCATCTGCTGTCTGACCTGCACCTAGAGAGCCACCCACACTGGCAGCCCACCCCAGCGCCCGGTGCTGACGTGCTGGTACTGGCCGGTGACATTGGCTCGTACCAAGCGGGAAGCAGTTTAACGGATGCCGACTTTGGCCTGGCCCGCTTTGCCCCCCTGCACGGCTGGCCCACACCCGTGCTGTTCACCCCTGGTAACCACGAATATGACGCACTCGACTTTGACGCCACCCACCAGCGACTGCAAGCAGTGTGCGCCCGGCTAGGCATGACCTGGCTAGAGCGCCAGGTAGTGACGCTGCCGCGCCCAGCCAACGACCCGCAAGGCCCGGGTACAGTGCGCTTTGTAGGCACCACACTGTGGAGCGACTACGACGCACTGGCACAGCTAGGCCAAGCCAAAGACGACCTCACCACGCAACTGCGCCTGCGCGGCAAGGCCTTTCGCGCCGCCAATTTTTACCTAAAAAAAGCCGCCACCACACGTAATGGCGCACCGTGGCTGGCCGAAGACATGCGCGAACAAGCCTTGGTTTGCCAGCAGTGGCTGCACCACGCTTTGACCACACCGCCTAGCGATTCCACAACTAAAACCGTGGCAGTAACCCACTTCGCCCCCAGCCTGCGCAGCGCCGACCCGCGCTACGGCTTAACACCCAGCACCGCGGGTTTTTGCAATTCCATCGACGACTATTTAAACCACGCCGACTATTGGCTGCATGGCCATTTGCACTGCCCCAGCGACTACACCCATGTAAACGCCCACCACACCTGCCGCGTACTGGCCAACCCGCTGGGCTATGCGCGCAAGAACGAGCAAGCTGCGTTTAGGCCGCAATTTTGCGTGGATGTTTGAGGTGGTTTTGTGTGCAGTAAATCTTGCAACCGTGCAGCTTTGTGTAGCCTTGTTTGTGTACTGCTCAGTGCTGCGTCACTGCGTAGCTGCGTACTCAAAGTGCATTACTAGCTACCCAAGACACTATAAATACTATAGCTGCTTGAGCAGTATTTACTTGGGTTATTGGCCCAAAACACTCTAAAAACGTAACTACTCAGGTCACATCAATGCAGCTAGGCCAAGACTGGCTGCATCGGGCGGCCCTCAAATACACTGATCAAGCAATCAAACAAGCACTGCT
>JAYSWJ010000274.1:0-3055 GCA_043718065.1 Polaromonas sp.
ACCTAGGATTATAGCGCGGTTTGGAGCAATACGCTTGCCTCTGGAACTGTTTTTATCTAGCTGACTAGATTTAAAAGTGCATTGAAATCAGCTTTGAACCAATAAATGATTGCTCAACCAGCTACACATTTTGCAGCAACAAGATGTTGATAAATTCACCTGATTTATGGTGCTAAGCGCACTTTACCTACATCAGACTGCAATTTGCGCAGGCTGAAAAAAAACCACCCGAGGGTGGTTTTTAGTCTTGGCGTGAAGGCAAAATCATTTCTTTTGGCGAAACTTACGCAGTGCGGCAATTTGCGCAGCCATAACAAACAACTCTGACTGGGCTTTGGCCACATCGATTTCGCCCTTAGCGTTATCAAGTGCTTCTTTGGCAGCAGCCATAGCCTGATTAGCCTTCTCATCGTCTAAGTCTTTGCCGCGCACAGCGGTATCGGACAGCACCGTGACGCAGTTAGGCTGCACTTCAAGAATACCGCCTGCTACAAAGATAAATTCCTCGCTTCCATCGGCTTTCTCAATGCGCACTGAACCCGCCTTGATGCGAGTAATCAGCGGTGTGTGGCGCGGGTAAATACCCAGCTCGCCCGCCTCGCCTGGCAAAGCGACAAACTTGGCTTCGCCCGAAAAGATAGACTCTTCGGCGCTTACAACATCAACGTGGATAGTGCTCATAGATAAATACTCCTATTCAAAAAGTGAGTGGAAAGTACATAGTCGGGATGGCCCGCTGGGCGCCGCGCGGAACTGTGCGAAAAGCACAGTGAGCACGGCAACAACGCGGGGCGCCCGAATATGCGCTTTACGCCACTTTTTTGGCCTTTTCGATGGCTTCGTCGATGGTGCCGACCATGTAGAAGGCTTGTTCTGGCATATGGTCGCATTCACCGTTCACGATCATCTTGAAGCCGCGAATGGTCTCGGCCAAGGTAACGTACTTGCCTGGTGAGCCGGTAAACACTTCAGCCACGTGGAAAGGCTGGCTCAAGAAGCGCTGAATTTTACGGGCACGGGCCACGCTCAATTTATCTTCAGGGGCTAGTTCGTCCATGCCCAAGATGGCAATAATGTCGCGCAATTCTTTGTAGCGCTGCAAGGTACCCTGCACGGCGCGGGCCGTGTTGTAGTGGTCTTCGCCCACGACGTTCGGGTCGAGCTGGCGGCTGGTGGAATCGAGTGGGTCCACGGCTGGGTAGATACCCAGCGAGGCGATGTCACGGGACAACACTACGGTGGAGTCTAAGTGGGCAAAGGTTGTAGCAGGTGACGGATCGGTCAAGTCATCAGCTGGCACGTACACGGCTTGGATGGACGTGATGGAACCAACCTTGGTCGACGTAATACGCTCTTGCAAACGGCCCATTTCTTCAGCCAGAGTAGGCTGGTAGCCCACAGCCGAAGGCATACGGCCCAATAGCGCAGACACTTCGGTACCGGCCAAGGTGTAGCGGTAGATGTTGTCCACGAAGAACAACACGTCTTTGCCTTCGTCACGGAACGACTCAGCAATGGTCAAACCAGTCAAAGCTACGCGCAAACGGTTGCCTGGTGGCTCGTTCATCTGGCCGTACACCATGGCTACTTTGGATTCCTCAAGCTTCTCGAGGTTTACCACGCCAGAGTCTGCCATCTCGTGGTAGAAGTCGTTACCCTCACGGGTACGCTCGCCCACGCCAGCAAACACAGACAAGCCGCTGTGCGCCTTGGCAATGTTGTTGATGAGTTCCATCATGTTAACGGTCTTGCCTACGCCAGCACCGCCGAACAAGCCGACTTTGCCGCCTTTAGCAAATGGGCACACCAAGTCAATCACCTTGATACCGGTCTCTAGCAGTTCTTGCGAGGGGCTGAGTTCGTCGTAGGTTGGGGCTTTGCGGTGGATAGACGCAGTGAGTGTGGCACTGACTGGGCCACGCTCGTCAATGGGTGCACCGAGCACGTCCATGATGCGGCCTAAAGTTGCTTTGCCCACGGGCACTTGGATGGAGTCACCGGTATTGGTAACCACCATGCCGCGGCGCAAACCGTCAGACGAACCGAGTGCAATAGTACGCACGATGCCGTCGCCGAGTTGCTGCTGCACCTCGAGGGTCAACGTAGAACCGTCCATTTTCAGGGCGTCATAAATTTTAGGCATTTTGTCGCGTGGAAATTCCACATCAACCACTGCGCCGATACACTGAACAATCGTTCCGTTAGCTTGGGACATTGTTGGCTCCAATTAAATAATCAATAAATCTTTTTAGACCGCTGCCGCACCGGCAACGATTTCGGACAACTCTTTGGTGATCGCTGCTTGGCGGGTTTTGTTATAGATGAGCTTGAGCTCACCAATGACACTGCCTGCGTTATCGGTCGCCGACTTCATGGCCACCATGCGTGCTGACTGCTCAGACGCCATGTTCTCTGCCACAGCTTGGTATACCAACGACTCCACGTAGCGCACTAGCAAATCGTCAATTACGGCTTGTGCGTCTGGCTCGTAGATGTAGTCCCAGCCATGCGCTGTTTTTTCAGCTTGTAGTTTGTCTTGCGACAAAGGCAATAACTGCTCAACTACCGGCTCTTGTTTCATCGTGTTGATAAAACGCGTATAGCACAAGTGAACAGATTTGACCTCGCCCTTAACATACGCATCCAGCAGCACCTTAACGGGGCCAATGAGTTTTTCCAAGTGCGGCTTATCGCCCAACTGGGTGGCATGCGCCACCACTTTAGCGCCGACGCGGTTCAAAAAGCCTAAGCCCTTGTTACCGATGGCCACTGCCTGCGCGCTGATGCCAGCAGACTGGTTAGTACGCAACTGGTTGGTGACGATGCGGAGCACGTTAGTGTTCATGCCGCCGCACAAACCTTTGTCTGTGGACACCACGATAAAACCAGCAGATTTGGCATCGTTCGTTTTCATGAACGCATGCATGTATTCCGGGTTGGCTTGACCGAGGTTAGCTGCCATGTTGCGGATTTTTTCGCTGTAGGGACGGGCAGCGCGCATCCGCTCCTGCGCTTTGCGCATTTTGGATGCGGCCACCATCTCCATGGCCTTGGT
>JAYSWJ010000275.1:0-3055 GCA_043718065.1 Polaromonas sp.
CGAATTTGCAATTATCCCACTGACTTCGATTCCAGATGGTCCCCGACCGCGCTGCAGCAATACTGCCGGCCCTGAACTTGTCTTTGGTCAGGCTTTAAGCAAAGCTGGGTATTCGACTACTTCGTTGATAAAAGTTGCCTATGGTGGAACAACTCTATATGAAGACTGGCGCAGTCCGTCAGCAGGTGGCACACCGGGCCCTAAAGATTTGTATGCGAAGCTGCGTACCCGCATTCAATCGCTGAATAAGACTCCATCTAGTGTGAACCCTTCTTGCGCTAATAGAACTTGCAAATGGTCTGCGTTGGTGTGGTTTCAGGGCGAACAAGACACATTCAACGAAAGCTACAGTTTGGCATACGAGCAGAATCTGAAGAACTTTCTTGTTGACGTGCGCAAGGATGTGGGTTCGCCGAACCTGCCAGTGGTCATTGTCCAAATCGGATCGTGGGCGCAATCTATCACTGCTGGCGTTAAAAATACTGCTAGCGGTAAAAATGTGGCTGATGCGCAAACTGCTGTGGTCAAAGCAGATAAATATGCACGAATCGTCAACACATCTGATTTAAACGGGTTTTATCACTACGACCCGGCTTCGCAACTTATCATCGGCGAGCGCGTTTCGCTAGCCGTAAAGTCGCTTCTGGATGCCGCACCTGCCCCGAAGTAAGCGTACTGCGGGCGCGCGCCCAAGGTAGTCTCTCGTTTAGAGGCGCTCCCCCGTCTACTGGCAGCATCACAAGCTGCCAGTTAGCTTAGCAAGTCACCGCTGGTTAATACAGATTTATCTGTTCAAAACTCGTCTTTTGCTTGCATGGGCGTGATGGCAGTAGCCGCTGGAGCAGCAGGTGCGAGGCATTTTCCTACTTGCAGCCAAGTCATTACCTGATGTGTTTTACAAGAGCTGAAATGTAAATTCAATGTTAACCGGAGTTTCCGGTCAAGCATTGCATTTTGCTTTTAAACATCATCAGGACTTTATTATGAACGTTAAGAAAATTCTCACCTGTGTTGCCAGCGCTGTCGCCCTACTGGGTGCTGGTTTGGCCAACGCACAAACCACACCTGATAACGCCGCCGTGTCAGGCCGCAACAACGCATCTAGCGCCGCAGGCGCAGCACGCGCACCTAGCACACCTGCCACCACACCAGCCGCCAACAGCGCTGCACCATCTGCAGCCGCTGGTACAGCAGGTACACCAGACGACGCAGCTATTGGCCGGGCTAGCGGCACAGCTGGCAAAGGCAAAGCACCCATGGGTACTATGGACAACAGCAGCGCAGGCGGCACCAAAACTGGCCCCACCAGCGACAGCTCTGCCGTTGGCCGCCCTGCTGCGACTACCAAGTCAGCTAAACGCTCCTCCGACTACAAAAAGCGCAATCGCGGTGCATCGGCTGCTAAAGGCTCTAAGGACAACGAAGCCATCGGCAGGTAAGTTATCCAGCGGCTGCAGGGCTATTTAGCCTCCGGGTTGTCACCCTCTGGCCGTGTTTGTTGCATTGCAGACTCTGCGGCTTGTTTAAACTGCTGTTGAATCTGTTGTGACTGCTGCTTAACTGTGGCATTAGGGTCGGGCGTTGCCAAAACAGCGCCCGGCACTTCTGGTACTTTGACAGTGCTGACTGCGCCGAGCTGCTTTTTAGACAGCACCGCCACAATGCCCAGCACCACGATCAAACCAATCAATCCAAAACCTAAACGCATTGCATGCCTAGCCTGTCCATCCATGCTGCCAACGCCCGCTCATGCTCGTTGCCTTGCGCATACGCAGCACGCATGCCCGCGTACGCCTCAGGGCGATGCTGGTTAACTTTTAGTTTGCATTCCATCTTGTCTACCGTCAGCTCAAACGCCACGATGCCTGCGAGCATTTTGCTTTGATATTCTGGCCCTAAATCACGCCACTGCTGCGCGTACAGTGGCTCGTGGTCACCAATCAGTTTTTTCAGTAGCGCATCTTTGGCAGCTGGCTCGTCAATAATTTGTGCTGTCACTACGCAGTGCACAGCAAGGTAGTTCCACGTAGGTACGCGCGCCAAGTCAGGGTACACCTTGGGCGACATGTAGGCGTGCGGCCCCATAAACGTAGCCACCGCCTGCGGCCTGGCCTGCAGGTATCGCCAATGCGGGTTAGGCTTAGCGCAGTGGCCCAGCAGCGTCCATTGGTCGCCTGTTTCAATCAAATGCAGCGGCAAATGGGTCACAAACGGCACGCCCGCATCGTCGCTGGAGATCAGCGACGCAAAGGCATAGTCGCGTACTAAGGCCGCTGCGTGGGTGCGGTCTTTGGCGTTAAATTGTGCAGGCAAATACATAGTGGGTAAATCTTAAGTATGTCTTTGATGTAGAAGTCAACGGTACCATTTTTTACAGGTTGTTCCACGCCTTGGTTTGACGCTTTCTATAGGCTGATATATATTAGTATGTACTATTAGCTATAGCCCCAAGGAGGTTGTGTATGAGTTCCATGGTTTTAACCCAAGTTTACCTAGAGCCTGCGCAAAAACAAGCGCTCACCATACAAGCTAAAAAGTCTGGCCGCAATGTCTCCGAGATCATGCGCGACGCGGTGGACGCAGCTATTGCAGGCGTGACCTTAGACGATATAAAAATGCTGGACATAAGCACCCAGCGCGTTCACAGCGACATTAACGCAATGCGCAGCCAGCTTAAAGACAACACCACCGAGCACACGGCCTTCATGCGCGAGATTGCCAAGCTGAAAAAAGCCTCTGCTAAGGAGCATACATGAGCGTGCTTACCGAGGTGATGGACCGGCTAACCGACATCTCATCCCTGCGCACCCAAGTGACCGAGCTGATCCAACAACAACGCGAAACACGCGGCATTATGCTGGCCCAACAACGCGAACTGGCAGAGGTACGTGGGCAGCTCAAGGCGTTGATTCAAATGCAAAGTGTGGCAGGCCGCAAGGCTTAAAACACCGTGAAATATTGTAACTACTCAGGTCACATCAATGCAGCTAGGCCAAGACTGGCTGCATCGGGCGGCCCTCAAATACACTGATCAAGCAATCAAACAAGCACTGCT
>JAYSWJ010000276.1:0-20221 GCA_043718065.1 Polaromonas sp.
TTGAGTAGGCCTTTCATGCTGTGTATTTTGACATACTCGTGCGAGGGACCTGAGTAGTTACACTTTCAGAGTGTTTTGAGCCTCTAACCCAAGTAAATCCTGCTCAACCAGCTATGCAATTGATAGTATTGACCATTCCAAACAACCTCACCAAAACGCGGGCTGTTTAAACCAAGCAAAGAACAATGCGACGAGTCGGGTCCGTCTCGATGAAAAATACGCAGCAAGGCGCGCGTTTTCAAGCTAGCAAAATAAACACCTCAGTTCGCGCGTGTTTGCTAAGCTAAACGACCAGCCAAGCCAGCGCACAAAACAAACGTCATTCTCAACTACGTATCAGCTATTTACCGCTTCAGCCGATACGGCTCTTCAAAATCTCTAAAGTCGTTTTCTACCAGTGCCGCCGCTATCCACTGCGCTACACCTGGGGCTGCGCATAAACGCTCAATATAGACGTTGACGTCGGCACGCTGGCTCAGCGAATAAGTTTTAGAGCGCATGCACACCGGTGCAAAGTAGGCGTCGGCAATGGTGAACTGTGGGCCGAAAAGGTAGGGGCCACCGTGCTGGGCCAGCAGGTCGGAAAAAATTGTTTCGATACGGGTGACATCAGCACGCACGGCGGGTTTATCACACAAGGCAAGTGCGCCTACTTCGGGCAAGCTGGCTTCGATGTTCATGGGGCAGGCGTTGCGCAGTGCGGTAAAGCCGCTGTGCATCTCGGCGCAGATACTGCGGGCACGGGCGCGATGTTTGGCGTCTAGCGGCCAGAGTTTTTTGTCAGGGTATTTGTCAGCTACGTATTCGGCAATAGCCAGTGTGTCCCACACTGCCAGGCCGTTGTCTGCTAGCACTGGTACTTTGCCAGTGGGGGATATTTTGCCCACCGCCGCCCGAAACTGTGAGCCGGCATCGAATGAGTCAAAGCGCACCATCACTTCGTCAAATGCAATGCCTGCATTAGTGAGCAATACCCACGGGCGCATGGACCAAGAGGAGTAGTTTTTATTGCCAATATACAGCTGCATGGTGTGTCCTTTAATGCCGCCTAGTGTGCCACGCATTCATCTGCAGATTGATGCACACACTGCTGTGAAACCATGCTTGTCAGGCATGGTGCGCAATTTAATTAACTACAACCATCCATCACTAAGTGAGCCCGACTTCTTTGCGGTAAGCGTCCAGCGTGCGGGCTGCACCCAGATAGGTGGGCGCGATGGTGGTGATGCTGGCAGCAGTGATGCCTAGCTCGGCCAAGCCGGGCAAGGTGCCGCTGGCCACATTGGGCACACGCATTGACGCTAGATTGTCGCGGCTCATCAAAGGCTCGCCGGGTAACAGCTCCATCACCCACGCCTGAGCGCTGGCAAGGCCCGCTGGTAGCGCAAAGATAGGACGCTGGGCACCTACGCAGCGCCCGGCCAAAGCAACTATTTGACGCAGTGTGAGAACCTGCGGACCACAAGCCTCAAAGATAACGCTGTGAGATGCTGCAACAGGCAACGTAGACTGAGCCTCTGTGGTGGCAGCATCGGCCAACCCAGTGTGGCCAGGCAAGCGATTGTCGGTGGCCAAATGCACCACGGCCTGCGCTACGTCTTCAACCCACACGGGCTGAAACAGCGTATCGGCTCCGGACAGGGGCATAAACGGTGCTGCTTTTTGCAGGCTTGCAAAAAGGTTAAGCAGCTTGTCCTCTGCGCCAAACACCACACTGGGGCGCAGCATGCGCACGTCTAGCTTTGAGGCCGATAGCACCGCCTCGCCGCGCGCCTTGCTGCGCTGGTACAGCGAAGGGGCGTCCAGCGCAGCGCCCAGCGCGCTGGTATGCACGATGCGGGGTACGCCTGCGGCATGGCACGCGCTAACTATGGTTCGCGGCAGCTGCACATGCACCGCGTCAAAGCGCTGCTCGTTCCCGTGCAACACCGCAATTAAATTAACCAGCACGTCGTGCCCAGCCACTGCGCGCCCCAGCTGTGCTTGGTTGTGGGCGTCGCACTGCAATAGCTGCAAGCGCGGCAATGGCAGCAGATGCTTGGCGCTGGACAAACGGCGGGTGGGCACCGTAATGCTGTGGCCTGCAGCAGCGAGCTTTTCGCACACATGCCTGCCGATAAAACCTGAACCACCTAATACTATTATTTTCATAGCTGCTTGCGCAATTAATACGGCACTTTGCTCGTATTTTTTGTTTATACAAGATTTCATTTTAGATGTTTGCGTAATGTTGCGCGTTGATGGTGTCTTGCGCCCTGGGTTTGCGCTATGGTTCGCTATCACCCGGTCCAATGCAGCCTGGATAGACAACTTTTATAAACTGACATCAACTTTCATGGGAGTGCAATCAGCCTTTTTCGCTAGTTGTTGATCTGAGGGCCAGAGAATTGCTTTTATTTGTAACTCAAAAAGAGCACTAAAACTTTTTTTGTGCGGTTTTTAAGCGAAGCAATCATCTTTTTGTAGCGCACTTTACAGCATGCACGAGGATCAGTAGGTGCTGTTACAAATGTGCCACAGCGCTGTACTCTATTGCACGGCCTGCGCAAACGATTACCAACAGGGGCATGACTTCGCCACCGTTAAATACTACATTCGTGGCTGGTAAGTAACAACTTACTCAAACTTTTACCTTAAGAGGACATCATGAAAAAATACAATTTAACGTTGGTTGCAGGCGCTGCGCTATTAGCATTAACTGCTAACGCACAAACTACAAATAGCACTATGGGCGGCCCGGCTAACGCCACTGCAGGCGAGTGCTATGCCAAGGTCATCACCCCGGCCAAATTCGACACCAAGAGCGAGCGTGTGGTGTCTATCCCCGCGTCAAAGCGTACCGAGCTGGTACCTGCTACGTACAAAACTATTTCTGAACAAGTGCTGGTCAGCCCGGAATACAAGCGCAGCTTCCCCGTACCCGCAACGTATAAAAACGTGAGCGAGCAAGTTGTTGTTATACCTGCTGGCAACCGTGCTGAGCCGATCCCAGGCACCTACAAAAGCATCAGTGAGCAAATTGAAGTGGTAGCTGCAAGTTCACGTATCGAGGTTATTCCCGGTACGTACAAAACCGTAGAAGAAAGAGTCCTGTCTACGCCAGAGCGTAAAGAGTTGAAAGTTACACCTGCTACGTACAAAAACGTGCAAGAACAAGTGATTGATCGCCCGGCTACTACCCGTGTTGAGGTGATTCCTGCTACCTTCAAAACCGTGACCGAGCAAGTAGTGACCCGCCCTGAATCATTGCGCTACGAGCCTATTGCCATTCCGCTGAAAACCATGACCGAATCCACCGTGTTGCGTGCAGCCAGCAGCCGCATCGAGAACATTCCTGGTACGACCAAAACAGTCACCGAGCGTGTAGTGGCAAGAGAAGCGTCTAAGCGCCTGGTAGAAGTACCGGCCACGTACGAGAACGTGACCGAGCGCGTCAAAGTAGCCGATGCCTCCACCGAGTGGAAGCGTGGCCGTGCCTACCTAGGCCAGGCCAAAGAAGTGCGCCCAGTCAAAGGCTTTGCGTTTGACACCAAAGGCCAAGCCGCTGGTGGCGGCACACAATACGTTAGCAGCGACAACAGCTCGCTAGACGACGATGTAATGTGCTTGGTAGAAGTGCCTGAGCGCTTTGAAACCATTACCCGCCGCGTAGTGAAAACTCCTGCCAGCGTGCGTGAGGTAGAAGTACCGGCTGAATACGGCAACGTCACCAGCACCGCAGTTGACAAAGCCGCGTCCACACGCGAAGTAGCTATTCCAGAAACCCGCCAGTCCTACACTCGCCAGGTGATCGACATCGAAGCCATGAAGGCACGCGGCTACAAGTTTGACACTGCAGGCGATTTAGTGGCTACCCCTAATGGCGACAAGATTCTGCGCGCCTCTGAAGTAGCCAAGATGAGCGGCGGCACTGTAGCTGCAGGTAAAACTGCGGGCGACAAAACCGCAGGCGCTGAATCCGGTGCTGAAGGCTATGTACGTGAGATCAAAATACCAGCATTGATGGCCACTGTGTCACGCCAAGTGGTTGACAAGCCTGCCACCACACGCGAGATCGAGACGCCAGCCACTACCAAAGTAGTGATCAGCCGCGTAGAAGATACCCCTGCAGTGACCACCGAAGTAGTGATCCCAGCCACTTACAAAATGGTCAGCCGCCAAGTAGTGGGTACACCCGCTAGCCAGCGCGAGGTCAAGCTGCCGGCTGAATACAGAACTGTGACACGCCAAGTAGTAGACCAAGCGCCTAGTACCCGCATGATACCTGTGCCGGCTAAGTACAACACCGTTACCAGCCGCGTGATTGACCGTGAAGCGTCGTTACGCGAGGAGACCGTGCCAGCGGTGTACAAAACCATCACGCGTCAAGTGGTAGATGTGCCTGCCAGCACCCGCGAACTAGACGTGCCAGCGCAGTACCAAAACCTAAGCTCCAGCATGAAAGTGTCGGACGCTAGCGAGCAGTGGCGCTCGATTTTGTGCGAGACCAACGCTACGCCTAGCAAGATCGTCGAGATCCAGCAAGCATTGTCCAAAGCTGGCTACAACCCAGGCCCAATGGACGGCGTGATTCGCGCACAAACCATGAGCGCGGTGAACGGCTACCAAACCGCCAAAGGCTTGCCAGTAGACGCATACCTGAACCTGGAGACGGTGAAGTCTTTGGGCGTGTCGCCAAAGTAAGCAGGTAAGTGAATAGTTAGTTTTTTCCTGAGTTAGTTTTTCTTCAAGTTTTCGCCCTTAGGCTTCGGTCTAAGGGCTTTTTTTTGCCTCGGGGATAATACTAGCTATGGCAAAAAATAAAGGACGTGTTGTAGTGGGTTTGAGCGGAGGCGTGGACTCTGCAGTGAGCGCGTACCTGCTCAAACAGCAAGGCTACGAGGTGATTGGCATCTTTATGAAAAACTGGGAGGATGACGATAACAATGAGTTTTGCACCAGCAATATCGACTTTGTAGACGCCGCTGCCGTAGCCGACGTACTGGGCATAGAGATAGAGCATGTCAACTTTGCTGCCGACTACAAAGACCGCGTGTTTGCCGAGTTTGTGCGCGAATACCAAGCGGGCCGCACCCCTAACCCGGATATTTTGTGCAATGCCGAGATTAAATTTAAATCGTTTTTAGACCACGCCATGCGCCTGGGGGCTGAGAAAATTGCCACAGGCCATTACGCCCGTGTGCGCGAAGTGCCTGCCATTAACTTGGTAAGCGACGCTACTGGCAGCGCAGGCCAGTTCCAACTACTCAAAGGACTGGATGCCAGCAAAGACCAAAGCTATTTTTTGCACCGGCTAAACCAAGAGCAACTGGCTAAAACACTGTTCCCCGTGGGCGAGCTGCACAAGACTGAGGTGCGCCGCATTGCCGCCGAGATAGGCCTGCCCAACGCCAAGAAAAAAGACTCCACTGGCATTTGCTTTATTGGCGAGCGGCCTTTCCGCGAATTTTTAAACCGCTATATCAGCAAAGAGCCCGGCCCGATTAAAAACGACAAAGGCCACACCATTGCCCAGCACGTGGGCCTGAGTTTTTACACACTGGGCCAGCGCCAAGGTTTAGGCATTGGTGGCGTCAAAGAAAAAGGCGCCCAGCGCGGCAGCGGCGACCATTCGCCATGGTTTGTAGCGCGCAAAGACATGGCCCACAACACGCTATGGGCCGTGCAAGGCCACGACCACCCGTGGCTGCTGTCACCCGCTTTGCACGCAGCCGACGTAAGCTGGTGCGCAGGCACCCCGCCCGCAGCGGGCCACTACACCAGCAAAGCGCGCTACCGCCAAGCGGACGCACCCTGCATATTGAGCTATCCTGAGCGAGTTGGTACTTCCGTCCCTTCCGACGACGCAGGTTTTGATCTCACGTTTGCGCAGCAGCAATGGGCCGTCACACCTGGCCAGTCTGCGGTGCTGTACGACGGCGAGGTGTGTTTGGGTGGTGGGGTGATAGCTTGAGGTTTTAACTCCCCCTTGGCAATGCATGGATTCGTTGTTGACCTTGGACGGGCGGCGGGACATATCTTTCGCGAAAAAATCTCCGCGAACACGCGCGTCAGATGGTGGTCATCTTGGGCTGATGGGCCGCGCCTCGCTACAATTTTTTCATCGATACGCTCCCACCGCTCACCCTGGTCGATGTAGTAGTTTGAGGGCACGCGGCGCAAAGTGTGTGGCTAATTTAAACAGCGTGACCATCTTCGCGCGAAACCGCAGCCCACTGCAGCGCTCACTAGAACAACGAACAAAAGCCAGAAAAACACTCCAAACAGCATTTTTAACAAAAAAATAGGCCAGCAACCCAAGTAAAACCTGCTCAACCAGCTACATAAATAATAGCGTAACAATAGCCAGCGTTTAAGTGCCCAGCCGCTGCACTCCCGCCAGCTCGCACGCCATGATGGCATTGCGCAGCGCCGCTATGGCTTCATACCGCGTAAAGCTGCGCCGCCACACCAGCACCACACGGCGCATCGGTACGTCGCCGCTAAACGGGATGTAGCGCACAAAAGATTCTCCTTCTAGCGCACCTATGCTCTGGAGCGCTGCTATCTGGGCCGTAGTTTTTTGGGCGGTAGTTTTGTTGACTGTCTTTTTAGCTGCAGCGCTGGTCTTTTTTGCAGCCGCTTGAATCGCCCGCTGCGACGCCACTAGCTCAGCCTTCGGGATCGACAATTGCG
This sequence comes from Polaromonas sp., assembly GCA_043718065.1. Taxonomy (GTDB): domain Bacteria; phylum Pseudomonadota; class Gammaproteobacteria; order Burkholderiales; family Burkholderiaceae_C; genus JAAFIP01. The sequence continues at coordinate 6,676 of JAYSWJ010000276.1, forward strand.
GCACCACCGTCACGCCCATGCCTGCTGCCACCATGTGCTTGATGGTTTCTAGCGACGAGCCTTCAAAGCTTTTGCGAATACCCTCGGCATTGCTGGAGAAGCGCGCAAATTCTGGGCACACCTCTAGCACGTGGTCTCTAAAGCAGTGGCCGTTGCCCAGCAGCAGCATGGTCTCTTGTTTCAGTTCTTCGGCGCTAATGCTGCTGCGCAGTGCCAGTGCGTGCGTGCTGGGCACTGCCACCATAAACGGCTCGTCGTACAGCGGCGCAGTGGCCAAGCCAGCGTCGGGGAACGGCTCGGCCAAAATAGCGCAGTCAATCTCACCCGTGCGCAGCATCTCTAGCAGCCGCACGGTAAAGTTTTCTTGCAGCATCAGTGGCATTTGCGGCGTGCGCGCAATCGCTTGGCGCACCAGCGCGGGCAGCAGGTACGGCCCTATGGTGTAGATCACCCCCAGCGTCAGCGCGCCGGCCAACGGGTCTTTGCCGCGCTTGGCAATCTCTTTAATGTTCTGCGCCTGCTCCAGCACCGCCTGCGCCTGCCGCACAATCTCGCCCCCCAGCGGCGTTACTGTTACCTCGTTGGCACTGCGCTCAAACAGCTTGACATCCAGCTCATCTTCCAGCTTTTTAATCGACACCGACAGCGTAGGCTGAGAGATAAAACAAGCATCCGCCGCCCGCCCAAAATGCTTTTCACGGGCTACGGCGACGATGTATTTGAGTTCGGTGAGGGTCATGGGGAAGATTGTGAACTATTGCCGACATTGAAAAAATAAAGGGGTTAGCAGGGCTTGACTTGATGCACCCCCCTTAGGAGAATCTAATTCTTACTTTTGAAAACATTTCGTATGAAAATTAATTCTATTTTCGCTGCTTTGTTAACATCTCTAACTTTGGTAGCTTGCGGAGGCGGTGGCAGTGAGGCGGTTCCTGCAACAGTGGCTAATACACCAACACCCACAACTTCAACATCTGTACTTACCGACAAATACACAGCGACTTGGAAAAGTTGCAGGAATGATGGAGTGTTAAGAACCGTTCTTATCACCAAAAAAAGTGAGACTATTTATGCATTCGACTTCAAAGCAACCGCGCATGATGGTGGGTATCCTTGTGCGGGAGCAGGCACGGCTATTCCCGATGCAGCTGGAATAGGTGAATTTCAAGTTGTGGGCACTAAAAAAGTGCTAGGTTCAGTGGCAGGGGAAGTTGACAAAGTTATTGATTCTAACAGTGGCGAAAAAGATATCTTGTTCGTCAAAGATGGGGTAATAGTTACCGATAGTGCGAGTGCTGTGACGCTTTTATATTACACCGACAGCTCAAGCTCAAGCACTATTGATGCTGATGGGTTTCCCAATTCTCTTGACACTACCCTGCCGTATAGAAAACAGTAACGCTACTCAAGCTTTCAAATAAGCCACTCGCCCGCCTAACCAGCGGGCGATGTGCTTTTCGGCTAGGCAAAGCTGAAAGAAATTTTGCGTACAGATTTCAAATCTACCACTTGTCTGGCCTGCCACAAATCGTAGAGATCTTGCATGGCTAGCCAGCTCTCTGGCGTGCGGCCTAGAGCTTTTGATAGACGTAGCGCCATCTCTGGGCTGACGCCATTGTTTTCATTCAACACACGATTTAATGTGGACGGTGCGATACCTAGTTGCAACGCTAGTTCGCGGCCACTCATGGCACTGGGTGTGAGATAAACCTCCTGGATAAACGCGCCAGGGTGCGGTGGGTTGTGCATAGCCATTAGTGATAATCCTCATAGTCCAATATGTGCGCGTTGCCATTGTCAAACACAAACGTGATGCGCCAATTGCCGTTGACCCAAATCGACCAACGATCTTTTTCGGCCCCTTTAAGTGCGTGCAACCGAAAGCCAGGGACGTTCATGTCTTCAACAGTCTGCGAAGTTTCCAGCGCCGCCAATTGCATTTGCAACCGCTTGCTGTGCGCAGGTTGAATACCGGCCAAGCTACCCGATTCGAAATATTTGCGCAGCCCTTTATGGCGAAATGACACGATCATGCGTTGATTGTAGCGCGTTGCGCACCGCGCAACAAATTTCTGAACTTGAATCACAAACCACTCTGTGCTCCACGGCGACGATGTATTTGAGTTCGGAGAGGGTCATAGTGGGATTGGCTGCGCCCATAAATTCAACAGCGTGTGGCTGCAAACCGTTCAACAAGATTTTTGTGTTTTTCGCAACATCTTGAACACTACGTGCGTGATGAATGTCACCAGCTATTGAGTGTTACTTTTTCAAAAGCTCGTTTAGATATCCGATACTAATTGACACAATTACAATCAATACCGATGCTAATCTTGGCGGGTTTGTAACCTTTTATGAGCGATTTATGAAATTTAATTACTTTGCGCTTTTGGCCGTTGCCACAACAGCTTTGACAGCTTGTGGTGGCGGTGGCAGCAGCGAGACCGCACAACAACCGGTAGTAACAGCCGATGCAGTAGACAAATATATGGGCACTTGGGTAGCTTGCGTTGCTGGCACGGCAACCACATCCACCAAGGAAACTCTCGTTTACACCAAAGCAAGTGCCACATCGGCTAACGTAACGTTTACTCAAACCTCGCATGCTGGCACAGCCTGCGCTGGCAGCCCAACAGGTAGCGTTTACACCGTCACTTCCGTAGCCACACTGGCAGGAACCAAGACTGTTGGCACAAGCACAGCTGACAAGGTAAACATCATGTCTGTTAGTCCCGCTGGCCCAGATGAAAAAGATATTTCAATCATCGAAGGTAACACTCTGAAATTGGGTGACGAGACGATGCTTGATACTGATGGATATCCTAAAGCATTTGAAAATGTTTACGTGTACATAAAGCAATCTGTAGCAGCAGCCCCGCTAACTGGGTATTCTGGTACTTGGGTTGCCGCTTGCAAACAAAGATCGTCCATCACTGTTAACAGTGCACCCGCATACGTTGTCGGAACTATTAACTTTAATTCGGCAAGTGCCACTAAGGTAAGCGGTAGCACTTCAAGTAAGATTTTTAACAATTCAACGTGTACTGGCGCACCGGCCGCAACAAGTAATCAAAATTTCGCATTCACAATAGATGGCACGGTAATTATTAACGGCAAGACAGTAGATAAAGTGACTCAAACGCTTGAAGCAATTGACCCTAATGCTGGTCCTGATGCGACAACTATTAATGGTGTCAGCTACCTAGCAAACTACTTCACTAGAACCGACACATTTAAAACTTTAGTTTATATCAATGGCAATGAGCTGTTTGAAGGTTTGGGGGCTGGATCTGCCACCATCACTGTTTATCCAACAAGCTTGCAAACTACTGCGTCAGCTACACGGCAATAAAACTAAATTGCTTTTGGAAACCTCAAGCCTTCAAATAATCCACTCGCCCGCCTAACCAGCGGGCGATGTGCTTTTCGGCTAGGTCTTTGTGTTGGTCTAGCATGAGTGGGGCTAGCTGGCGGGCGGTGTCTAGCAGCTGGGCGTCGGTGGTGAGGTCGGCAAAGCGCAGCAGGGCGGCGCCGGACTGGCGGGCGCCTAGAAACTCGCCGGGGCCTCTTATTTCTAGGTCTTGTTTGGCAATCTCGAAACCGTCGTTGGTTTGTGCCATTACTTTCAGGCGGGCGCGGGCGGTTTCGCCTAGTTTGCCGCTGTCCCCAGTGCCGTACATCAACACGCAGGCCGACGCTGCAGCGCCACGGCCTACGCGGCCGCGCAGCTGGTGCAGCTGGGACAGGCCAAAGCGTTCGGCGTGTTCTATCACCATCAGCGACGCGTTGGGTACGTCTACGCCTACTTCAATCACGGTGGTGCTGACCAGCACTTGCATATGGCCGCTGGTAAACAAGGCCATGACGGCTTTTTTGTCGGCAGGTGGCATGCGGGAATGCAGCAGGCCGACCATGATAGGGTGACGCTGCGCAGTGGCTTGCGCAGTCACGTAACCCTGCAGCGCAGCGCTGAGTTCTTCGTGCGTTTGGGTGGCGTTGGTTAAATCGAGTGCTTCGCTTTCTTCGATCAGTGGGCAAACCCAATACACTTGGCGGCCTGCGTCGATTTGCGTGCGGATGCGTTGCACCACTTCGTCGCGGCGGTTGTCGCTAATCACTTTGGTGACGATGGGCGTGCGGCCCGGTGGTAGCTCGTCGATGGTGGACACGTCCAGGTCGGCGTAGTAGCTCATGGCCAGCGTGCGCGGGATGGGCGTGGCGGTCATCATCAGCAAGTGGGGTTCCAGCTGGGGCACACCATGTACTATGTTTTTAATAGCTGCTTGAGCAGGATTTACTTGGGTTGCAGAAGTATTTACCTCTAAATTGTGTGCTTCCAGTACACTGTGGTTCATCTTCTCGCGCAAAGCCAGCCGCTGCTTGACGCCAAAGCGGTGCTGCTCGTCGATGATGGCCAGTGCAAGGTTATGAAACTGCACTTTGTCTTGGATCACCGCATGCGTGCCCACCACCAGGCCCGCAGCGCCGCTGGCAATCAAGGCCAGCATTTCGCGGCGTTCTTTGGTTTTTTGGCTGCCGGTCAGCCACGCTACCTGGATGCCTAGAGGTTCCAGCCAACCAATCAATTTGCGAAAATGCTGCTCGGCCAAAATCTCGGTAGGGGCCATCAGCGCGCACTGGTAGCCTGCGCCGATGCACACCGCTGCGGCCAGCGCAGCCACCACGGTTTTACCCGAGCCTACGTCGCCTTGCAGTAGGCGGTGCATGGGGATGGGCTGGGCAATGTCGTGCGCTACTTCGGCACACACGCGTTGCTGGGCGGCGGTAAGCTGAAAGGGGATGGCGGCCAGCAGCTGGTCTACAAAGGGTGCTGCAAGCTGAGGCTGCGGGTTAGCGCGCCCTTCGGTAAGCTCAGCGCGAACGGGACTGGACGCAGAACGAGCGGAATTTCGTAAAGGCTTCTCGGGCCGCAACACTGGCGCACGCAGCGCATCGCGCTCGCGTTTAGACTGCAACTGCGACAGTTGCTGGGCCAGCAGCTCTTCAAGTTTCAACCGTTGCCATGCCGGGTGGCTGCGGTCTTCTAGCTGCACTACCGACACATCGGGCGATGGGTAGTGCAGAAACGATAGCGCGCTGTGCAGGTTAAACGTGGGTGTGTTGCCCTTTTGCGCTAATAACTGACTGGGCAGTGTCTCGTCTAGCGCACCACTGCGTGCCGCATGCTCCAGCCCGCTTAGCACAGCGCGGCGCAAGTACGGCTGAGGCAAACCGGCCACGGTAGAGTACACCGGTGTTAACGCTACAGGCAGCGCACCACCGGCAGATTTGCACACCGGGTGCAGCATGCTCCAGCCAAACATGCCGCCGCGCAGCTCGCCGCGCGCGCGTATGCGCTGGCCCACAGCCAGTTGTTTTTGCTGCGAGGGGTAAAAGTTAAAAAAGCGCAGCGTGCAGGTGTCTGTGCCGTCTTCTACCGTTACCACCAGCTGCCTTCGTGGGCGGTAGGCTACTTCGCACGCGGTTACTTCGCCTTCGATCTGCGCGTTGTCGCCATCCCGCGCATCGGCCAGCTTGCTGATGTGTGTCTCGTCTTCATACCGCAGCGGTATGTGCAGCGCCAGGTCAATGTCGCGCACCAGGCCCAGCTTGTCCAGCGCTTTTTGCGGGGCAGATTTGGCAGACTGGGCGGCAAGCTGCGTGGTGGGCGGTGGTGAGGGTGCAGCGGCTGGGGCAGCGCGCGGCTTGGCGATTCGGGGCATGGGATAATTGTGCCTTACTTTTACCTTGGCACGGATGTGTTCCATCCTCAAGTACTATGCAATCTATAGCTGCTTCAGCAAGTAATCATTGGTCTACCAGTGATTTTGACTTTAAATTACCCCCTGAATTAATCGCCCAGCACCCCGCGGCTGAACGCACTGCGTCGCGCCTGCTAGACGGCAGCGGCGCAGCGCCAGTTGACCGCATTTTTCGCGACTTGCCTGCCTTGCTAAATGCAGGCGACTTACTGGTGTTTAACGACACGCAGGTGGTTAAAGCGCGCTTGTTTGGCGAAAAGTCTACCGGTGGCAAGCTAGAGCTGTTGATTGAGCGCGTACTAGACATACAGCCCGGTAATCCGCAGGGCCGTGAAGTCGTAGCGCACATGAAGGTGAGCAAAAAACCGCGCATCGGCGGCGTGCTGCACATGGTGGGCGGCTTTACCGCCACACTGGTGGGCCGCTGGCCGCAAGACAACGGCCCGCTGTTTCGCTTTGTACTGTCGGGCGACCCTTACACGCTGATGGCGCAATACGGCCACATGCCGCTGCCGCCGTACATCACGCGCCACCAAAGCGGCACGCAGTCGCAGGCAGACGTGGCCGATGAAGCTGACGACGCACAGCGCTACCAAACGGTATTTGCCAAGCACCCTGGTGCCGTAGCCGCACCCACTGCCGCGCTGCATTTTGATGCGGCATTGTTGGCCGCACTAGAAGCCCAAGGCGTGCAGCGCGCCAGCGTTACGCTGCACGTAGGCGCAGGCACTTTTCAGCCCGTGAAGGCCGCTAACATTGCCGACCATGTAATGCATTTTGAACGCTACGCCATACCGCCCGCTACGCTGCAAGCGGTGGCCGACTGCAAGGCACGCGGTAGCCGCATAGTCGCCGTGGGCACGACGACAGTACGCACTTTAGAAACTTGGGCTAACACACGGCACGCGCAAGGCGACACCAACATCTTTATCACGCCCGGCTTTCAGTTTCAAGTGGTAGACACGTTGATTACCAATTTTCACCTTCCCCAAAGCACCTTGATGATGCTGGTGAGCGCCTTTGCAGGCTACGACCACACCATGGCGCTGTACCAGCATGCCATAACGCAGCAATACCGATTTTTTAGCTACGGCGACAGTATGCTGCTGCAGCGCAGAAATGCATCGACATGATATGCGTTTAACGGTACAATCATCGATATGAAAACTGAAGAAATTACCGTGTCATCCAAATTCCAAGTGGTGATCCCGCTGGCCCTGCGCGAGCGGCGCAATATTACGCCGGGCCAAAAAATGGCATGGGTAGATTTTGACGATGGCCTGCGCTTGATCGAGGTTAAGCCGCCTGCAGCTTACCGCGGCATTGCGCGTGGCCTGAAAGACAGTCGTATTCAAGATGATCCTGAGCGCTTTGCATGACTGGCTTACGCACTGCTAAGGTAGCACCGCAGCGCCAAACCACTATCAGCCACGGCAGCCGCTTGATCACTCTAGACAGCTCCTGTTGGCTAGAGTATTTCATGGACAGCGAACGGGCCGCTTTGTACGCGCCTGCGGTGATGCAAACGGATCAGTTGATCGTGCCACTTATCACTGTGTACGAGGTGTATAAAAAACTGCGCCGCGAGCTGAGCGATACGGTGGCGCGTGAGGCGGTAGGCTTAATGCGCCAGGGCCAACTGATTGAGGCAGATTTGGCCATCACCTTGGCTGCGGCAGCGCACGCACCATTGGCTATGGCCGACAGCCTTATCTACGCTACAGCGCAACAGCACCACGCCATAGTGTGGACACAAGATGCGCAATTTGAAAACTTACCCGGTGTGAAGTTTTTCCCCAAAACTTCCACCCATTGATATCTTTTATGCTGACCTTCGACCTTCTTAAAACCGACCCCGCCAAAACCACCTCCGAGGGCAGCACCCTAGGCAGCCACGCACGCCGGGGCAGATTGACACTGAACCATGGCGTGGTCGACACACCTATCTTTATGCCCGTAGGCACCTACGGCACCGTAAAGGGCGTGATGCCGCGCAACCTGCACGAGATGGGTGCGCAGATTATTTTGGGCAACACGTTTCATCTGTGGATGCGTCCTGGGCAAGACGTGATGCAGCAGTTTGGCGGGCTGCACCAGTTTGAAAACTGGCATAAACCTATCTTGACCGACAGCGGCGGCTTCCAAGTATGGTCACTGGGCGAGATGCGCAAGATCAGCGAAGAAGGCGTGCGCTTTGCATCGCCTGTTAACGGCGACAAGCTGTTTCTCACGCCCGAGATTTCGATGCAGATTCAAACCGTACTCAACAGCGACATCGTCATGCAGTTTGACGAATGCACGCCGTACGAGACCAAAGGCGTGCTCACCACCGAGCGCGAAGCCCGCGTGTCGATGGAACTGTCAGCCCGCTGGGCCCAGCGCTGCCAAGCAGAATTTGCGCGCCTAGCCAACCCTAACGCGCTATTTGGCATCGTACAAGGCGGCATGCACGAAGGGCTGCGCGATGAGTCGCTGGCAGCGCTGGAAGAATTAAATTTCCCCGGCATCGCCGTAGGTGGACTGAGCGTAGGCGAGCCTAAAGACGACATGATGCGCGTGCTGCAGCACATCGGCCCCAAGCTACCCGCCAACAAGCCGCACTATTTAATGGGCGTAGGCACACCCGAAGATTTGATCGCAGGGGTGCAAAACGGCATCGACATGTTTGACTGCGTCATGCCCACGCGCAATGCGCGCAACGGCCACTTGTTTACCCGATTTGGCGATTTGAAAGTACGCAACGCACGGCACAAAAGCGACATGGGCCCTGCGGACGCTACGTGTACTTGCTACACCTGCAAGGGCTATACCGACGCGCAAGGCCACACCACGGGTGGCTTTAGCCGCGCGTACCTGCACCACCTAGAACGCTGCGGCGAAATGCTCAGCCCCATGCTGAACAGCATTCACAACCTGCACTACTTTTTAAACCTGATGCGCGAAGTGCGTGAAGCTTTGGATGCTGGTAACTTTGGCGCTTACGTTAAACAGTTTCATGCAGACCGAGCGCGTGGCGTGTGACGATTTTTTCGCCGTAGGACCATACTTCATACAAGAGTATGCTCTTCATTTAATAGCTGCTTGAGCAGGATTTACTTGGGTTAGAGGGCTATTTTATTGTTAAAAATGCCGTTTGAAGTGGTTTCTAGGGTGTGTTGGTGTTTCGCTCGGTGATGGTCGCTATCAACAAGGCTACTACCCCCGTTACTCCGCTATCCCTCTACCTCGCTACTCTTCTGCCAGCGACCACTCCAGTGGAGCGCAGCAACGTTCGGTGTGCCTATGACAAACAATAAAGGGCCGCAGGTCCGTTTGGCATGGGCATACCGAACGGACCTGCGTGACCGCGAGGTACTAGAACAGTAAAAGGCCTAACGGACAAAACAGCGCTACGTAACCGGGACAGTAAAAGGCTAAATGCGCCCCTCTTGCACCGCATGACAGGCAACTTTGATACCGCCAATGTCCTGCAAAACAGGCCGCTCGGTTTTGCAGCGGTCGTTCACATGCGGGCAGCGTGGGTTGAAGGCGCAGCCTGCGGGCGGGTTAAGTGGGTTGGGTACCTCGCCTTGCACGGGGGTGCGGGCGCGGCCTGTGTCGTGCATTTTAGGAATGGCATCTAGCAGCATTTTGGTGTACGGATGCTTCGGGTTGCTGAACAGGCTGTGTTTGTCAGCCACCTCTACCAAGCGGCCCAAGTACATCACACCTACATGGTCGCTTACGTGGCGCACGACTGCTAGGTTGTGGCTGATGAACAAATACGTTAGACCCTGCTTTTTTTGCAGGTCTTTCATAATATTCAGCACCTGGGCCTGCACGCTCACGTCTAGCGCGCTGGTGGGTTCGTCGCAGACTAAAAATTCTGGCTGTGTGGCCAGTGCGCGCGCGATAGAGATGCGCTGGCGTTGGCCACCTGAGAACTGGTGCGGGTACTTCACCATGTCTAGGGGCGACAGGCCTACTGAGGTCAACAGCTCGCCCACGCGGGTTTTTAGTTGCGCAGCATCGCTGATCAGGCCGTGTTCTACCAGCGGCTCGCCCACAATGTCTTCCACTGTCCAGCGCGGGTTAAGCGACGCATACGGGTCTTGAAAAATCATTTGGATGCGCTGACGCAGCTTGACTGCGGAATTCCCTCCTTGCAGTTTGCGGCCTGCGGGGCTTTTGTAGGTGGCGTGCGCATCCATACTGTCAAACTCAAAGCTACCGCGTGTGGGCGTGTACAGGCCCACCATCAGGCGCGCCACGGTGCTTTTGCCGCAGCCAGATTCGCCTACCAAGGCGAATGTTTTGCCTTTTTCAATCTCAAAGCTCACGCCGTCTACAGCATGCAGCATCACTTTAGGTTTGCGCTCTAGCACCCGCGCCAGCCAGGGCGGCGAGACGTCAAACGTCATGGCGATGTCTTGCACTTTGATCAGCACCTTTTTGGCATCGCTCATACAGCGGCTCCCACTGCACCGTTTGCAGCGGCCAGCCAGCAGGCAGCGTGCGTAGCGCCTACGGCCACTAGCTCGGGGCGTTCTTTAGTGCAGCGGTCAAAAGCTTTTTCGCAGCGCGGGTTAAACGCGCAGCCAGCAGGAATCGCGTTCAGGCGCGGCATAGTGCCTTCGATTTGGTGCAGCTTGTCGCGGTCTACCGTCATGTCGGGTATCGCCGCCATCAGGCCCGCTGTGTACGGGTGTGAAGGATGGTTGATCACCTCATGCACCGGGCCAATCTCCACTATACGGCCTGCGTACATCACTGCCACACGGTCGCAGGTCTCGGCTATCACGCCCATGTCGTGGGTGATCAGCATGACAGCAGCGCCGCGTGACTTGCAAATATTCTTCAGCAAACTGATGATCTGCGCTTGGATCGACACGTCCAGCGCGGTGGTAGGTTCGTCGGCCACGATCAGTTGTGGCTCGGCGGCCAGTGCCAGTGCAATCACCACGCGCTGACGCATGCCGCCAGAAAACTGGTGCGGGTAATGGTCAATGCGCTGCTCAGCTGCAGGAATGCCCGTGTCTTTGAGTAAATTGATCGCACGCTGGCGAGCCTCGGCCGCGTTAACTGGCAGATGGGTTTGGATGGTCTCCATCAGTTGCCTGCCAATGCTGTACAGCGGGTTAAGCGAAGTTAATGGGTCTTGAAAAATCGCACCAATTTTGCGGCCCCGTATGTGGTGCATTTGCTCGTAGGGCAAATTATCGATACGCTGGCCTTGCAGACTAATCTGCCCGCTGGCAATACGCCCTGGCGGTTCGAGCAAACCGATGATGGATGCGCCTGTGAGCGATTTGCCAGCACCCGATTCACCCACCACACCCAAAATCTCACCGGGCGCGATGTCAAACGAAATACCGTCCAGCGCACGCAAAGTGCCGCGTCGGTTGGGAAATTCGACAACGAGGTTTTTAACTTCTAAGAGTGACATGCCAGCGATCATCGCAACCTCGGGTTCATAGCATCACGCAACCAGTCGCCCAACAGATTGACGCTAAGCGCAATCAACACCAGCATCAGGCCCGGGAACACGGTGATCCACCATTCGCCAGAAAATAAATAGTCATTGCCCACACGGATTAAAGTACCTAGCGACGGCGATGTGGGCGGCGCGCCTACGCCAAGAAACGATAACGTCGCCTCGGTAATGACGGCAGTAGCTACTTGAATAGTGGCCAGTACCATCACTGGGCCCAGCACATTGGGCAGCACATGGCGGCGCATGATGCGCAGTGGTGTGACGCCTGTAACGCGTGCAGCTTGCACGTATTCTTTATTACGCTCTACCATGGTCGAGCCGCGCACGGTGCGGGCATATTGCACCCAACCTGTGAGCGAGATAGAGATGATGAGCACGCCAAACGCCAGCGATGTATGCGCATTGGGAAACAGCGCACGGCCCACGCCTGCAATCAATAGCGCCACCAAAATGGACGGGAAGCTCAACATCACATCACACAAGCGCATCAAAATACTATCGACCCAACCGCCTAAAAACCCGGCCAGCAAACCCAGCAGCACACCCACCAACACTGAAATAAGCACCGAGGCAAACCCCACCGCCAGCGATATGCGTGCACCGTACATTAATGTGGACAAAATATCGCGCCCTTGGTCGTCTGTGCCCAGCAGGTACATGCGTATACCGCCGCCCATGTCTTGCGGCACAGCATGCGCAGTCCACGATGGCGCTAAGCGCGCGTGGTCTAGTATTAGCGTGGTTAAATCAAATGGGGCATGCGGAGCGACTACCTCGGCAAACAGTGCGCAAAAAATGCATACGAACGCCACCGCCGCCGCGCCAATAGCCATGGGCGAGGTTTTAAAACTGTAGCCAATATCGCTGTCGAACCAGCGGGAGAGGATGGAGGTCATGCAGATTGGGAAGCTACGGGAAAAACATGAAACGCATTATCGGCGCTGGCAGCTGCCAACGCCGATAATGCTTTGCACAGTGCTTGGGTTTACTTCACAGTCATCCACTTAAAGAACATAAAGTTGTCGGCCATTTGCGTTAAATCTACCTTCTTGCTCACACCCCATGCCAACGCCTGCTGGTGCAGCGGCAGGTGGCCAATGTCGTCGGCATGCAATTTATTGGCCTCAGCGATGAACGCCTGGCGTTTAGTTTTATCAGTCTCCGATTGAATTTTTAAAGTCAGCTCGTCCACCTTTGGATTGCAATACGCACCCAGGTTAAATTGGCCTGAACCTTTGTCGTCAACACAGCGCATCAGGCCATTGAACGCGTTGTGTGCGTCGTAGGTGCCCGGGGTCCAGCCCAGCAAGTAGAAGCTGGTGTCGCGCTTTAATATTTTAGGAAAGTAAGTGCCTTTGGTCTCAGTTTGCAGATTGATTTTGACGCCAATGCGCGACAAGTTCGCTGCCACCGTTTGACAAATCTCGCCGTCGTTCACATAGCGGTCGTTGGGGCAGTTCATGCTGACTTCAAAGCCTGTGGGGTAGCCTGCTTCGGTCAATAATTTCTTAGCGCCATCTACATCGTAAGGCAAGCGCTTGTTTTGGTTAGCGTCAAAACCATTGATGCCCGGGCCAATGAGCAGCGCTGTGGGGTTGGACGCACCGCGCATTACAGTGCGTTTAATGCCTTCAATATCAATAGCCTGGTAGAAAGCTTGGCGTACACGCTTGTCTTTGAACGGGTTTTTACCTTTCACGTTGCTGTACAACAGCTCATCGCGCTTTTGGTCCATGCCCAAAAAGATAGTGCGCAGCTCGGGGCCGGTCATGGCCTTGGCGTTGGCGCTGCTGTTCACGCGGGCGATGTCTTGCACCGGCACGGGCTCCATCACATCAATTTCGCCAGAAATTAAAGCGGCCACGCGCGTTGCGTCGTTGCCAATCGGGGTGTAGATCACCTCGGTCACATTACCGTCAACTTTGCCCCAGTAGTTACCGCTGCGGCTAAAAGTAGTTTTCACACCGGGCTGGCGCTCGCGCACGCGGAAAGGGCCTGTGCCGTTGGCTTTGAAAGACGCAGCGTTTTCTATACCCTTGCGGCGGTCTACCGGTTTAGTCGCTTGGTTGGCCTCGCTCCATTTTTTGCTCATCATGTACACCAGCGAGATCACGTCGGGCAAGATGGGAAACGGCCCTTTGGTTTCAATCTCTACGGTGAAGTCGTCTACCTTGCGCACTTCTTTAAAGTCGTTGGTGTAGCTCTTCATGTCAGAGCCGTCACCGGCTGCCCGTGCAAAGCTGTAGACAACATCGTCAGCTGTAAACGGCGTGCCGTCATGAAACTGCACGCCTTTGCGCAGCTCAAAACG
>JAYSWJ010000277.1:0-7569 GCA_043718065.1 Polaromonas sp.
TCGGTGGCCACATTACCCGTAGCGCCCTTGGCATACGGGCAGCCGCCCAGGCCTGCCACCGACGCATCAAACTGCCACACACCCATCTCTAATACCGCTAACGTATTGGCCAGCGCTTGGCCGTAGGTGTCGTGGTAGTGGCCTGATACATCGTGCAAGTCGTAATGTTGCAGTGTGGCCTCCATCGCGGCCTGCGCCTTGCGCGGTGTGCCCACGCCAATGGTATCGGCCACGCCAATGTGTTGCACGCCAATGTCCGCCATCAGCCCGGCTAGGTAGCCCACACGCTCGGGCGCTACTTCGCCTTCATAGGGGCAGCCCACCGTGCAACTCATCGCGCCGCGCACATGAATGCCTGCAGCTAGCGCGGCGGCTACTACGGGTGCAAAACGGTCGATACTTTCTGCGATAGAGCAGTTGATATTGCGCTGGCTAAAAGCTTCGCTGGCCGACGCAAACACCACTATTTCATCTGGCTGGCTACTGAGCGCGGCAGTGTAGCCTTGCATATTAGGTACCAGCACCGAATAGGTCACGCGGGGGTTACGGCTAATACCCGCCATCACCTCGGTGTTATCCGCCATTTGTGGCACCCATTTGGGCGATACAAAGCTGGTGACCTCAATGTCTTGCAAGCCTGCATCCTGCAGCCTGTGGATCAATTCAATCTTGATCGCAGCAGGCACAGGCTGCTTTTCATTTTGCAAACCATCGCGCGGGCCGACGTCGACAAGTTTCACGCGTGCGGGGTATTTCATGTTCAATAACCTTTAGTTCTGTCTACTGTGCCCAGCACAGTTTGGCCTTTATCTACGGCAACCATCTTGTGGACAATTTGGGCAATGCTCTCGTCGCGCAGCGTGCGTGCAGATGTGTGGGGCGTTACGGTGATTTTCGGATGTTTCCGAAATGCGTGCTCTGCTGGCAACGGCTCTTGGCGAAACACATCCAGCGTTGCACCTGCGAGGTGGCCACTGTCCAGCAGCGCGATTAAATCATCGTCCACCACATGCGCGCCGCGCGCCACGTTGATGACATAGCCGCCGGGCTGCAACAGACCCAGTGTGCGTTGGTTCAACAAGTTTTCAGTCTGCGGCGTCAGCGGCAATAAGCACGCCAGCATTTTGCAGTGGCGCAAAAAATCATCCAGCTGCTGCGTGCCGTGCCAGCAGCGCACACCCGCAATTTGCTTGGCGCTTTGGCTCCAGCCATGCACCGAGAAATCAAACCCCGTGAGCGCTTTAGCCACGCGCTCGCCCAATACACCAAGGCCTAGAACGCCGACAGGAAAATCAGCGCGGCTGCGCGGCTTGCGAAACGACCACTTGCCAGTGCGCGTGTCTGCCTCGTACGCGTCAAACTCGCGGAAATGGCGAATAATGGCATGGCACACATACTCGGCCATTTGTACCGACATGCCTGCATCATCTAAGCGCACGATTTGCGTTTGGGGAGCCACGCGCAACTTAAGCAACGCGTCTACACCTGCGCCCGTGTTAAAAACTGCTTTAAGCGCAGGCTGTTCATCAAAAAACTGCTGCGGTGGTGCCCACACCACGGCGTAGTCTGCCTGCGCCGCACCGGGCTGCCACAGCGACACATCAGCCGCAACCTGTAAATCTAGCAGCGCGGCGCGCAAACCTGCCAGCCATGGCTCAGGCTTGGAATCAGCACAACAAAAGGTAATCTGCATGGGTTAAATCTGTAGAAATGAAGCCGGTTGAATTAAGCACGCCAGGCTCAGGCTGCCAACGTCAACAGCTCAGCGCCCTCAGCCACTTGGTCGCCCGGTGCATACAACAGCTCGGCGACAGTACCGTCTTGAGGTGCTGCAATGGTGTGCTCCATTTTCATAGCCTCCATGACGGCCAAGGTTTGCCCAGCTTTCACGGCATCGCCCGTTTTAACTGCAAACGACACCACTTTGCCGGGCATGGGTGCGGTTAAGCGCCCTGCTGTAGTGGTGCTATCAGCCAGCTGCAAGAAAGGGTCAATTACTATAATTTTAGTAGCTGCTTGAGCAGTAAATACATGGGTTTCTTGGCCTTTTGGCACTAAAACAGTATGGCAATGCGCATCAAAACGCTGCCCTGCAAAATCTACGCTCACCGCACCGCTGGCTTGCTGCATAAATGTAAACACGCCACTGGCATCCCCTGCGCGCAAATGCAGCACACCGTCGTGTAGGTAAGTCAACTCGGCCTGCACAGGCTGGCCGTGAAACTCTAGCTGAAAGCGCCGCGTATGCGTGCCAAACGCTCGCCAGCCATCGCGTTGACTAAGCGGATCAGCGTTTTGCGTAGCGCGCTCAGCTATTAATATATGAGCTATCTGAGCATATATTGCTTGGGTTACACCTACTTTTTCTTGATGAAACAGCACTTTTTCTTCGCGCGGGATCAATGCGGTGTCTAAGTTGGCTGTAACGAACGATGGGCTTTGCACCACGTGGCGCAAGAACTGCACGTTGGTATGCAGGCCAACAATATGCATCTGCGCCAAGGCTTTGTCCATCTTGGCCAAGGCCTCACCCCGCGTAGCGCCATGCACTATCAGCTTAGCGATCATCGAATCGTAGAAAGGCGATATGGCATCACCCTGGCGCACACCGTCGTCTATGCGCAGATCAGATCTTTCAAACGCAGTGTGCGCTGGTTTGGCGTACACCTGCAGCGTGCCGGTTGCTGGCAGAAAGTTATTGTCGGGGTTTTCTGCGCAAATACGCGCTTCAATCGCGTGCCCGGTAATGCGCAACTGATCTTGCAGCAAAGGCAGCTTTTCACCACTGGCTACCCGCAGTTGCCATTCCACCAAATCAAGCCCTGTGATTGCCTCGGTAACCGGGTGCTCTACTTGCAAGCGTGTATTCATCTCCATAAAAAAGAACTGCATGCTGCCATCGGGCTTTTGCTCGACGATAAACTCTACCGTGCCCGCGCCCTGATAGTGCACTGATTTAGCGGCCGATACCGCAGCAGCACCCATCAGCTCACGCATGGCCTGCGTCATACCAGGGGCGGGGGCTTCTTCTAGTACCTTTTGGTGGCGGCGCTGCACACTGCAATCGCGCTCAAACAAATACACGTAGTTGCCATGCGCATCGCCAAATACCTGTATCTCAATATGGCGCGGGCGTTGCACGTACTTCTCTATCAGCACAGCGTCATCGCCAAAGCTGTTGATCGCCTCGCGTTTGCAGCTTTGCAGCGCAGCGTCAAAATCTTCAGATTGGTCTACCGCCCGCATGCCTTTGCCGCCGCCACCTGCGCTGGCTTTGATCAGCACGGGATAGCCTATGCGGTCGGCTTCTTTTTGCAGTAGCGCTGCATCTTGGTTAGCGCCGTGATAGCCGGGTACTAATGGCACGCCCGCTTTTTCCATCAATTGCTTTGACTCGGCTTTCAGGCCCATGGCTTTGATGGCCGAGGGTGGCGGGCCGATAAACACTAAGCCTGCGTCGGCGCAGGCCTGCGCAAACTCTTCGTTTTCACTTAAAAATCCGTACCCAGGGTGGATGGCCTGCGCACCCGTGGCCTTGGCCGCCGCAATGATGGCCTGCCAGCGCAGGTAGCTGTCTTTGGGGGCATTGCCACCGCTTTCGCTGCCCGGCACGCCGATGTACACGGCCTCGTCACATGCAGCTACATGTTTGGCTTGCGCGTCAGCAGTCGAATACACCGCTACGGTGCGCACACCCATGCGCGCGCAAGTGGCAGCAACGCGGCAGGCGATTTCGCCGCGATTGGCGATCAGTATTTTGCTAAACATCAAGCAGTCCTTGGGATACCAGAGAAAAATTCAGATACGCGGCGCACTATGGCTTTAAGAAATTTAAGCAGCACCACGATCAGCACTACTGATACCGCCAGCACAACGCACAGCACCACACCAAAGCTAAGCGGGTAGTTAGTGGCTAGCCACATCATGCCCATCACGCCGCCCTCTTCCACCAAGCTCATGGCAATGTTGCTAAACGGCTCGGGCGACGTGTTGATGGCCGCGCGCGTAGTGGCCTTGGCGGCATGCGATGTAGCGGCCAGGGTGCCGCCCAGCAAACCTGCCACCATGCCCATGGTGGCGCTATCGGCCCCAAACACACCAGCTGCCAGTGCAGCACCTGCGGGCACGCGGATGACGGTGTGAACCATGTCCCAGAGCGAATCCACACCGGGAATTTTGTCGGCAAAAAATTCAACAAACAGCATGGCACCGCTGCCCGCCAACATGGCCGGATGCTGCAGCACGCTAAGCCCGCTGGGCAACGGGATCACACCAAAATAGCCTGCCAGCCCGGTGATAAACACCACCAGGTACAACCTGATGCCACTGGCCCAGCCCAAGGCCGCAGCCAAAGCCGCCAAACCCGCCATGTCCAAACCTTTTAATGCACTGCCTGCGCTGCCAGCTACATCACCACCGCTGGCAAACAGGCCCGCCATTAACTGCTGCAGGTTGGAAAAAAGGGTGTCCATAGTGGCTACTTGGGTAAAGTGGGTTGCAACTGCTTAAAGCCAGCTAGGCTTGCGCTTTTGCAAAAATGACGCTACGCCCTCTTTGCCTTCTGGGCTAGAGCGTATGTCGGCTATACCCGCAACGGTCTGGGCGATCAAGGGTTGGCCAATTTCACGCTGCGCCACGTCTTGCAGCAACTTTTTGCACACTTTCACCGCGTGGGGGCTGGCGTTGCACAGCGCCTGGGTGATTTCAGCCACTTTGGTATCGAGTTGATCTACTGCCACTACCTCATGCACAAAACCTATGCGTAAGGCCTCGCTTGCAGTAAACCGCTCGGCGGTTAAAAAATAGCGGTGCGCCGCCCGTGCACCCATGGCGCGAATCACATACGGACTGATAGTGGCCGGAATCAAGCCCAGCTTGACTTCGCTTAAGCAGTAATGCGCTGAATCTACCGACACCGCCATATCGCAGGCCGCCACCAAGCCCATGCCGCCCGCAACCACATCCCCCTGCACGCGCGCTACTGTGGGCTTGGGGCACTCGTAGATCACGCGCAGCATGTCGGCCAGCTTGCGCGCATCTGAGAAATTCTCCTCCGGGGAGTAATCTGCCATCCGTCGCATCCAATTCAAATCTGCCCCTGCACAGAATGCAGCGCCCTTAGCAGCCAGCACGATGCAACGCACATTATCTTGCGACCCAAGCTCTTGAAATGCTTGCGTAATTTCGGCTATCAAATCATCATTGAACGCATTGCGCACATCGGGGCGATTAAGCGTCAAGGTTGCAACATGCGCTGACAAATCGAGTTGGAGGCTCATGGGCATTTATTTCGCTGCGGGCTTGGTTTCGGCAAAGGGTGTGTTGGGCGCTCCAACTGGCTGCGCTTCTTTGAGAAAAATAACAGCGCCATTGACCGCATAAAGTCTACAGGGCGCATTGTTTGCCTTTGCGCATCGTTGCAGCGCTCTTTCTGTTGGGTCTTTAGGCTCATCGGGATTTTGCGGATTAATTCCCCATGTGCTTGCCCAGTAACCCTTATCAGAAATGATAAAGGCCTTTGGTGTGGGTTTGGTCAACCATTCGCGATACCCTTCGCGGCCTTTGTCGCTGATGAAGGGAATAGCGTCAACATCGTTAATATTTGCAAATCCAGTTGCAATCATTGCAGGTTGATTACTTGCTTCATTCCCGGTCAGTGTCACAGCGGTTTGAGGTCTGGCTGGCTCCACTGCGGTGGCCGCAAAATTTGGTTGGGTATAGACAACCTCTTCATCCACAGCATACAAAACACATGGGGTTATTGCCCTGCGCCTGCAGTTTGCAAGAGCACGTTCACCAGGATCCCTTGCTTGCTGGTCTTTGTTATCGGCGGCCATGATGCCTAAAGCCCAGCCTGTAGCTTTATCTTGAGACACCGCAAATGCTTTGGGGCCTTTGTAATTCAAAAAATCAGTGTACGCCTTAGCTGTTGCCACGTCTTGAATTGGAAGTTTATCAACATCCTTGACGGGTGCAAAACCTGTAGTCGGGGGCAACATGCGCGTAATGGGCGTTTTGTCGGCGCCCTTTCTATTGTCAAATTGCATCTTGTAACCCGTTGCGATGCCAAGCATTACTTTGATGGATTCAGGATATTCGTATGCAGCACCAGAGGAATGGTCAATCGCAGCACCAATGAGCCCCCCTGCAATGAGGTTGCCAAACATGGCCCCCCTTACAGAAGACTCCACCGTCGCTGTACCCGGCAGTGATGGCGCTTTTTCGCACCGAACAAGAATCGGTTTACTAGATTTCGTGATCGTTACTTGCTCAGGCGACGAGAGCTTCCAATTTCCTTTGTCGTTATGTATATTGCAAGCTGCTCCATCGACAGTTTTTCCGTATTCATTAACGGTGCTGACTGAAATGGCCTGAGAATTTCCTCCGCCCGTAACGGTTGCGCAGCCGACCATCACCAAGGCGCTGAGCAATAGGATGAGTTTTTTCAGGACAAACAAGACAATATCTCCAAGTTATTAGTTAGGTTTTATTGTGAACTATTTTGTTGCAAAAAGTACACCAAATCCAGCACTGGGCAAGGCTGCCCCAGCAAGGTTAGCGCTGCTGTGATCTGCCCACGGTGGTGTGTGCCGTGGTTAAACACATGGGTCAGCGTGGCTGCAAACGGCAGCACTAAAGCTTGGCCATTGGTGGTGGTGTAAGCCAGTTTGCCCTCAAAGCGCTCGGCAGGCCAAGAGGCGATTAAGGGCGGCCAATTGCCGGCGCTACCTTTGAGCGCTTGGCCCAGCCGCTCGCGTACAGGTTCGGCCTCCATATCCTCGGTTAATTTGGGCGAAATACCTTTGGCAAAACGCGGGTACCACAGCAAATGCTCAGCCACCAGTAAATGGTTTAACGTGCCGTGAATCGATTTAAAAAACAGCCCCACATCTTTGCGGTAAGCATCATCATCCAGCTCGCCTAAGGCTTCTATCAGGCGCTGCGTGGCCCACCCGTTGTAGCGGGCCAGTGTTGAAAAATGCTCTGTAGGGTTCATGGTTTACATTCTGAAAATACCAAACTTGGGCTCGGGTATGGGTGCGTTTTGCGCTACGGCCAGGCCCAGTGCCAGCACGCGGCGGGTGTCGGCGGGGTCAATAATGCCATCGTCCCACAGGCGCGCAGTGGCGTAATACGGGTGGCCTTGGGCTTCGTACTGGGCTTTGATGGGCGCTTTGAATGCGGTTTCTTCGTCAGCGCTCCACTGGCCGCCTTTGCCTTCGATGCCATCGCGCTTGACGGTGGCCAGCACCGAGGCGGCTTGCTCGCCGCCCATCACGCTGATACGCGCATTGGGCCACATCCACAAAAAGCGTGGGCCAAAGGCGCGGCCACACATGCCGTAATTGCCTGCGCCAAAGCTGCCGCCAATGATGACGGTGAACTTGGGCACATTGGCTGTGGCCACTGCAGTCACCATCTTGGCGCCGTGGCGTGCAATGCCTTCGTTTTCGACCTTGCGGCCCACCATAAAGCCAGTGATATTTTGCAAAAACACCAGTGGAATTTTGCGCTGACAGCACAGCTGGATAAAGTGCGCACCTTTTTGTTCAGCGAATCTGCACAAAA
>JAYSWJ010000278.1:0-7558 GCA_043718065.1 Polaromonas sp.
GGCCCCCGTGCCGCAAGCCAGTGTTTCACCCGCACCGCGCTCGTACACGCGCAGTTTGATGTGCGACCGGCTGACAATTTGCATAAAACCAGCGTTAACGCGGCGCGGAAATGCGGGGTGCGATTCAACCCACGGGCCCACGGTATGCACGCCTGCGGTGTCTACATCGGCCACCACTTGCACAGCGTGCGGGTTGCCCATGGACAATACAGCTACGTCTGCTGTCATGGCGTTCACTATCGATTCCATAGCTGCTTGAGCAGGTTTTACTTGGGCTAGATGCCATTTTTGGCATAAATTTTGCTCTCCCAGCACCACGCGGGCATATTGGGCATCAAACGGTATGTCGGCCAGGTCAAACACCGGTGCGCCCATGTTGACGGTGACGCGGCCATCGGCTTGCTCGGTCAGCACCAGGGTGTTGTTGATAGTTTTGACGCGGATGGTGGTTTTGTCGGTCAGGCCACGCTCGCGCACGTAGCGCACAAAGCAGCGCGAGCCGTTGCCGCAGTGCTCTACCTCGCCGCCATCGGCATTGTAGATAACGTATTCAAAATCTACACTGCTGTCAGGCGCAGGCCGCACGCTCAATATTTGGTCAGCCCCCACACCAAAGTGCCGGTCGCCTAAAAACCGATATTGCGCGGCTGTCAAGCCCAGAAGCCCACGCGTTTCGTCCAGCACGACAAAGTCGTTGCCAGCGCCGTGCATTTTGGTAAATTGAATCTGCATAGCCTGCAATTATCTCCTGCGCTAGCGGGCGGCTGCCGTAACGGCAAAAAACTGCCGCGCTTCGCTGATGGCCTGCGCATCGGCCTCAACAGCTTTGGGTGGCCCGCCCTTGCCCCACAGCGCGCCCGCAAAGCGCATGTTCAAAAAGCCCGCGCACAGCGCAATAGAGTCGATCATGGGCTGCGCCTTGGCCCTATCGCCGCTGGTGGTGATGAGGTGCATGGTTTTTTGCGCCATCGTGTCTTTAAACGGCACGCTGGGGATGCGCATCCACGCGCTCCAGTGGTCCAGGTAAGTTTTAAGCGGTGCAGGGATGCTGTACCGATACACGGGTGCTACCAACACCAGATCGGTGCGGTCCATCGTGGCCTGCAGCAGGGTGTGCATGTCGCCCGTGGGCAACGGGTACTGGCCCGTGGTGTGGCGCAGGTCGACAAAATTTTCTAGCTGCAGGTGCGCCAGCGCGTGCCAAGTTTGCTGCGCGTGTGCAGGCAGATTTTTGGCGGCTTGCTGGGCCAGCCATTCGGTGTTGCCTAGGTGGCCAGCCTCGCGGGTGGAGGTAGTGAGAAAGAGGTATTTAGCTGTCATGCCCCTATGGTAACTGGTATGCTATGTATCGCTCTTATGGCTGGGCTATCAGTAAGCAAACTGTGCGCCCGGAATGGTATGCAACCTCGCTCGCCAACCCAAATATAACGGCAAACTCAGCTTTCCTTTTTTCACTAATGAAAACTCTGACATCATGTATGCAGATCAAGTCACTGTGGGTGACTACAACAACCTACCCTTTTCTTCCAGCCGCCTTCCGAATGTAGCGGATAGCAACGAGTTTTTCCTGCTGAGCGTGCCGCATTTGCTGCAAGCGAAGTAACGTAAAAGCAAGGGCTTGAATCGTGCTTGGCGACTCGTGGACTCTGATGCCTCGACGTATTTTCGCACCTGTCTTTCAGCTAGCTACTGTGCTTTTACTACAGCAGCATAAAAAATACAAGCCTTTAACTTTTCGCGCTCAAGGCATTATGGGTAGAAATTTTAGGCTTGAGGCCATGTTCAGCTCGGCTTGCTAACGAAACATGCAATTTAAATGTGCAGTCCTAAACCGGACCAGACGTAATGTCCCTTAAATCCGTCACGATGGTTTCAATCGTGATGCCGTGAAGCGGATCATGGACTCGCTTTTTTTTAACAACTGGCTTTACAGATGTTGGAGCTTCGTTGCAGATAATGGATTCAACGCAATTTGCAATCATTTCTCTCGTGCTTGCCTTTTTTACGCAGTTCGCGTCGTTTCGGTTTTGCTAAAGTTACAATGCAAGTAGAAAATTTATCAGGAATTCATATGAGCAAACTGCGCGGTTGGGGATTGTTGTTATCGCTAAGTTTGCCATTGCTGGTTTTTTTCAGTTGGTCGCAGTTAGGCTCTAGCACCTCAAGAATCAACCTGGAACGTTATGAACAGCTAGTGGGTAGCGGCACAGACGGCAACACAGAAGATCTGGCTGTATTCTTCCAAAAAACACGTAGGTTGGCTGTGGCAGGAGACATCACGCTGCGGCCCGTTCCACCCAAGAGTGGCGTCAAAGCTTGGAGCATTCAGGCGGATGGTATTTACAAGGTGGAGATTGACGCCAAAATCGATGGCAAGCCTGTAGTGCTGCTATTTGTGCCGCTAGTTCAAAAAACCTTGGTGCGCTACGAATGCGTGAGCGCCACGAGCATGCTGCACGTGCGAAAAATATGCCAGCAAGACTATTTGCAATCCGTGGATGGCATTCCTGCACAACTGATAGCTAATGCACAGGCGATGAAGAATCTGCCCCCAGTAATAGACACCACGGGGGCGGTGATTCCCAACGGTGTGCTTACAGGCAGTGCTTATTTGGCGAAAGGTGGTGATACGTCTGCCGAGATTCTATGCGGCGCACAATGTGTCAAGCCACTTGCTTGCGCGAACGAACGCCCCTTGCTCTGCACAAAAACTATGGATCAAGACAATGCACGTTGGCAAGAATTTAGGGCATCAAGCTCACAGCATCGTGGCGTCAACATAGCCAGTGCAGCTGAGGTTGACAAAATATGTACGCAGTCTCTTGGTGAAGGCTGGGGAATAGCTAGGGCGGAAAGCCTTGGTAAAGTGACTTTGACTGGAGAACACTGGGTACACGACAACATGTCTGGGCAAAACAATTGTTGGCCCGGGAAATTGCCGCTTTAAAGCCGTTTTTTTAGGCTTGCCAAACTTAAAATCTAGGGGTATATGTGGGCCGGCTGCCGCGAGATATCTCGACAAATAATTTCGTGCCCTTTGCTAGGTATTGCATCGTTTTTAGAATCGTCGTGTTGATCGCGCCATATACAGGATAGGTAAAGTGGTCGGCTTGAATTTGGCGCATGGTTATTCGTCTTGGAGAATATCCATAGCGCCCATGATGACATGGACAGACAGACAAGAATTGCTGCTATTTTTATTGCTTGCTTACACTAGTGTCCCAACGTTGAGAACAGGCTTTGCTGGATGCAGGTATCAGATTCACATTCAGCTATTTCATACGTGCCCAGCAGCTGCGCAATGGGCGTAGTTTTAAACATATTCAAATCCAGTTGACGAAGGATATGTGTAGCTTATGGGGCAAATTCAGGGTCTTTTTTTTAGTAATGGAGACCAGCACATAAGTGGCAATTGCGCACCAAATTTACGTTTTGAGCGCGTTATCGCTGGTGCCAAAGATGCGCTGGATATACAAATGTTGTTTAATCCATTTGAAGGACAGATCCACCCGCCAACGGCTCTTGTACAGCGCGCAAATCGTCAATGCGGAAAGCGTCATGCAGTTGGTCAAAAAACACCAACGCCTTGCCCGATACTGGGTTAGTGTAGCTATGCGGCGCGGGTGCGCAGGATAGCGCTAGCGTACCGTCGTTAGCGGCGTGCCACCAGCGCCTTGCCATGATCAGGCGCAGGCCACAGGCCACGCGGGCGCTGCACCACGGCGCTGATCATGGCCAGTGCAATGAGCAGCTGGCGCAAAATGCCAGCGTCCAAGCGACCATCGGTCATCTCCTGCAGCGGGCCCACCACGTAGCGCAGCATCTCGGGCAACGCCGTTAGCAGCACCGCGCCTAAGATGACACCCGGAATGTGGCCTATGCCGCCAAACACCACCATCGCCACAATCATCACAGACTCTTGCAGGCTGAACGATTCGGGCGACACGTAGCCCTGAAAAGCCCCAAACATCGCCCCCGCCACCCCGCCAAAGCTGGCACCCAGTGCAAACGCCAGCAGCTTCATGTTGCGCGTGTTGACACCCATAGCCTCGGCGGCCACCTCGTCGTCGCGTATAGCCATCCACGCGCGGCCAATGCGCGATCTTTGCAAGCGGTAGCACGTAAAAACCGTCAGCACCGCTAACACCAAAAACAAGTAGTAGTACAAAGTAACCGACGACAGGCTGTAGCTGCCCCACACTGAATCAAGGTCCAAGCGCTGGCCCAGGTCTAGGCCAAAAAAGCTGACCGAGTCTATTTGGCCCAAGCCCCGGGCACCGTTGGTGATGTTGGCAGGGTGGCCCAAGTTGTTGATAAAAATACGCACAATCTCGCCAAAGCCCAGCGTGACAATCGCCAAATAGTCACCGCGCAGCTTAAGCGTAGGCGCGCCCAGCACCGCGCCCAACACTGCCGCCAGTACAGCAGCCAAAGGAAGTACCACCCACCAAGGCGTATGCAGGCCCGCCGGGAACAGCGTGGCCACCCACACAAAATGCTCAGGCAAGTGCTGCGACGTGAGCAGCGCAAACAAATAGGCCACCACAGCATAAAAAGCCACGTAGCCTAGGTCTAGCAGGCCCGCATAGCCCACCACAATATTCATACCCAGCGCCATCATCACGTACAGCAGGCAAGTGTCGGCAATGCGCACCCAATGGTCACCGAAACCTTGCAACACAACAGGTAGCAACAACAATACGCCTGCAGCGGCATACCGCGCCGTCTTGTGGTGAAGGTTTATAAGATGTTGCATAAAGGCGATGTCAGCATAGCAGAGGTACCCAAGCCTTAGCCTCACAGCGCTAACGCTGTCCTCTATTAATAGCTAGCGCTGTCTCCTATGAATAGCCCGCGTTGTTTATCAGACCTAGCCCATGATGAAAACTGGTAAAGCTAGATAAACTAACCCACTACCGACAACCTACAAAGACCCCACCATGCGCATCCCCGACTGGACCCCCACCGCCCACCCGCAGCCTGCCGCCTTGGTAGACGCCATCAAAGCCCGCCGTGGTGGCCAGCTGATTAACCTGGACAAAGCATTGCTGTGGAGCGAGCCCCTAGCACGCGGCTGGAACGTGTACCTTAAAGCCGTGCGCACCGAGCTGCCCACCAGCCGCAAACTGCGCGAGCTGGCCATCTGCACCGTAGCCCTGCTAACCGGCGCAGCTTACGAATACCACCACCACGCCCCCGACTTTTTAGCCGCAGGCGGCACGCAGCGCGAGCTAGACTACCTGGCCGTGTTTGTAGCCCAGTTTTCTAAGACAAATAGCCCACTAACCCAAGTAAATACTGATCAAGCTGCTATTGAAATCATAGTAATGCAATACGCTGCCGAGATGACAGTCAACGTCAAAGTACACGATGCCACCTTTGCCGCACTGCAACAGCACTTTGACACCACGCAGATTGTGGAGCTGACCAGTGCGATTGCCACCTACAACATGGTGGCGCGGTTTTTGGTAGCGCTAGGAGTGTCGCCAGAGCTTTAAACGACATGCTGCAAGCTTGTAACTTGCAATAAAACTAGCGCTAAAGCACAATTAATGGATACTAATTACGTATCTACAGGGTTGTCTATGCGCTATTTCATCACTACTTTGTGTTTAGTCGCTTGCTGCGCAAATACACATGCCCAGCTATTGATAGGGCAAACAGCCGGATACACCGGCATTGTCGGCCCTGCTGTGAAAGAGATTGCCGAAGGTGCCAAACTGTATATAGACGCCACCAACACACGCGGCGGCGTGTACGGCCAAAAGATTGAGCTGATCTCGCTAGACGACAAATTTGACCCCAAACTGGCCGCAGAAAACGCCCGCATTCTTATTGAAGAAAAAAACGTACTGGCTCTGTTTCTAGGTCGAGGCACACCGCCTACGGAGGCTATATTGCCCGTAATCGATAAAGCAGGCGTGCCTTACCTAGCGCCGTCTACAGGCGCCATGTCTTTGCATGAGCCTGTTAAAAAACATATTTTCAACGTACGCGCGCCCTACCAAGCCGAGGGCGTCTTAGCCGTCAAGCACCTTAGTACTCTGGGCCTTACCCGTATTGGGGTGGTGCATGTAGACGACAGCTTTGGCAAAGACGGTTTGGGCGGCGTGCTCAAAGGGTTTGAAGCCATCAATGCCAAGGCGCTTTTTGTAGAAAAATACGACCGTACCAAACCTGACTTCAGCACCATCGCCCCCCGTGCAGCCAAAGATGACGCGCAAGCGATTATCTTTGTCGGTGCAGCAGGCGCCGTCAATGAGGGCATGCAGGCACTGCGCGCTGCAGGCTCTAGAGCCCAGATCGTCACGCTGTCCAACAACGCAGCCGGCAGCTTTGCCAAAGCACTGGGCGAAAACGCGCGCGGCGTAGTGGTCATGCAAGTGTTCCCCGGCGAGCGCAACTCGGGCCACCCATTTGTCAGCGAAGCCCTCACGCTGGCCACCGCCAAAGGCATTAAAGAGCTAACACCCGCAATGCTAGAAGGATTTGCCGCAGCCAAGGTACTTGTAGAAGCCCTCAACCGCGCAGGCCCCAACCCCACACGCGAGAAACTGCAACGCACCCTAGAAAACTTTAAACCCTATGACCTAGGCGGCAAACTGGTAGTAGCCTTCACACCCACCGACCACACTGGTTTGCGCTACGCCGACCTCAGCATCATTGCTTATGATGGGAAATTTAAGCGTTGAGACTGAACTGCTGTTGCTAGTGACGACCGGACGGCGCGATTAGCTAGCGTTGGTCTTTTCGATTGGCCAAGTTTGAAGATCGACGCTGTGGCACCGTAAGCTGCAGCATAGTTGCGGTTGATTGCTGTGTGATAGCACGCAAAAACACCTGAATTCACGCGTGCTTTCATATTCTTTTATCCGTTCTAGGTCGTAGAACCTGCTCAAGCAGCTATGTAATTAATAGTATTCACCCATGCAACGACCGACCCGATGCGCGGGCTGTTCAAAGCCAAGCAAAGAACAATGTGACGAGTCGGGTCCGTCTCGATGAAAAATATGCAGAAAGGCGCGCGTTGCTCAAGCTAGCGAGTCAAAGGCCTCAATTCGCGCGTGTTTTCGGAGTATTTTTCGCGAAAGAGATGCCCGGCTCGAGTCCAACTAACCGGAGAAAGCGGCAGCCCTGCAACAATCCAAAAATTGACAAAGCGTACGTCATAGCGTACGATAAATTTCGCACTCGAAAGAATCAAACCATGAACATCCTTACCGCCAGCGAGGCGCGCGCCAATCTGTACCGGCTGATTGACGAAACTGCCCAGTCGCATACGCCCATTACCATTTCTGGCAAGCGCAACAGTGCTGTGCTGGTGGCGGCAGAGGATTGGAGTGCGATTCAAGAGACTTTGTACCTGCTGGCCGTGCCGGGCATGCGCGAATCCGTAAAAGCGGGTATGAAGGAGCCACTGGCAAAAAGTGCCAAGGCGTTGAAGTGGTGAGCAGGCAGGTGGTGAGCTGGGAAGTCGTATTTGCCAAGCACGCGCTTAAAGATGCCAAAAAACTGGCCGCTAGCGGGCTGAAACCTAAGGCGCAAGAGTTGCTGGCCG
>JAYSWJ010000279.1:0-3024 GCA_043718065.1 Polaromonas sp.
CCTTGGGGCGAGATAGAAGTCGATGGCAAAAAAATGGGTGTGTCGCCACCTTTGACCAACCTGACTCTAGAGCCAGGGCCGCACACTATTGTGGTGCGCAACAGCGACTTTACGTCCTACACATTCAAGATCAAATCAGTGGCCGGCAAGACCGACAACATCGTGCACAAGTTCGAGTAAGCTAGGTGTAGACTCACATAACGTTAATGGATTGCACCCAATTTATGACCTTACACACTTTGCGATTGTCGGCTGCGGCCTGCGTGGTAGCAGCCGCGCTGGTAGGCTGCGTCACACCCCCACCACAGCCACCACCGCCCGTGACAGCACCTGTTGCACCCGCACCCGCGCCCGCACCCGTAGTTACACCGCCGCCACCAGCGTCCGCACCGGTAGCCGCAGGCAGTGTCGCCCTGCGCGATGGCGTGGCTTCATTAAACTCTGGTGACTACAAACGCGCAGAAACCAAGCTGCTGGAGAGCCAAAAACTAGGCCTGCCTGACCGCTCTGAGCAACTACAGGCCCATAAAACCAAAGCTTTTCTGTACTGCGTAACCCGCCGCGCCGCTTTGTGCGAAAAATCATTTGCCGACGCTTTTGCTGTAGACAAAACTTTCGACCTGACGCGCGCTGAACGCGGCCACCCGGTATGGGGGCCTGCGTTTATCAAGGTTAAGGCCAAGCAACCCAAGTAAATACTGCTCAAGCAGCTATGAAATCAATAGCTTTTCAGAGTAAAGCTTGCCCAACCAAGCATAATAGGCCCATGCCTACACCCACAGTCCCCACTGCACATCCACCGACAAAACCAATGCAAGAACAACCGCAGTCTTTGCTAGCACTGTTCTTGGCGTTCAACAGCATAGCGCTGCAAGGCTTTGGCGGGGTGCTCACCATTATTCAGCGTGAGATGGTCGACAAGCGCCGCTGGTTAACGCAGCAACAGTTTGTCGAAGACTGGGCGGTGTCGCAAATTTTGCCGGGTGGCAACGTGATTAACTTGTGCATTATTTTAGGCAACCGGTACTTTGGCTGGCGCGGTGCAGTGGTGGCGCTGGCGGGTATTTTGTTGATGCCTTTGCTGCTGGCTTTGGTACTGGCATCGCTGTATGCGCAGTTTGCAGATGTAGCCGCTGTGGCAGGCGCAGTGCGCGGTATGGGCGCGGCAGCGGCAGGACTGATTGGTGCTGCCGCTATCAAAATGCTGTCAGGCTTACAAAACAACTTGCTGGGCACCAAGCTGTGCGCCCTGCTGATAGCGCTGACCTTTATCTCGGTAGGTTTGCTGCGCTGGCCCATGGTCTACACCGTGTTGGGCTTGGGCGTGCCTGCTTTCGCCTACGCTTGGGTTTTGGTACGCAAGGCGCAGAGTGATCCAGCCACTGGCCTGTCAAACAACTCGCAGGAGCCGCTATGACCGCAGACCAATGGTTATCACTTTTTGGCCACTTTTTAATGCTGTCGCTGCTGGCCATTGGCGGGGCCATTACCACTGCGCCCGACATGCACCGCTTTGTGGTGGAGCAGCGCGGCTGGCTGAGTGATGCGCAGTTTAACGCCAGCATTGCTATTGCGCAGGCCGCGCCGGGGCCTAATGTGATGTTTATTCCGTTGATCGGCTGGCAAACTGGTTTGTCGATTGGTGGCAACTACTACAGCGCTGCAGCAGGCTTGGCGGCTACGTTTATCGGCATTATGGTGCCCAGCAGTACCCTTACCTTTGCCACCACACGCTGGCTGCACCGCAACCCTCGGCATATTGTGGCGCTCTCTAGTAAGGCATCGCTAGCGCCTATATCGGTAGCGTTGTTGATCGCCACCGCTTGGCTACTAACTGCAGCGCACCATCAGCCTGCCAAAGACTGGCCGCTGTGGAGTTTGACGATTGCATCGCTGCTGCTGGCTTGGCGCACCAAGCTGCATTTGCTGTGGATGCTGGGTGCTGGCGCGGTGCTGGGCGCGCTGGGTGTGATTTGAATGCGCAGCATTAATTGCGCAGTTGCGCAGTTGCGCAGTGACGTAAACCCAGCGTTAACGTGGGCTTTCAAAAAACACGTAGTTCGACGCGTAATCGCTGATCTCAAAATACACCCGCTTCTCGCCTGCGTCAACCGTCATGTTTAAGTTCTCGTCCATCACGCCGTAGCCAAAGCGGTACGGGCGCGGCTTGTTATCGTCGGTGCCCAGTGCGGTAGATAGTTTGTCGATTTTCAAGAAACGGCGAACCACTTTATCACCCGCGTAGATCTCTAGCACGCCGTTGGTACCCGTCCAGTTTTGGATATCGCGCTGAATCTTGTTTTGTTGCTCTTGGGTGCAGCTAGCCAGCATCAAAACTGATGCAACAGCTATTAAAGTAGTAGCAATTTTATTCATTGTCTTATCTTTCAAAAATTTAAGTACGTTGGCGCAATGCTTCGTACAAACACACGCCGCTGGCTACCGACACGTTTAAGCTTTCTACCGCGCCGCGCATGGGAATACTCACCAGTTCATCACAGGTTTTGCGCGTTAGCTGGCGCATGCCCGGGCCTTCTGCACCCAGTACCAAGGCCACCGGGCCTTTTAGGTCAACGTCGTAAATGGTTTTCTCAGCATCATCGCTGGTGCCAATAATCCAGATGTTGCGCTCTTTCAATTCATTCAAAGTGCGGGCTAAATTGGTCACCATAAAGTACGGCATGGTCTCCGCCGCGCCGCTGGCCACCTTAGACACCGTGGCGTTAATGCCCACTGCATGGTCTTTGGGTGCAATCACCGCGTGTGCGCCTGCACCATCGGCCACGCGCAGCACTGCGCCCAGGTTGTGTGGGTCGGTCACGCCGTCAAGCACCAAAATCAGCGGGTTGGTGGTGTCGGCAGAGGCTTCTAGCTCTTCTAGCAGCTCGTCTAGCGACGTGGCTTGCTTAACCGCCTGCGCCACGGCCACCACGCCTTGGTGGCCGTGGCCGCCCGACATTTTGGACAAACGCAGGCCATCGGCCTCAATCAATCGCACCCCCGCTTCGGTGGCCTTGTCCACAA
>JAYSWJ010000280.1:0-19992 GCA_043718065.1 Polaromonas sp.
AGTTAACGCGGAGGATTTTTCCAGCCCAAGACATGATGTGATCTCCAGTGAGGGGCGGCGTAGCGGTATGGCTGTGGCCCGCCCAAAAAAGGTTAGCGATGCAGATTACGAAGCTGAAGGCTGATTGCCTAATTTATCAGCCCAAGATTTCATTTTGTCCATACCGGTCCAGTTGGCATCCACATAAGTTATCGCAGCAGTAGGGCAGGCCTCGACGCAGGCAGGATCGCCGCCGCACAGGTCGCACTTTTGCACTTTGCCGGTTTCTTGCACATAGTTGATAGTGCCAAATGGGCAGGCAATGGTGCACACCTTGCAACCTACGCAAGTAGATTCATTGACCACTTTGGCACCTGTGGCTTTATCTACCGTAATGGCCTCTACTGGGCACGCATGTAAGCACCATGCCTCGTCGCACTGGGTGCAGGTGTAAGGTACTTTTTTACCCGTATGGTGAAAGTCAAATACTTTAATACGTGATTTGCTGGTGGCATAGGTTCCGTAGTTTTCAAAACTACAGGCCATTTCGCACTGCAAGCATCCCGTGCATTTGTCGGGGTTAATGTGCAAGACTTTTTGCATACTGGGCTCCTGTGGGTAGAAGCTTTGCATGTGGCTTATGCAAAGCGTTGCCTATGAAATTTAATACCACTACATTGTTGAACTAAGCCCGTTGTGCAGACCTAGGGACAACCCTAAAAGGCGCGTTAAGGCTTTCAATATTCTCAAAATGCAACACAATAGTGCATTAACTTAGTTTGGCTAGACCAGACCTACATTTTTATGCCTGCGCTGCACACCCAACCTCGCCTGCAAGGTATTGCACTTACACGCAACGCCGTGCTGCAGGGCAAGCCCCATGCACAGCTGCAATATGTGCAACCTTGGATTACGCAGTCTTGGCAGCGCTGCTTGGGCAATGGGCTGTCACCGCATGAACACTTGGGTTTTGACTTAGTCAGTGCCAGCGCGCAGCGGCGTAGTAAGGAAGGCAATCACAACTTGCGCGTAGCCGCACGCCATAGCTTAGAGCAGCTGAGCATCGCCATCGCACAGACCCGCTATTTTGTAATTTTGACCAACGCACAAGGTATGGTGGTGGACACCCGCGGCCAGATAGACCGCAGCGACCTACGCGCTGATGTGATTGCACGCATAGGCGTAGATTTGTCTGAGTCTGCCGTAGGCACCACCGCTATTGGCAGCACCTTGATTGAGCAGCGCACCACTTGGCTGCACCGTGGCGAGCATTTCTACCAAGACGCGGGTTGCTATTCGTGCGCAGGCGCGCCCATTACGGGGCCAGACGGCCAATGTGCAGGTATGGTAGACGTGACATGCATTGACGCTGAAGAGCGCCCCGCACTGATGCATTTGGTAGCGACCTCTGCGCGCGCGATTGAAAATGCCCTGGTATTAGCCCAGCCCCACGCTGTGGTGCTGCATTTGCAATGGCCCGGTCAACGCAGCGGCAAGGATGGTGAGGGCTTGGTATGCGTTGATACGGATGGCATGTTGAGTGCCATCAATCCCATTGCGCGCCAGATGCTGGGGATGCAATTGGCGGGCGCTGCACCGGTACATTTGGCAGATGTATTTGCCACGTCGACGGGTAGTTTGTTTGACGCACAGCGCCACGCTACTTGGTTGAATGTTCCTCTATGGTCTGGTCTGCACCTGCAAGTGCGCGCCAGCGCTGCGGGCACGCTAGCACCCAAAGCGCAGTCTACAGGCCGCGCTATGCTGGTCAATCACGCTTCACCCAAAGCGCTGAAAGACCAAGAAACAGATTTGATTCGCCACACTGTTACCCAACTGCGCGGTAACGTGGCTGAGGCAGCACGCCAACTGGGCATTAGCCGCGCTACGGTATACCGTAAGTTGGGACAGCCTAAACACTAACGTGGATTGTTCAACCTAGTTTGAACAATCAGGGCTGCTTGAAATTGGGCAACCGAGTCATGATTTGCAGCGCTACGCTCTGCATATTTTCAGACCCTCTGACAAAAACTTCTTGGCAAAGTGCTTGGGCATCTTCAGCTCGCCCTAAATCAGCCATTTCTTGCGCCAGATGCAACTGCACCGTCCATTGCGCGTCATCGTCGGTCAGTTTGGTCGAAAAGATGACGGGCACCGGTGATTGAGCGGGCGCAGCGAGATGCAACGCAGCCACAGGCGGCGGCTCAAAAGCGGACGCCAGCACTTGCTCTGGCGTGGGTTCGACCGTCTCCAAAAGTACTTCTGGCTGCAGCGCGCGCTGCTGAGTTTTGCGCAACGAGCGTTTATGGGCTAGAGACTGCTGCACCTTGCGCACCTCGTCCGAGACAAAATCGCTTGTAGCTTCAATATAGGGGCTTGCAGGATCTGCCCACGCAACACTGGGTGCGCTCACAACAGGCGCATCAGGCGCATCAAGCACGTCAAGCTCAATATCCAGTCCTACATCAACTGGCTGTTGATTGCCAGGCACCGCAAGAGCAGCCAGGTCGCTAGGCGTTGGTTGCAACAGGACAGCCTGCGGTGGCGCGGCGTCCCAAGGTTGCAATGCGTTGTAATCCGACGCCATTGGTAGGCTGTCAGAAATAGAATCTTGTGCTGCAGGCTGCTTGGCTACTTTGCGGGCAAATCGCCACCGCCATACTACGACAAAGCCTGCACACAGCAGCACTACCGCTAAGACCGAAGCTGCAAACCAAGACCCGTTTTCGCCCAGATCGGGCACAGCCCAAGCGGGGCTAGCGACTGCCTGCGTGCTGGTGGCTGGGCTAGTTTTAGCCGCTTTTAAGGCTTGCCCAAGTTGCACCTGTTGTGCGCGCTGCGCTGCCAGCAAGGCGTCTATGCGGTCTAACTGCGTAGCTGAGGGTTGCGCCATATTTTGCACTCGAGGCACTGAAGAATTGACCTGTTGGCTCACCGGTGACACACTCCGTGCCTTTGGCACATTTGCAAACCCAAGCGCTGAAGGCTCAGGGTGTATTAATAACTGGCGTTATTTTAGAGACAAAATGTAACAATTACGGGCTAACTCGTTTTCTCCCAGTTGATGCATGGAAATAATGCGCCAATACGACTTGCTACTTCACCGCATTCGGAAAAAACAACTGTTCGCCGCCAATTTTGTAGCCTGCAATGCTGGCCTGGCCTGTGGGCGAGACGATCCAGTCCACCAGCTTTTGTGCGTCTGCGGCTTTGACTTGCGGGTGCTTTGCGGGGTTGATCACCAACACGCCATACTGGTTAAACAGCTTGGCGTCGCCCTCAACCAAGATGGCCAAATCAGCGCGGTTCTTAAAGTTCAGCCACGTGCCGCGGTCGGCCAGCACATACGCGCCGGTAGACGACGCAATGTTCAGCGCCGGGCCCATGCCGCAACCGCATTCTTTGTAGCCGCTGCCTTTTTTATCGGCAGCTGCGGCAAGCGCCCAGTAGCGCAGCTCGGCCGCGTGGGTGCCTGATTTGTCACCGCGCGAAATAAAGGCGGCATTGGCAGCACCAAGTTTTTTAAGCGCCTCCACGATGTCTTTGCCCTTGGTTGCAGCGGGGTCGGCCTTGGGGCCAATTAGCACAAAGTCGTTGTACATCACTGGGTAACGGCGGATGCTAAAGCCCTCAGCAACAAACTTCTCTTCCGCTGCTTGGTCGTGCACAAACAGCACGTCAGCATCGCCCCGGCGGCCCATGTCGATGGCCTGTCCCGTGCCCAGCGCCACCACTTTGACTTCTAGTCCAGTGGCGCGTTTTAACTCGGGTAGCAAATAGCCAAACAGGCCAGACTGCTCGGTAGATGTAGTGGACGCCATCACCAGCTGCTGGGCATGCGCTGCCATACTAGCCGTACTTATTACTATAAAAAAAATAGCTGCTTGAGCAGTATTTACTTGGGTTACAACCCTAAAAGTCTTAAAAATAGGGCTTAAGAATGTAGAGATAGAGAGGTTTTTCATACAGTTTCGCTTTCTAAAAAATGCACCGCTGCGGGCGATGCTTGCCTCTGCGCCGACGCTGGGTTAAAAAATTCGGCCACAGGTAAATCTGCCACCACGCGCCCGGCGTCTAGGCACACCACACGCGTGGCCAAGCGTTTGACTTGGCCCAAGTTATGGCTGGCAAACAGCAGCGTAGTGCCGCGCTGGCTGCACTGGTGCATCAGCAGCTCGACATCGCGCTTGGCCTGCGGCGCTAGGCTGGCGGTGGGCTCGTCTAGCAGCAGCACATCAGGCTGCGTGCACAGTGCACGCGCCAAGGTTAGTCGCTGCTGCTGGCCACCCGACAGCGTGCGCGCTTGCCGCGTGGCAAGCTGGTGCAGGCCAACGTCTTCTAGCGCCTGCATGGCGCGCGCTTTGGCGTGCGCCCACGCTGGTGGTTTTAGCTGTGCACCAGCTTGTAGCCACGCGGCCAGCGCCACGTTGGTCAGCACCGTGGCGCGCAGTACATAGGGTTTTTGAAAAACAAACGCTTGGCGCGCAGCATTGCCGGCGTGCACCGTGCCCTCAGTTGGCTGCACCAAGCCATGGGCTAGCCGTAGCAGGGTGCTTTTGCCACTGCCATTGCCACCCACCAGCGCAATGCATTCGCCGCGCTGTACGCGCAACGACACGCCTTGCAGCGCCTGCACACGCCCCCAGCGCACGCCAGCTTGGTCTATTTGCAACACGGTAGTACTCATAGTGTTTGCACCTCCACACGTTCACGCCAGTGTTTGATGGCGGCCACACCCGCGTTCAATGACAGCACCAGTAGCAACAATACTGCGCCCAAGCCCAGCGCCAAAGGCAAATCACCTTTGCTGGTTTCCAGTGCAATGGCGGTAGTCATCACGCGGGTAAACCCATCAATATTGCCGCCCACAATCATCACCGCCCCCACCTCAGATATAGCGCGCCCAAAGGCGGCTATCAGCACCGTCAGCAGTGCATACCGCTCGTCCCACGCCAGCAGCAGGCTGCGCAGGGCTGTGCCAGCGCCCATCGACTGCAGTTGTTCGCCATGCGCCGTCTGCGCGTCTTCGATAGCTTGCCGAGTTAGCGCGGTCACCACCGGCAGCACCAATACGGCCTGCGCTAGCACCATCGCCTTAAATGAAAACAGCCACCCCAAAAACCCCAGCGGCCCACTGCGCGACAGAAGCATATACACCAGCAGCCCCACCACCACCGAGGGCAGCGCTAGCAAGGTGTTTAAAACAGCGAGCACCACTGGTCGCCCGGCAAAGCGCGCCACACCCAGCCACGCGCCCAGCACCAGCCCAAAAACACAAGCCAGTGCGCAAGCCACTGCGCTGACCGCCACAGACCGGCTAATAATCGCCCACAGCACAGGGTCACCGCGCAGCACCAAGCCGAGCGCGTTAAACAAACTATCTGTCACGCGCTTGCATTTTCTTTAATCAACATAGCACTGAGGTTAACCGCAGCAGCGCATGTGCACTATCGGGACATGCGAGGTATGAAATGTTTTGCATAGCTTCGGGTACTGCAAATTTTTTCAGGCAAACTCAAAGCTGTGAAAAATATCCAGCTTACCTACCAGTTGCATTCCAGCGGCAAGCGCAACCAGCGCATTGACAATCCGCTAATCGCACTATTGCAAGCGGTGCAAGCCGAAGGCTCCATCGCTGCAGCTGCCAGGGCCATGGACAAGTCTTACCGTCATGTGTGGGGCGAGTTCAAGCGCTGGGAGGCACAGCTGGGCCAAACCTTGCTGGTGTGGGACAAAGGCCAAGCCGCGCAATTGAGCCCTTTTGGCGCAAAGCTTTTGTTTGCCGAGCGCAACGCCCAAGCGCGCCTAGCACCCCAGATCGAAGCACTGCAAACCGAGCTAGAGCGCAGCTTTGCCATGGCCTTTGAACCCAAAAGCCAAGTACTGTCGCTACACGCCAGCCACGACGAGGCGCTAAGCCGCCTGCGCGACCACTGCGCAGGGCAACACCTGCACTTGGACATTCACTTTACCGGCAGCGTAGACGCCATCCGGGCGCTAAACGAAGGCCGCTGCACGCTGGCAGGGTTTCACACCACGCTGCCTGCCTTGCAAGGCTCATTAGCCCAGCGCACCTACCAGCCGCTGCTACAGCCCGGCTTGCACAAAATTATCGGTTTTGCCCAGCGCACCCAAGGCTTAATGGTACCCGCAGGCAACCCGCAGCGCATCACCTGTTTGACTGACCTGCGCGATAAAAAACTGCGCTTTGCCAACCGCGCGCTGGGCACTGGCACGCGCCTGCTGTTAGACGAACTACTGGCCCAGCAGCAGATTAAACCCAGCCACATCACTGGCTACCGCAAAAGCGAACCCTCCCACACGGCCGTAGCCCAAGCAGTAGCCCAAGGCAGCGCCGACGCAGGCCTAGGCATCGCTGCAGCAGCCGCTGCTGCAGGGCTGGGCTTTGTGCCGCTAGTGCAAGAACGCTACGACCTAGTTTGCCTAAAATCAGCCCTGCCCCACAGCACGGTCAAAGCCTTGCGCAAACAATTAGCCAGCGCGGCGTGGCAAACCCAGCTGAACACCATTGCAGGCTACCAAGACCACCAATGCGGCCAGATAGTGCCCCTAACTGAGGCCTTGCCGTGGTGGGAGTTTGATTAGCAAAGCGCGCGTTTGCATTTGTAATACGTACTTATCGCTATGAATTGCATAGCTGGCTGAGCAGGTTCTACGGTCTGAAAAGCCTAAAATGCTTAAGAACTACTCGAATCAGGCTACACAGCACAAGTGCGAAACCCAAAGAAGCCCACATCCGCATCAGCCCTTGCAAATCCGCGAAAGCTGGGCTGCTTCATGCGTGCGCGGGTAGCAAACGACGCGCCGCGCAGCACTTTGCTGTGGCCCCAATGGCGCGCAGTGTAGTCTGACCACGGGCCAGCTACAAAGCCTGGGTAAGGGTGCAAAGTATTGGCCGTCCACTCCCATACATCGCCCCATCGGTAGCCCATGCCTTGCGCTTTGTGGGCAGCAATGTCCCACTCTACCTCGGTGGCCAGCCTGCGGCCTGCCCAGCTAGCGTAGGCCTGCGCTTCGTACCACGTTACGTGCATGGCGCTGCTGTTGCCTGCGGCGCGTTGGTCTTGGCCAAAGCGGCGGGTCAGCACTGCGCCACTGGCAACGCCTATTTGCTCTACGTAGCGCGGGCCACGTCGGCCTTCGTTGGCGGCAGCAGCCTGCAGCCAATCCCAGCCTTGCGGCGACCAGAAGGCCTTGTTGTCATAGCCGCCATCTGCAGTAAATTCCACGTACTGAGCCCAGCTTACAGGTTGTGCGTCAATTTCAAACTCAGGCACGGCTATCGTATGCGCACCGCTTTCGTTGTCCCAAGTAAAACCTTCGCGCGCTGCGCCAGATGCCCAGCGCGCAGCGGGCAGGCACAGCGGCGCGCGGTGGTTGTACAAGGGGCTTGGGGGCAGGTTAATTTTTAAGTCCAGCGCTTGGGCTACTACTGCCAGCTGCTCACCTATTTGGTCTTCGCGCGCCAAAGCCAGGCGATAAAGATACAGCGCCGCATCACTGTCGTCGGTTTTCTCTAGCAGCTCTAAGGTGGCTTCCAACGTTTCGAGCAAATAGGCTTTGATGTTGCCCAGGTCGGGGTAATCTTGCGTCCAGCGCTGTGCTCGGCTAGACAATGCAGGGTTCCAGCACACGTCGGCACGCGGCTCAATAGACGCCAGGCGGGTGGGCCAGGCCGGGCACAGCACGCCCAGTGCGCGTTGCGTGTTGCGGCCTATCCACCACTCTTGAAACCACCCCACATAACCTAACAGCCACAGCGGCGCAGTAATTTTCTGGGCTGGCGATGCAGCTAGCGCAAGCCCCGCAAATTGCAGCTGTGGGGCCAAGGTTTCAAACTGCGCTATGGTATACAGAGTGTGGTTGCGTGCATCCATCAGCGCCAGCGACAGTACATCGCGGCCCGCTTGAAACACACCGGGACTGTCTATCGCACTGGATGGCATAACTTGCATGCTGTGCATTATGGGCTAGTGCTATGTGCGCAGCATGCAGCGTGTTTGGTTTTACATCTGCGAACGCAGCAGCCCAAAAAATCTAGGGTTAACCCGACACTGCTATGTCAGGGTTTTGCCAGTGCCTGCCGCCTACTATTTGCGACAATACTTGCATATACCAATGGAGCTGTCTATGTCTGTGCTTTTAAAGTTTGCCTTAGGTGTCGACTGGATCAACGAGCGATTTAGCAAGCTAGCGGCTTGGTCCGTTTTTATATCGGCCATGATTTGCGCAGGCAATGCATTTATTCGCTACAGCTTAGATAATAAATCTGGCGGATGGTTTGTCAAATTTTATACAAGTCACGCTAACGGTTTTTTAGAACTGCAATGGTATCTTTTTGCAGTGACTGTGATGATCGGCGCACCCTTCGTACTCAAAATGAATGAGCATGTACGGGTTGACTTGATCTACGGCAAACTCAAAGGCTATGGCCCTGTGTATGTAGACCTGTTTGGTCTCGTATTCTTTTTGCTGCCTGTAGTAGGCATGCTGCTTTACATGTCCGCACCGTACTTTTACCAAGCTTTTCTATCCAAAGAAATGAGCCAAAACGCTGGCGGTTTGATCCGCTGGCCTGCTATTTTGACGCTGCCGCTGGGCTTTGGTTTGCTGTTTGCCCAAGGCATCTCTGAGATCATCAAACGCGTAGCCTACCTTGCAGGCAAGTTTGAGATGGACACCCATTACGAGAAACCTATTCAGTAATCTGCGTTGACACGATTGCCCCGCCGGATCATCCAATAATAATCTTGAACAAAGCACACCTATGTTGATTGAAAATTTTCCTCCGCTGATGTTTGCGGGACTCATCATCATTATGTTGATCGGTTTTCCGGTCGCATTTTCTTTGTCTGCACTGGGCTTGGGTTGCGGCTTCTACGCTATCCACATGGGCTGGTTCCCCTCTGCCTACATGAGCAATTTGCCTTTGGCGCTGTTTTCTATTTTGAGCAATGACCTGTTGCTGGCCATTCCGTTCTTTACTTTTATGGGGACGATTTTAGAAAAATGCGGCTTGGCCGAAGACATGCTGGACTCAATGGGCCAGTTGTTTGGCCCCGTCAAAGGCGGCTTGGGCTACTCAGTCATCATAGTAGGCTTTATTTTGGGTGCTATTACTGGCACCGTGGCAGGCCAGGTTATTGCCATGGCGCTGATCTCGCTACCCGTGATGATGCGCTACGGCTACAACATGCGCTATGCCACAGGCGTGCTGGCGGCGTCGGGCACCATCACACAGCTGGTGCCACCGTCCTTGGTATTGGTAGTGTTGGCCGACCAATTGGGCCGCCCTGTCGGCGACATGTACAAAGGTGCCTGGGGTCCATCGATTCTGCAGATTTTGCTGTTTGCGCTGTATACATATGGCCTGAGCGTGGTCAAACCTCACTATGTGCCGGGCGTGCCTAAAACAGCCCGCACTCTCAACGGCTGGGCACTATGGTCTAAATGTTTGCGCGGCATTATTCCTTCGGCGCTGCTGATCTTTACCGTGCTGGGTTCGATGGGCGGGCTGCCTTTTCAAAACACCGCTATTGCTACGCCTACCGAAGCTGGTGCCATGGGTGTTGTAGGCGGCTTGATCCTTGCAGCATCGTATAAACGCCTGACCAAAGCACTGCTGTGGGAAGCCATGGTGGGCACGATGCGTTTAACAGCCATGGTGGTATTTATTTTGATAGGCTCACGCGTGTTCAGCCAAGTGTTTCAGGGGGTCGATGGTTCTAAATGGGTAGAGCATCTACTGACCGGTTTGCCAGGCGGCCAGGTAGGGTTCTTGATTGTGGTGAACATCTTTGTGTTCTTCTTGGCCTTCTTCTTAGACTTCTTTGAAATCGCCTTCATCATTGTGCCCATGCTGGCACCTGTGGCAGACAAGCTGGGTATTAACCTGATTTGGTTTGGTGTGCTGCTGTGCGTTAACCTGCAAACCAGCTTTATGCACCCGCCATTTGGCTTTGCTTTGTTTTACTTGCGGGGTATAGCGGACACTTTGTTTAAAGAAAAGCGCATCCCTGAGGCCGTTAAATCCAATGATATTTACCTCGGGTCAATCCCGTGGGTGATCATGCAGTTGATCCTGGTAGTGATCGTTATTTTTGTTCCGCAAACGGTGACGATGTTTTTAGACAAAGAAATCGTGGTGGACATAGACAAAGTCAAAATTGAAATTCCTGCAGAGGCAGATGCCGCGTCCAAGAATCCAGCTAACGTGCTGGCACCTGCTTCGTCTGCTCCCACCACGACTGGCACGGCAGCCGAAAATACAGCAGCCGATGCAGCAGCGACTAAAAAAGCCAGTGATGACGAGCAACAAAAAATAGACGACTTGTTCAAAGAGAAAAAGTAACCCTACCGTAGTGATGCTTTCTGGGCGCCCCTGACATGCCATGCTATCAGGGGCTTTTTTATTTTCTTTTAGTCTCACTTATCTAGCACTTGCATGACACAGCCCGATCCAATGCCTAACTTGGTAGCGCAATTAGGCCCAGCGCCCTTTAGGTTTCAACCCGCTGAGGCCAACATGCAGTGCCGCGCATTCTCAAGCGTGTTTTGCGCGCTGGCTATTGCTTTGGTAGCGTGGTGTGCCTATGGTGTTTATGCGATATGGGTAGGTGGCCACCTTACCGCAGCGGCAGTAGCCACTAGCGCTACTGCCGCTGCGGCGGCCAGTGCGGCTAAAGCTGGTGTGTTTGGCTCTGGTCTAGTGTGGGCCTTATCAGCGCTAGCATTAATGGTCTACACCCTGTGGTGTATTTTGAGCAGCGTGACCACGCTAACGCCTACCCATCTAAAGCAAACTTTTGTGTGGAACAAAGAGCTTGAGTTGCGCGAGCTGGCCTATGTCAAACTGATTCGTGTGCCTGGGCTAGACTGGTTAATTGCCCCGCGCCTGTATTGCCGCACTTTGCTGGGTAAATTTGCGGTGTTCTACACGGCTGATAAAGCTATG
This sequence comes from Polaromonas sp., assembly GCA_043718065.1. Lineage (GTDB taxonomy): Bacteria > Pseudomonadota > Gammaproteobacteria > Burkholderiales > Burkholderiaceae_C > JAAFIP01. The sequence goes on from JAYSWJ010000280.1 coordinate 10,955, forward strand.
TTGGCTGAGTTTGAGCGGCTGCGCGACGAGCTATCAGCGTTTCGCAAAATACGCTGAACGAATGCTGCCCTGCGCAGTTCGCCGCAGTTATGGGCTAACGTTAGCTTCGCAGCGTTGGACTCTATTGCGCACTCGTCACATTATTCTTTATGGGGCTTGAACAGCCCGCGCTTCTAGGCTGCTGGTAGATTGTGCAGGCACTATCGATTGCATATTTAGTCCGCGCAGATTTTTTTGAGCAACTGCACCAGTTGCTTTTGCTCCGGCTCGGTCAATGCTGTCAATAGCTTAGTTTGTACCGCTGCTGCCGGGCGCTGCATTTGTTTAGCTACCAGCTTGCCTTGTGCAGTAAGCCACAACAGCTTGCGCCGCTTGTCTTGTGTATCGGCCTCACGCCGCAGCCAGCCGCGTGCCTCTAGCCGGCCAATGACTGAGCCTGAGGTTGCAGCGTCCAATGCCACTGTCTGGGCCACGGTAACTTGGTCAGCGCCCGGCGCATCTAGCAGCGTCTGCAAAATGGCAAACTGCACTGCTGTTACGTCAAAAGTGGCTAGCTCTTGGGCAAACAGCGCGATAGACGCTTGGTGCGCACGGCGCACCAAATGACCAGGAGCGTTACTGAAATCGAAACTTTGCATAACTGAAATTATAGGATTGAATATAAATATTGGGGTTATTACTATGTATGCATATAGTATGCATACATATGATTTAAACATGTTACCTAGGTCATCTCAACCCATAATAATTTCTGGCGGCGGTATTGGCGGCGCGGCGGCAGCGTTGGTACTAGCGCGCGCGGGGTATTTAGTCACTGTACTGGAGCAAGCCGCTGAGTTTGGCGAGATTGGGGCGGGTATTCAGTTGGGGCCCAACATTTTTAAAATGCTCGCTTATTTAAGCCTTACCGATGCTATTAACGCTGCGGCTTACTTCCCGCCTGCGATGGGTATGCGCGACGTACGTACTGGCGAACAGGTGGTGCGCGTGGCTATGGGCGATGCTGCGCGTGCAGCTTATGGCGGCTTCGCCTATGGCGTGATCTACCGCAAAGATTTGCATGACGTATTGCTTAACGCCTGCCGTGCAGAGGCAAGCATTACGCTGCGTACCAACGCTAAGGTTGAATCGTTCACACAAAATAACAAGGTAGTCACGGCCATGTTGGCAGATGGCGAAACCTTGCAAGGCGCTGCGTTGATTGGTGCTGATGGCCTGTGGAGCAAAATCCGCCAAGCTATTGTCGGCGACGGTAAACCGCGCGTGAGTGGCCACATTGCCTACCGCGCGGTACTAAAAAAGCAAGACGTGTCAGCAGACCTGTGGAGTGATGAAGTGCAGCTGTGGGGTGGCGAAAAAACCCACCTTGTCACCTACCCACTGCGCCGAGGCGAGCTATTCAATTTGGTTGCTGTGTTTCACAGTGATAAATACGAAGAAGGCTGGAACACTTACGGCGATGCTTCTGAATTGACTGAACGATTCAAAGACGCTCACCCCACTGTTAAAGCGCTGCTGGCCAAAATAGATGCTTGGAAAATGTGGGTGCTATGCGACCGCGAACCGGTCAAAAATTGGAGCGATGGTTGCGTGACTTTGCTGGGCGATGCAGCGCACCCTATGCTGCAGTACCTAGCGCAAGGCGCTGGTCAGGCTATCGAAGACGCAGTAGTGCTGGGTAAAGCGCTAGAGTATTGCCAAGGCGACTTTGCGCTGGCTTTTCAAGCCTATCAAGCCAAACGCTACCTGCGCACAGCCCGTGTGCAACTGACTGCACGTGTGTATGGCGATATCTACCACGCCAGCGGCGCAGCACGCGAGCTGCGCAACAGCATGTTCCAAAGCGGTAGCGAGAGTGCGGGCTTTGCCGGGTTAAAGTGGATGTACGACGGTATTGACCCCGACACACTTTTCAGCAGTGAATCAGCGCACGCCATGGCTTTAGCGGCATAGCTATATTCCGGTCAATTTTTTATAGAAGCTTCAACAAATTACACTACGCTGTACTTTATAGAAATTAGCCCAAGGAACACCATGCAAGCTCGCCGCACCTTTACTGTGACTGCTATTATTAGTCTAGCTGTTCTAGCAGCTTCGGCATCAATTTCAGCACAAAAACCCACTAAAAATCTGATGGATAGCTGGCCTACCAAACCCATCAAAATTTTGGTCGGATTCCCGGGCGGTACCACGCCCGATATGGCCGCCCGCACTCTGGCCGAGCCATTGTCCAAGGCTTTGGGGCAAACCGTGATAGTAGAGAACCGCCCCGGTGCATCCGGCAATATTGCAGCCGATGCAGTGAGCAAGGCCACCGACGATCACACGATTGGCGTGGTCATCAATGGCAATTTGACATCGGCCAAAATGCTGTATAGCAAACTGCACTACGACCCTGCCAAAGACTTCACTTATATCTCCCTGCTGGCCACCTCGCCCTTGGTGCTTGTGACGACACCCGACCAGCCCGCAGGGAAAGACTTTTTTAACGCAGCGCGCAGCGGTGGCGACAAATGGAATTACGGCAGCCCCGGCATTGGCACTGTGGGCCACTTAGGCATGGAATATTTGAAATCTAAAGTGGGCGGCTTGAATGCAGTACACGTACCTTACACCGGCTACCCGCAGGTGGCCACCGCCCTGCTGGGCGGCCAATTACAAATGGCGCTGATGGCACCGGGTGTGGCTATGCCCCAGGTGCGCGCTGGCAAACTCAAGGTGATTGGCGCAACGGGTGGCCGCAGCGCGCTGCTGCCCGACGTACCTTCGCTGGCAGAGGCAGGCCTGCGCGACCTTAACCTGGAGGTGTGGACTGCCTTGGTAGGCCCAGCCAATCTGTCCCCTGCCGCCAAAACCAAGCTGGCCATTGAAGTGGGCAAAGCCATCCGCGAAGCCGACACACGGCAAAAATTGTTCAACCAAGGCTGGCAAGCCGTGGGCTCATCGCCCGAGGGCTTGCAAAACCGCGTCAGGTCTGAGGCCGCGATTATGAGTGGCATCATCACCACGAGCGGTATCAAGTTAGAGTAAACCTACGCCTATGACTTCAACGCACCACCCCGATCGCGCACAACTGTACGCCGACATGGCCCCGCAGCACCTGACCCCCCTGTGGGAGGTGCTGCACGCGCTGGTGCCACCGCAGCCCGCAACGCCATGCGTAGCAGCACTATGGAAATATGCTGATGTGCGGCCTTTCTTAATGCGGGCAGGCACAGCTATTACAGCCGAAGAGGCCATTCGCCGTGTGCTGATTTTAGAAAACCCCGCTCTGCGTGGCCAGAGCTGCATTACGCAATCGCTCTACGCTGGTTTGCAACTGATACTGCCAGGCGAGGTAGCACCCAGCCACCGCCACACGCAATCTGCATTGCGCTTTATTGTCGAAGGCTCGGGTGCGTATACAGCCGTGGATGGCGAGCGCACCACCATGCAACCGGGCGACTTTATTACTACGCCATCGATGGCGTGGCACGACCATGGTTACGAAGTAAAGCGTGGTCAAAAACCTGAGGCACTCGGTTACGAAGAAAGCCGTAGTCAAACATCTGATGCGCATGGTCACGAAGCCAGTGGCCCGATGGTATGGCTTGATGGCTTAGACATCCCCATGTTGCGCTTTTTTGACGCAGGCTTTGCCGAAAACGACACATCAAAATCACAACAAATTAAAGCGCCCGAGGGCCGCAGCTTTGCCCGCTACGGCCACAATATGGCCCCGGTGCGCGGCGTATCACCCTACGGCAAAACCAGTCCTATTTTTAGCTATCCCTACGCACGTACCCGCGATGCCTTGCACCAGCTAGAACGTGCCGCGCCGGTAGACGCGTGGGACGGCATTAAGCTGCGCTACACCCACCCGCTCACTGGCGGCTGGGCTATGCCCACGATGGGTACTTTTATGCAGCTTTTACCGCCGGGATTTAGCGGCAAGCCGTACCGACAAACCGATGGTGCCGTATTCAGCGTGGTTGAAGGCACGGGCACAGCGCATATCACATCACACCACGGCACTACACAATTTACCTTTGGCCCGCGAGATCATCTTGTCGTGCCGTCATGGCACACTTTGCAACTAAGCAGTAGCGCAGGCTGCGTACTGTTTAGCTATTCAGACCGCCCCGTGCATGAGTCATTGGGCATTCACCGAGAAGAAAGAATTGATCTATGAGCTATGTTTTTACACCTCCCGCTATCGTCAGCGTGCCTGTAGTATGCCGCGCAGAGCGCTTTGCCGTTAACCGTATTTACTGCGTAGGCCGCAACTACGAAGAACATGCCAAAGAGATGGGCTTTACCGGCCGCGAGCCGCCGTTTTTCTTCCTAAAGCCCACTAACGCTATTGTCGTGGTCAACGCTGGCGAGGCAGCCACCCTACCCTACCCTAGCTTGACTAAGAATTACCACCACGAGATCGAGTTGGTGGCCTGTATCGGTACAGGTGGCAAAAACATCAAGGCTGCCGACGCTATGCAGCATATCTTTGGCTACGCTGTGGGTCTAGACATGACACGCCGCGACTTGCAAAGCGAGATGAAAAAAGCGGGCCGCCCATGGTGCATTGGCAAAGCCTTTGACCATTCTGCCCCCATCGGGCCTATCACGCCCGCAGCCCAAGCAGGTGATATTGTCAACGCCGAGTTGTCGGTACAAGTTAACGGTGCAGACCGCCAGCGCAGCAATGTCAGCAAGCTAATCTGGAACATGGCCGAGACGATTGAGCACTTGTCTGCCGCGTGGGAGCTGCAACCGGGCGACTTGATCTACACCGGCACACCAGAGGGCGTGGGCGCAGTGGTAGCCGGCGACACCATGGTGGGTGCCGTCGCTGGCCTGCAAAGCATCACTGTCAAAGTAGTCTAACAACGTCCTAGAACATCGTTTTTATTGATGTTTTAGGCTTCTAACCCAAGTAAATCCTGCTCAAGCAGCTATTTTATTTGCAGCAATCTAACTTTACCACTTTGCCAACCTATGTCTAAATTATTAGAGAATTTTGCCAAACTGTGCGCGATTGCTGCTGGCTTGTTGCTGATTTTTATCACGCTGATGACCTGCATGAGTGTGGTGGGACGTGAGGCTATTGGCAAGACGGTGGTAGGCGATTTTGAATTGTCGGGCGCAGCGGCAGGTGCGGCTATTGCGTTATTTTTGCCTTGGTGCCAGTTTAAACGCGGCAATATTTTGGTAGATTTTTTCACCACCAAAGCTTCTGACAAAGCTCAAAATGCGATGGAGCGGTTTGGCACGCTGCTGCTGGCCTGCGTAATGGGGCTGATGGCTTGGCGCACCACCTTGGGCGGGTTAAACGCATGGACCACCCAAAGCGGCACGATGATGCTGGGCTTTCCTGAGTGGATTGTCTACAGCCTGATGGTGCCGCCCTTGGTATTGACCACCATCATTGCGCTGTACCAAGTAGTTTTTGGTTTTGCACCAAGCCATACCGAATCCAACCCAGAGCTCGCCGTATGACCGCCATCCAATTAGCTTTGTCGATTTTTGCCATCATGCTGTTGCTGATGGCTGTGCGCGTACCCATAGCGGTGTGCATGTTTGTAGCTGGTGCGATAGGCTATGTGGTGCAAACAGGCTGGAGCCCACTGGCCAACTTTTTAAACAACCAAGCCTACGCCCGTTTTGCCAGCTACGACCTGTCGGTCATCCCACTGTTTATTTTGATGGGCCACTTTGCCACGCAAGGCGGTATCAGCAAGGCGCTGTTTAGCTTTGCTGCCGGTGTCATGGGCCGCTTTAAAGGCGGCTTGGCCATGGGCGCGGTGTTGGCGTGTGCGGCATTTGGCGCTATCTGTGGGTCGTCAGTGGCCACAGCAGCTACGATTACCAACGTAGCGTATGACGAAATGCGTAAACACGGCTACTCTGGCCGCTTAACCACGGGTACGCTGGCAGCGGGGGGCACGCTGGGCATCTTGATTCCACCGTCGGTGCCGCTGGTGATCTACGCTATTTTGACAGAGCAAAACATTGCCAAGCTGTTTGCCGCTGCCATGGTGCCCGGCATCATCGCCATGCTGGGCTATATGATTGCGATTGCCATCTACGTGCGCGTAGTGCCGGGCCACGCCCCAGAAAAAGACGAGATAGCAAAAAACAATATCTCCAGCGCACTGCTAGGCATAGGCCCGATTGCGGCTATTTTTATCATCGTGTTTGGCGGTATTTATGGCGGCTACTTTACGCCCACCGAGGGCGCAGCGGTAGGTGCGTTTGCCACTTTTATTGCCGCTTTGCTCAAACGTGAGATGACGTGGCAAAAGTTTAAAAACTGCTTTTATGCCACCGCAGAAAGCTCAGCCATGATTTTTTTGATCTTTTTAGGCGCTGATTTGATGAACGCATCTCTGGCGCTGACCCAAGTGCCCGCACAGCTGGCGCAGGTGGTAGGGTCTTGGGGCTTATCCCCTGTGATGGTAGTGGCCGCCATCCTGCTGTTTTATGTGGTGCTGGGCGCAGTAATGGACGAGCTGTCGATGATCTTGCTGACCATCCCCATCTTTTTCCCGATGATCATGGGCCTAGACTTTGGCATGAGCAAAGAGTACACCGCCATTTGGTTTGGCATCATGGTGCTGATGACCATAGGTTTTGGCATGCTGGCCCCGCCGGTGGGGCTGAATGTGTATGTGGTCAATGGCATGACCAAAGGCAAAGGCGATGCTGTGCCGATTGCTGAGAGCTACCGTGGTGTCATGCCATTTTTAATCAGCGACACAGTGCGCACTATTTTGCTGCTGCTGTTTCCGTCTATTTCGTTGTATGTACTGCGGTTTATGCAGTAGAACAAGATTTTCAGGGTATTTCCGATCAACCTTTTAGCGCTTCGTGCGTTATCTTTATACCCACTACTTTTTGGAGTTTTCTTTCATGGTTCAACGTCGCGCTCTCATTAAATCTGGCATTGCCGCTGCTGTAGGCAGCACTGCCCTGGCCGCTCTCGCCCAGCAGCCTGTGGTCACACTGAAGTTTCACACTTTCATGTCACCACAATCGAACGTGTGGCTCAACATGCACAAGGCATGGATGGACAAGGTCGAAAAAGAATCGGGTGGACGCATCAAGTTTGAAGGCTACCCCGCCATGCAGCTAGGTGGCACGCCCGTGCAGTTGTACGACCAAGCGCGCGACGGAGTGGTCGACATTATTTGGACACTGCCTGGCAACACCGCCGGGCGCTTCCCGCGCGTAGAAGTGTTTGAGTTGCCTTTTATGATGACCAATGCCGAGGCTACATCCAAAGCCTATTGGGAATATGTGCAAACCATGGCGGCTGACGAGTTTAAAGATGTGCAAGTCATCGCTTTGCAAGTACACGGCCCGGGAGTGATCCACACCGTAGAAAAACCCATCAAATCAGTAGCTGATCTTAAAGGACTGAAAATGCGCGCCCCTACCCGCCAGGTGACCAAGCTGATGGGCAGCCTAGGCGCTACGCCTGTGGGCATGCCACTGCCCGGCATTCCTGATGCACTGTCCAAAGGCACCATCCAAGGTGCGGTGATTCCGTGGGAAGTAGTGCCCAGCGTCAAAGTGCAAGAACTGACCAAGTTCCACGCCGAGTTTGACCCCGCAGGCGGCGCGCTGTACACCACCACATTTATCATGGCCATGAACAAAGCCAAGTACAACAGCCTGCCCGCAGACCTGCAGAAAGTCATCGACAACAACTCAGGCATGGAAACCTCAGCATGGCTAGGCAAAACCCAGCAAGCCGGCGACGTAGCAGGCCGCAAGTCGGCCACAGACCGCAATAACACCATCTTTACCGTGGGCGTTGAAGAGGCGCAGCAGTTTCGCCGTGCATCGCGCTTGGTGGAGGTGGAATGGGTGGAAGATATGAAAAAACGTGGCTTCGACGGCCAAAAACTGCTAGACACCGCCCGCAGCTTGATAGCCAAGCACACCAGCGCAGCTAGCGCGCCCGCCAAAGCTATGCCAGCAGCGGTTAAAGCCCCGGTTAAAAAAGTGTGACCGTTATCGCTTGAAGTCGCGGTAGTATCATGCTGCCGCTTAACCCTCGCATTCGCCTGTTCGCCCAAGGCTCCACCCGGAACCTTGGGCGTTTTTGCGTACACTTGGACGCATGTACCCACGCCAACCCATCAAACATTGCAAAAACTGCGGCACTGCCGTCACCTACCGCCAGCCCGATGATGGCGACACCAAACAACGCGCCGTATGCCCCGCTTGCGGCACCGTGCACTACGAAAACCCGCTGAATGTGGTGGGCACGGTGCCAATATGGCACGGTGCCGACGGCCAAGACACTATCGGCCAAGTGCTGCTGTGTAAACGCAATATCGAGCCACGCAAAGGCCTGTGGACGCTGCCAGCGGGTTTTATGGAACTAGATGAGACGACAGCAGCCGGCGCAGCGCGTGAGACTGACGAAGAAGCCGGTGCGCAGATTGAGATGCATGACCTTTTCACCCTGATCAATGTGCCGCGCGTGGGGCAAGTGCATTTTTTCTACCGCGCTACTTTGCTCAGCGACCAGTTCAACCCGGGCTTTGAAACGATGGAGGCGCGTTTGTTCAACGAGGCAGATATTCCGTGGGACCAGATCGCCTTTCGCACGGTGCGTGATACTTTAGAGCGGTACTTTGCGGATGCTAAGAAGGGTGCTTTTGGTATGCATCACTTTGATATTTTGTGATGTGATTGCTTGGTTTTTACTGCATTGTTATTTTTAAGGTGATTTTCTTGCATCGTTTCTTGGGGTGATTGAGTAGATTGCTGATATTGAAAATTGCAATTCTTGTACAGGAGCTGGCAGGCGGCGTACTCAGCTTCGCGACTGTCCTGCGTGGCGGCCTAGGGCCGCCTACTCCCCCTTTATGCCGCTGCGCTGAGTACACCGTCTGCCAGCTCTTATGAACATGGTAAGTGATATACCGCTGTATTCGCACTTAGCCAGTACGCAGCCTTGGCGCTTGGTGTGAACAGCGCAGCGGCATAAAGGGGGAGCCCGCAGGGCGGAGGACAGCCGCGAAGCTGTTCACGCCAAGTGCCAAGGC
>JAYSWJ010000029.1:0-2368 GCA_043718065.1 Polaromonas sp.
CCACAAAAATATCATCACGCTGGGCCGCGCCGCACTGCTGGCCACACTGCAACGCACCGCTATTTTGACGAGTGAAAAATTCAAAGGTGTGCGCCTGAATATCGAGCCGGGCACGCTACGTGTAGCGTCAAACAACGCCGAGCAAGAAGAGGCCGTGGATGAGTTGGACATTGACTACGCAGGTGACGCGATTGAGATTGGTTTTAACGTCACCTACCTCATCGACGCACTGGGCAATATGCCGCAAGAGATGGTGCGCCTTGAGCTGTCAGACTCCAACAGCTCAGCATTGTTTACCATTCCCGACAACGCTACGTTTAAGTACGTGGTGATGCCGATGCGAATTTAAACGGTAAAAAAGATGAATGTAAAACCTCCGTTCGGGCTGAGCTTATCGAAGCTCTCGCAAACCCTTCGACAAGCCCAGGGTGAACGGATTTAGGTAATACAACACAGGGGCACCAAGGCCCCTTTGGTGTTTTTTAGAAGTAGATTTTTTGACTGGGATAGTGATGAGCCAAGAGCAAAACAACGATAAAAGCGGTGCAGATAACAAGCAGCCCGCTGCCAGCAACGACGCACAAAACGCCGACTATGGCGATGCATCAATCCAGATTTTGGAAGGCCTAGAAGCCGTGCGCAAGCGCCCTGGCATGTACATTGGCGATACATCAGATGGCACTGGCTTGCACCACTTGGTTTTTGAAGTGGTAGACAACTCGATTGACGAAGCCCTAGCAGGTCACTGCGATGATATCGTGGTGACGATTCACTCAGACAACTCGGTTAGCGTGACCGACAACGGCCGGGGTATCCCTACCCGCGTGAAGATGGACGACAAGCACGAGCCTAAGCGCAGCGCAGCAGAGATTGCTTTGACTGAGCTACACGCAGGCGGCAAGTTCAACCAAAACAGCTACAAGGTATCAGGCGGCCTGCACGGTGTGGGCGTAAGCTGCGTGAACGCGCTGAGCAAATGGCTACGTTTAACCGTGCGCCGCGAAGGCAAAGTACACACCATGGAGTTTGCCAAGGGCTTTGTGCAAAACCGGCTGCTAGAGACGGTGGACGGCATTGAAGTGTCGCCCATGCGTACGGCAGGCGATACCCAAAAGCGCGGTACCGAGGTGCACTTCTTCCCGGATGCTGACATTTTTACCGCCAACATTGATTTCCATTACGAGATCTTGGCCAAGCGCCTGCGCGAGCTGAGCTTTTTGAACAACGGCGTGCGTATTCGCTTGAAGGATGAGCGCAGCGGCAAAGAAGACGACTTCTCGGGCGCAGGTGGTGTCAAAGGCTTTGTAGAGTTCATTAACACCGGCAAAAAGGTATTGCACCCCAATGTGTTCCACGCGGCGGCTGAGCGGCCATCAGAGACCTATGGCGGCATTCCCGGCACCAGCATTGGCGTAGAAGTGGCCATGCAGTGGAACGACGGCTACAACGAAAACGTGCTGTGCTTTACCAACAACATTCCCCAGCGCGACGGTGGCACGCACCTGACCGGCCTGCGCGCTGCCATGACGCGCGTGATCAATAAATACATTGATGACACCGAGGTAGCTAAAAAAGCCAAAGTCGAAGTGACCGGCGACGACATGCGTGAGGGCCTGTGCTGCGTGCTAAGCGTAAAGGTGCCCGAGCCAAAATTTAGCAGCCAGACCAAAGACAAACTGGTGAGCAGCGAAGTGCGCGCTCCGGTAGAAGAGATTGTGAGCAAACTGCTGAGCGACTTTTTGCAGGAGCGCCCCAACGATGCCAAGATTATTTGCGGCAAGATTGTCGATGCAGCCCGCGCTAGAGAAGCGGCACGCAAAGCCAGAGAAATGACCCGCCGCAAAGGCGTGCTGGACGGCATGGGCCTGCCCGGTAAGCTGGCCGACTGCCAAGAAAAAGACCCAGCGCTGTGCGAAATCTACATCGTAGAGGGCGACTCTGCAGGTGGATCGGCCAAGCAAGGCCGCGACAGAAAGTTCCAAGCCATCCTGCCCCTGCGCGGCAAAATTTTGAACGTAGAAAAAGCCCGCTACGAAAAGCTGCTGACCAGCAACGAGATTGTGGTGCTGATCACCGCGCTGGGCACCAGCATAGGCAAAGAAGAATTTAACGTCGACAAGCTGCGCTACCACCGCATCATCATCATGACCGACGCTGACGTGGACGGTGCGCACATTCGCACGCTGCTGCTCACCTTCTTTTACCGCCAAATGCCCGAGCTGGTAGAGCGCGGCCACATCTACATTGCGCAGCCGCCGCTGTACAAAGTAAAGCACGGCAAACAAGAGCAATACCTCAAAGACGGCCCCGCGCTAGACGTGTACCTGCTGCAGGTGGCGCTAGACGGTGCCAAGGTAGTGCCCGGCGC
>JAYSWJ010000281.1:0-3017 GCA_043718065.1 Polaromonas sp.
CAGCGTTAGCCTTAAAGTTGATGGCGAGGCGCATAAGTTCAAAGCTGGCACCTTCCACCCTAGCTACAGCCGTGGTGTGCACGCGATGCTGCCGGATGCTATTCGGTACAAGGCTGATACTGTTACGGTGGATATTGACCTAGAGCTAGTGGGCACACAGCAGCTGTCCATCGTGCCGTTGGCTGACACCACGCAAGTGCGCATGCAAAGCAGCTGGCCGCACCCTTCGTTTGGTGGCCGTTTTTCACCCACAGAGCGCACTATCAGCGACAAAGGTTTTGATGCAAGTTGGCGCATTACGTCGATGGCCTCTAATGCAGGGCAGGCGGTGGTGCAGGGGCGCCCTGCGTGCTCGGGTAGCGAGTCGGGCGACGAGGCCCCCACGGTGTCTGCTGTTGATGCAAGCACTGCTGCTAACGCGTCGTCTACACCGCATGTAAATGTGGTGGCCTGTGCAGAAACGCTGCAAGTGTCCTTTGTGGATCCGGTCAACCCGTACTCATTAAGCGACCGGGCCACTAAATATGGTTTGCTTTTTATAGCGCTTACTTTTTTGGTGGTGGGTTTGTTTGAACTGATCCATAAACTGCGTGTGCATCCGGTGCAATATTTTTTGGTAGGTAGCGCATTGTCGATTTTCTTTTTGCTGCTGGTCAGCTTAAGCGAGCACTTAAGCTTTGGTGCGGCATATGCCGTGGCCGCTGCGGGCTGTGTCAGCCTGCTTGCGTTTTACGCAAGCCACATGTTGGGCGGGTTGAAACGCGGCATTCCTTTTGGTGCGGGGGTTGCGCTACTGTACGGTCTGCTGTTTGTGTTGCTGCAGCTTGAACAAACGGCGCTGGTGGTGGGTTCAATCGCTCTGTTTGTGGTTTTGGCCTTGGTCATGGCACTCACGCGTAAATTTGACTGGTACCAATTGGGCGGCCTACAGAACCAACGTGGTGGCATGTGATGGTGCGCATAACACGCAATATCTCTAAAGCCTGGTTGCGCACTGGCTTGCGTTGGCTGGGCCTGCGGCCTAAACCCTCTGCCCGACACGCGATTACCCAAATTAACTATGCCCAGCTGCGGCCCAAACGACCTTACCGAACGTTTTTATGACATTGGGCTACATCTGCTCCCAAGGCAGTCCATCAAAGCGCCAGCCGCTGTGGGTGCCTCGGTGAAAGGTCGCGTCCAGCTCGCCCTCAAAACCGTGCAAGATATTGGTGATGTCGGTAAAGCCCGCAGACTCTAGCGCATGGCCCGCGTCTACGGTGCGTTTGCCGCTGCGGCAAATCAAGTAGATGGGCCGAGCTTTGTCTCCCGCTTCACGCGCAACCGCTTGGGCAAACTTCACCGCATCAGGCTGAAGGTCCGGGTATTCGTACCAGGCAATGTTCTCTACGCCCGGTGGGCGACCCACATACAGCGATTCAATCTCCATGCGCACGTCGATAAACAGTGCGTTGGGGTTATTTTGGATTTCAAGCCAAGCGGCTCGGGGTTCTAAATGTTTCACAATGCTAATTATCTCTAAGTTTGCCCAAGTCTTTCTACAATAGAGCCTATGACTATGATCAATTACACCCGTGGGCAAGCTTTGCCCGGCATTTTGGCCCAACGTATTGCTATCTTGGATGGCGCGATGGGCACCATGATTCAGCGCTTTAAACTGGGCGAGGCGCAGTACCGTGGCGAGCGTTTTAAAGATTTCCACAAGGACATCAAAGGTAACAACGAGCTGCTCAGCCTGACGCGCCCCGATGTGATACGCGACATTCACGAAAAATACCTTGCCGCTGGGTGTGATTTGATTGAAACCAACACCTTTGGCGCGACCACAATAGCCCAAGCTGACTACGACATGCAAGACTTGGCGCGCGAGATGAATGTACAGTCAGCCAAGCTGGCGCGGGAGGCCTGCGATAAATTTAGCACCCCAGACAAGCCGCGGTTTGTAGTGGGCGCATTGGGCCCCACACCCAAAACTGCCAGCATCAGCCCCGACGTGAACGACCCTGGCGCGCGCAACGTAAGCTTTGAAGAACTGCGCGCCGCTTACTACGACCAAGTAGACGCCTTGGTCGAAGGTGGCTCAGACGTGCTGCTGGTGGAAACGATTTTTGACACGCTGAACGCCAAGGCAGCGTTGTTTGCCATTGATGAGTATTTTGAAGCCAGTGGCGAACGCTTGCCGCTGATCATCAGCGGCACCGTAACCGATGCTTCCGGGCGCTTGCTCAGTGGCCAAACCGTTACCGCCTTTTGGCACAGCGTGCGCCATGCACGGCCGTTGGCCGTAGGCCTGAACTGCGCGCTGGGCGCCGCGCTAATGCGCCCCTACATTCAAGAGATGGCGCGCGTGGCGGGCGATACGTTTATCAGCTGCTACCCCAACGCTGGCTTGCCTAACCCGATGAGTGAGACAGGTTTTGACGAAACCCCCGAAGTCACCTCCCGCCTGCTGCACGAGTTTGCTAAAGAGGGCTTGGTCAATATCGTGGGCGGCTGCTGCGGTACTACGCCAGAGCATATTGAGGCGATCAGGTTGGCTGTGACACCACTGGCTGCGCGCAGTGTGAGCAAGCAGTTCTTCTACAAAGAGGCGGCTTGATTCATTTATGACTTCTGGGGCATACTTTTTAAGTCAAATAGGCGTTTGAATCCGTAGATCCTGCTCAAGCAACTATTAAATTAAGAGCGGTTATTGTGTTCCTAACCGTACGGTTCACGCGCCACCAATCCGCCCGCTATCCGGGGCTGCATCAGCTTCTCGGACGGTTCATGTGGGGCAAGCGCGCCATTTATGATGGTGTCTTATATGATGATGTCTTATGAAATTTGCGCAATGTGGCGCTGTGCGGCCAACTGTGGTTCCCCATCGCAGGCATGGCTGGGCAACCATTCAATCCATCGCTAAAGGGTAGTTGCGTTATGCCAGCTTGCGAAATACGTCAAACAGAAAAGTACATGCTGTTAACGTTCCATCAAACCATGCAGGCCTTGAGTTCTTGTGTGCTCAACGGTGGGCT
>JAYSWJ010000282.1:0-3013 GCA_043718065.1 Polaromonas sp.
GTTTGGCTGTGTGGCCTCGTAACGAGTTCGTTGTTCCAATACGCGCACTGCAGTGGCGTGTGTCCCATGACAAACAGCGAAAAAACACTCTGCAAACCGCATTTTTAATAACAAAATTACCCTCTAACCCAAGTAAATCCTGCTCAACCAGCTATGCAATTAATAGCGAACTACAATCCCGTCATCAAATGCACAATCAGCGAAAACGTGAAAAATGCCAGTACGGTGGACACCAAAATAATCCGCGCAATACGCCCATTGTCAGCACCAAACTTCTCTGCAAGCAGCGACACATTCGACGCGCTGGGCAAGGCTGCTACCAGCACGATGACTGTCAAACTTGGCTTGTCCAGCGGCACGCCCAGCGCTATGGCCGAGCTGCCTACCAACAGCACTAGCAAGGGGTGCAGCAGCAGCTTCATCAGCGCCACGGGCACATAGTCCACCCACGGTGTGGGCTGGGCTGCGGTCATTTGGCTGCGCGCCAGTACCGCGCCGATGGTAAACAACGCCACGGGCGATGCTGCGTCAGCTAGCAAACCGATGGTTTGTGTCAACGGCTTGGGCAGCGCTACTGCAAAATACGACACCACCACGCCCGCCAAAATAGACCACGGCATAGGGTTAGACGCTACGCCTTTGAGCGCGTTTTTAGCCGCAGTTCGCGCGCCCGCACTGCCTGAATTATCTAGCCGCGACAAGGCAATACACAGCGACGTGGTGACCAGCATGTCCACCATGATGGTGGCAATTGCTGGGCCTGCTGCCTGCGCGCCTAGCAGCGCCACCAGCAGTGGCACGCCCATAAAACCCGTATTGGGAAACGCCGCCACCAGTGCGCCCAGCGCAGCGTTGTTCCAGTTAATGCGCTGGCTTAGCGTAACGGCCACGGCAAACGACACCATCGTCAGCGCGCACAACAAATACACCAAAAATATCGGCCCGTTCAATAGCTGCGCCACCGGCGTATTGGCACCAAAGCGGTACAACATGCACGGCAGCGCAAAGTACAACACAAAAGCGTTCAGCCCCGGGATAGCCGCCTGCGGCAGCAAACCGCGCCGCGCGGCCACGTAGCCGCACAGCACCAGCGCAAAGAAGGGGAAGGTAATTAACAAGACGTGCAGCACGGTGCTATTGTCTCAGCCTGCTTGACCGCAGGTTTGCAGCTGGCTTACGTAAACAACTGAGTTTTCCAAACTAAAACAGCATCAAAAAAGCCGCCAACGGCACTATCGCCAGAGGCACTTGCGCACTGCTGCGCAGTGTGTCGACCTCCTGGCTAGACATCGCCTCTTTGCTCACTACCACGCAGGCCGCGCAGCCATGGTCGTGCGCTAAGCGTGCCGCTTTAAGCACGTCTTTGTGCTGTACTTCGTTGCGGTATTTCACCTCGATAGCGATGCGGGTGTGGCCCAAGTCCACAATAAAATCGATCTCGTCATGCGCTTTACCAGTGTGTACACGCCAGTAGCCCAGCTCTACCAGCCCCGGCCAGCGGCGCAGGTGGTTGGCCACCACGTTTTCAGCGTACGCACCCATCAGCGTTGGGTCAGCCACCATCTGCTCTTGGCTTAGCTTCATTACAGCGTTACGTACGGCCAGGTCAACGAGGTAAGTTTTAAAGTTGCCCGCCTTGGGGGTGGCTTTGGTGCTGGTGTGTTTGTGCAATCGCCATACAAGGTCGGTGGCTTCTAGCAGTGGAAAGTAGCTTTCTATCGTGCTGCGCGAGAGTTCGATGGATTTGCTCAGTTGCGTAAGGTTAGTTTCACGGCCGGGGTCTTTCAGCAAGCCGAGGTAGAAACGGCGCAGCATTTCGGGCTTGCGAAATTCTGCGGCTAGCAAAAGATCTTCAAAGATCACACGCTCGACTTGGTTTTGGTAGAGATATTCTTGTTTGGCCAGTTGGGTGGGCAGGGCCCAGACCTCGGGGAAGCCGCCTTCGTGAAGGTAAGTCTCAATCTTCGTTATCGAAGTATTGCCTCCCATTACAAAATACATGGATGCCGCAACTTCGTGGATCCTTTCAATTGACTCTGCTTGCAATGACCTGCCGAGAGAAGCTGTCACAGTAGAGATTTGTATCGCATCACCACCTAGATTTACAGGTGTTTCTTTATAAAAAATCCACTCCCGGAAACTAAACGGCAGCACATGAAAGTCTTTAATCCGCCCCAGCAAGCTCTCGCGTGACTTCTTAAATATCGGCGTACTGGCCGAGCCCGACACCACGATGCGCACCGGCATCTTCAAATCGTAATATTTCTTCAGATACAGCTCCCAACGCGGAAAGCGCTGAATCTCATCGAGAAACAAATATGTAACTCCCTGGCGTGATGCACGCACAGCGGCCGCTATCAAATCGTTAAAAAACTTATCTTGGTTGAACCCCGGAAAATCCAGTAACGGGTCTTGCATTGAAAAGTACACAATGCGCTGGGCCTGAGCAGCCGGGTCAGGCGCGTCAGCAATGATCTTTTGAATACATTGCTGTAACAGTGTGGTTTTGCCTACCCGGCGTGGCCCAGTGACCGACACCATTTGAGGCAGCGTGGTAACGTCAGCGTAGACAGCATCAAACACGTCGCGGCGAAAGCTGGGCAGTTGCGCAAAAGCGCCCTCCAACTGGCTAAGCCAAGGGCTATAGGGTGCAATAACGTCGAATTCTGCAAAAAACATAAGTGCTAAGTGCTTGATATGATTAAATAATTACTTATATTATGTTTATTTAATGTTATGCTGTCAAATAAAAATAATTTATCTCTTTTGCATCTTTCAACCTAAGCCCGATAAGCCACCCGGTATGATTCGCGGCTTCTCCTAAAACTCCCTTCGCTCTCTGTTTCACCCTCAGTATCTTCCATCGCATGTCTACCCCCGGCCCCGGTCTTAATATTGCCCAGCAAGAGGCCGTCAACTATCTGCAAGGGCCGTGCTTGGTGCTGGCGGGTGCGGGGTCGGGCAAAACGCGGGTCATTACGCACAAGATTGGCCGTTTGATCCAAGCCGGCGC
>JAYSWJ010000283.1:0-19829 GCA_043718065.1 Polaromonas sp.
TAGTCGTGCAGCACACTCCAGCGCACACCGTCTGCGCACAGTTGGGGCTCAAACGCCACTACTAGCATGATGCCCACGCCGACAAGTAACAATGGCGGCAGAATTAATCTCCAGCTGAGACCTGCAAAAAAAATAACAAACAGACCAGCAGCCATTACCAAGATAGCCGTGCCTAAGTCTGGTTGTTTAACTATCAATGCAACAGGCACTGCCAGCAGCACGCAGGCCACAATAAAGTCTAGCGGGCGTAATTGGCCTTCGCGTTTTTGAAACCACCAAGCTAGCATCAAGGGCATGGCAATTTTTAAAATCTCACTTGGCTGGATGGTAATACCAAGGCTCACCCAGCGTTTAGCGCCTTTTTTGGTAATGCCAAACAAGGCTACTGCTATTAACAGTGCCACCCCCAACGTATACATAGGCACTGCGAAAGCCATCAAGCGCTGGGGCGGCACTTGGGCCACTACAAACATGATGCTGGCTGCAATCAACATATTACGTCCGTGGTCTACGAATCGAGACCCATGGTCGTAACCAGAGCTGTACATAATCAGCAAACCTGCGCAGGCTAGTAGAAAAACAGCGAACGCTAAAGGCCCATCAAACCCTGCAAACATGGGTTTGATGCGTTGCAAAACGCTGGGTTTTTCAAATACGATAGCCATGGTTTGAGGGTAACTTTACCGTTAGATTAATCCCAGTTCTTTGTGGTCAAGCGCATAGTTTTGACCACCGCGATGGGCTATTTTTATAGCACCAATTTTGTTACCCAGTGTGCAGCAACGCACCAAATCCCAGCCGCGCTCAATACCATATAGCAAAGCAGCTCTAAATGCGTCTCCACAGCCAGTAGGATCTAACACCGCCTTGGCTTTGACAGGCGGTACATGGGTTTTTTTGCCGTCAGTCCACACATCACAGCCTTGCTCCCCTAGCGTCACGATCAGCCCTTTAACTTTGTTCGATATGTCGGCCAAGCTCAAACCTACTCGCTCTGACAACATGGCACCTTCATAGTCGTTGACCGCCACATAGTCGGCCATCTCAATTAACTGGGTATGCTCTTGGCCATTAAATACAGGTAGTTGCTGCCCTGGGTCAAATATAAATGGCACACCTGCAGCTTTAAACTGCTGCGCATGCGACCACATGGCTTCACGACCGTCGGGAGCAATAATGCCTAGCTTGGCGTTAGAGGTAGAGGGAATAACGTTCAAATGTGCTTCGCCCATCGCACCTGGATGGAAGCCTGTGATTTGGTTATTTTGTTTATCGGTCATGATGGTACACAAAGCGGTGTAATTGTCAGGCCGCACCATGATCAGCGAGGTATCAATCCCCAGTCGTGCAAAACGCTCAAGATATTCTCGCCCATCAGGCCCCACTGCAGCCATGGGCATAGGCTCTCCGCCCAACTGCTTAAGGCCAAACGCAATATTGCCAGCGCAACCACCGTACTCACGACGCATGCCGGGTACATAAAACGAGACATTCAGTTTATGAATTTGATCGGGCAAGATTTGATCTGCAAAATTACCCTCAAAAGTCAAAATAGTGTCAATGGCTAAAGAGCCGCAAATAATAGATGGCATGGCAAAACTGTTGTTAAATGAATATTAAAAATCTACGGGTAAAAAGCTAAAACACGATAACCTGCAATACGCGCACCCGCTAATTGGCTATTGTCAATTTGAACGGATGCGCTAGCAGCAAGCTCTGATCTGGGCGTCAAAGTTAGTTGCGTCGCACCCAAATCTGCTGGGTTGAGCACGCGTCGCATTAGTGCTTGGTCTTGCGTATCGTCAAGGCTGAGTTCTATGTGCGGTACAGCTACGGGCAAAGCTCCTGTATTCTTCAAATTTAATGTAATTTTGTAGAACTCGTTTTTACCGTCGCTACGGATTTTGTTAAAGCTTGATGCATCAACCACCACTGAGTCTATGTGCTTTAAAGGGCGAACCGTGCAATCTGCAAGGCGGCACATGGACACTATCCAAGGTAGTGCTGATGGCTCAGCGGCCGCTATCCGATCCCGCTCAAAGTACACCACTTGTAGAGCCATCGCGCACAACAGCAATAAAGCGCCAAAACTCAGCCCTGCGCGTGCCCAAGGCGTGCGCCAACTCTCGGCGCGCCGCGCTTGACGAACAAATGCGGGGGCCTGAGAAACGTCGGTATTTTCCGATAGCAATTTATGGCTATTGTTAGCAGTAGATGATTTTGCTGCGGTACCAAGATTTAGCCCCGTATAAGACTCACTGAAAATATCAGGGTTTGTGGGTGCAGGTGGATTAACTGAGTTGATCCAGTCGCTCGATTCGAAGTCTTGGTATCCAGACACTGTTGCGCTAGATGCCGATACTTGCGGGGATTGATTTTTTTCATGTGATACGCTTTGAGCCAGATCAGAAACTGAATCGGCGCTAGTTAACTCCGCGGCCTGTAAATTTTCTAGTTCGGTGGAAGATGTGCTCAATAAAACGCTGCTAACTTCACCCTGCGCCCAATGGGCCTGAGCATCAAAGACTTCCCGGCATTGACCGCATCGTACCCACCCGTCTGAAATTTTGAGTTGATCTGCTACCACTTTAAACAAAGTGTTGCAAGCTGGGCATTGGGTAATCAAACTCATAACATGGATTGTAGGGAATACAAGCCAGAAAACGACGCTAGCACGGCTTTAATTGCGCTGCTATTTAAGCCGCGCTGTCATCAAAATCCAGCCATCTTCACTATCAGCTACATCCAACTGCGCGTAGGGTGCGTAAGCAGCTTTTAGCTCATCGGCTTGCCGGTCTAAGATGCCAGCAAGCACCAAATGCCCAGATTTAACGCCTGCTCCTGCCTGCGACGGGTCTACGCAGGCACACAATAGCGGTGCTAGCACTTTAAGCGGCGTGGCTAAAATGTTAGCCAACACTGTGTGGTATTGCCCTTTAGCAGCATCAGGCAACCCCGCATGCAAAGTAACACGATTAGCAGCAGCGTTATCGCGGGTCGACTGTACTGCCGCTTCATCAATATCGACCGCATCAATATCTGTAGCGCCATACAGAGCCGCGCCGATCGCCAAAATACCCGATCCGCATCCGTAGTCCAGCACGCGTTGGCCTAACACACCATGCTGCGCTATCCAACGCAAGCACATCCGCGTTGTGGGGTGAGTACCTGTCCCGAAGGCTAAGCCTGGGTCTAACGTTATAATTTTTTTTGCTTCTGCCGGGGCCTGATGCCAAGTAGGCACGATCCAAAATTCTGGTGTTATTTCGACAGGAGCAAACTGTGATTGAGTCAAACGCACCCAATCTTGATCGGCTACATGCACTATCTGCAAGCTTTTGCAAAGAGAAAAAAAGTCTTGCAACGACAAAGTCTGCAAAGCCGCTCTAGCCTCTTCTTGGCTGCTAAACAAAGCTTTGACCACTGACCGCTTCCAGCCGTCTTTAGGCGGCGGCATACCGGGTTCACCGAATAGCGCTTGCTCAATTGGCGTTTGCGCATCAGCATCTTCTATGCATACACTCAGTGCATCCAACGCTTCTAAAGATTCACTCAGTACGTCGATACTCTCTTCAGGACACAGCAGGGACAGTTCAAACATCGTAGGCTCACCGCTTGTGTATCTTGAGCCACTCTTCTAGGTAGTGGATATTGGTGCCGCCTTGGATAAATTTAGCATCCACCATCAAGTCACGGTGCAAGGCAATATTAGTACTGATACCCTCCACCACCGTTTCACTTAAGGCCGTACGCATACGCGCCAAAGCTTGCTCCCGGGTGTCGCCGTACACAATGATTTTGCCAATCATGCTGTCGTAATTAGGCGGTACGAAGTAGTTGGTATAAATATGCGAATCTACGCGCACACCGGGCCCCCCGGGGGCGTGCCACAAGCTGATGCGCCCCGGACTGGGTGTAAATTTATACGGATCTTCGGCATTGATTCGCACTTCAATCGCATGCCCTTTGAGCTCAATTTGGCGCTGCGTAAACGGCAATTTTTCGCCATAGGCTACCAAAATTTGCGTTTTCACAATGTCGATGCCACTGATCCATTCTGTGACTGGATGCTCAACCTGTACGCGCGTGTTCATTTCGATAAAGTAAAACTCGCCGTTCTCGTACAGAAATTCAAACGTGCCTGCGCCGCGATAGCCGATTTTTTTACAAGCTGCAGTGCAGCGCTCGCCAATACGCTCGATTAATTTGCGCGGAATGCCTGGCGCTGGTGCCTCTTCAATTATTTTCTGATGACGGCGTTGCATTGAGCAATCTCGCTCACCTAAGTACACAGCATTACGGTGCTGATCCGCCAAAATCTGAATCTCTATATGTCTGGGGTTTTGTAAAAACTTCTCCATGTACACTGCGGGGTTACCGAAAGCAGCACCTGCCTCTGCCTTGGTCATGGCTACTGCGTTAATCAAAGCAGCTTCCGTGTGCACCACGCGCATACCGCGTCCGCCACCTCCACCTGCTGCTTTGATAATGACCGGGTAGCCGACAGTTTTGGCAATGCGCTTAATCTGTATTGGATCGTCGGGCAGTTCCCCCTCAGATCCGGGTACGCAGGGAACACCCGCTTTGATCATGGCACGCTTGGCGGATACTTTGTCCCCCATAGTGCGTATAGATTCAGGTGATGGGCCGATAAATTTAAAGCCTGATTGCTCTACCCGCTCAGCAAAATCAGCGTTTTCACTTAGAAAACCGTAGCCTGGATGAATCGCCTCAGCGTCAGTGACTTCTGCCGTTGAAATAATCGCAGGCATATTCATGTAGCTCAAGGCCGATGGCGCTGGCCCAATACATACTGCTTCATCTGCGAGTTTGACGTACTTTGCTTCACGGTCCGCCTCTGAGTACACCATGACGGCTTTGATACCCATCTCTTTACAGGCACGTTGAATACGCAAGGCTATTTCACCGCGATTAGCGATCAGAATTTTTTTGAACATAGTCTGAGTTGCTGCGCAGCTTATTCGATCACAACCAAGGCTTGGCCGTACTCAACCGCCTGGCCGTTGTCACAAAGAATTTTTTTCACTACGCCAGCTTTATCGGCCTCTATTTCGTTCAGTATCTTCATAGCTTCAATAATGCACACCGTTTCACCAAGGGCCACCGTATCTCCAACTTCAACAAAAGGCTTCGCTCCGGGACTAGATGATCTGTAAAAACTACCGACCATTGGAGATTTGACGCTATGGCCACCCAACGCCACGACGCTAGACGCCGCATCTGACAGCACTGGAGCAACAACAGGCCCAGTCTGCGTCATCGGGGCTGGTGATTGGCCAGAAAGCGCGCTCTGGTATACCATTGCAGCAGGCGAAAAACCTGGGCCACCCTTCACGATACGCACTTTACCCTCGGCCTCTGTGATTTCTAATTCCTGAACATTAGAATCTGACACTAAATCTATCAGTGTCTTAAGTTTGCGTAAATCCATCAAAATCTCCGACTAAATTATTGTAATAAGATGCAATTATTACTTAAAAAACGCGTATCGCTTTTAAAAATCAATATCTTACACTAATTACTGAATATCCAAAAAGCCGAAACTATAAACTAAATACCTTAAAGCTTTAAAAAATTCTCTATTTGCACGGCTGAAAGCTGACCCGTGTGCCTAAACTTCACCACACCATTAGCATTTAAAACCACTGTAAAAGGCAATCCGCCACCTGTGTTACCCAACGTTCTGGATAAATCAATCCCACTCATACCAGCCAAAGGTATTGGAAATTCCAGTGGCATTTGAGTTAAAAATTGCTTGACCGACTTAGCGTTATCCACGGCTATACCGATCATTTGCCAGCTTTTAGCGCTATTTCGGCGGTAAAAGGCGTCTAATAACGGTAGTTCTTCAACGCATGGGGGGCACCAAGTTGCCCAAAAATTAATCCCCAACGGTTTGCCACGGAATTTATTCATCTGCAAACTCCCGCCCTCTGGTAGTTCCAAACTCATACCCCACAAAGCAGTCAGTGCAGCATCGTCTGCCACAGGTGCAAAGTTCTCTTGACGCCATGCAAAGCCGATTCCAGCTACAGTGGCCACCACTCCAGCGGTCGCCATTACAGCCCTGCGGGAAATCGAGTGCAAGGTAAATTTGTCGGGATTATTAACCATTTGCTGTTAAAAGTTCTTTAAGTGCTGCCATGTTGCCGCGAGGACTGCGGCCTTGACGATCCTCTTTTAATGCGCCACGCATATCATCATAGTCGTAGATCATCAAATGCACGCCTACCATTTCATTAAGACCAGGGCAAAAACTATGCAGGCTCAGTGCATCTACCGTATCTCCATGCAGTCCCGTCACGCTGCCCACAGCATATTGCACGTTATGGTCTATCAAAGCTATTTCAGCAGATTTAGAGTCATCGCAGAAAAGTTGCAGGTAAACATCGGACAGTCTAGTGGCCGTACCATGCCAAACAGCGCCACCCAAGTGCGGCCTGTATGCCAACAACCGCTCCATCCAAACCAAGGCTAACTGGCGCAAGGCCTGCAGCTGTGCCGGCTGAGTATCGCTGCAAAACAGCTCAATGTAGTCACGCACTTCAGCCTCTAGGGTGTCATTATCTGGCAGTGGAGTGCGCTTGGACAAGCCTAGTTGTTTAACCGCGCGGCGTTTTGCCGGCCCGTATTCAAGCCCCTCCTCGACCACCATGCGGGCCGCCGTAGCCGCAATGTCCAATTGAATATCTTGCATGACTGCATTGTAGAAACTTGCCACTCCAGTTATCTACAATCGGATGTATGCACATACATATTTTAGGCATTTGTGGTACTTTCATGGGCGGTCTTGCCGCCTTAGCACGCGAGGCGGGGCACAGTGTCACAGGTTGTGATGCAGGTGTCTACCCGCCCATGAGCGATCAATTACGATCTTTGGGCATAGATGTAATTGAAGGGTTTGGTGCCGATCAAGTTTCCCCAAAAATTGATATGTATGTAGTGGGCAACGTAGTCAGCCGCGCGCGCTTGGCCGACGGAAGTGCCAAACTTCCTTTAATGGAAGCTATTTTGAACCAAGGTTTGCCATATACAAGTGGGCCACAATGGCTTAGTGAGCATATTTTGCAAGGCAAGCATGTACTGGCAGTGGCCGGCACACACGGTAAAACCACCACTACGTCCATGCTGGCCTGGATTTTGGAGTGTGCGGGATTGCAACCTGGTTTTTTGATAGGTGGTGTACCACTAAATTTCGGTGTATCAGCAAGGCTTGGATCCCGCTATTTCGTTATCGAGGCGGACGAATACGACACTGCCTTTTTTGACAAACGCAGCAAATTTGTGCACTACCGTCCGCGCACCGTGGTGCTTAATAATTTAGAGTTTGACCACGCCGATATATTTGACAATCTTGAAGCTATAGAGCGTCAGTTTCACCATTTGCTACGCACAGTACCTGCCAACGGCCAAGTGATCTACAACGGCTTAGAAGAGAGTTTGCAACGCGTACTGCACATGGGTTGCTATAGTGGTGTCACCAGCTTTGGCGCTGCTACATCAGACATTGCAGCTAGTGGTACGCACAGCAACTTTGCAGTAATGCAACGTGGTCAAGCTACTTGTGGGCATGTTCAGTGGGCTTTGAGCGGCAGCCATAACCAGATGAATGCTCTAGCAGCGATTTGCGCAGCGCTGCATGTGGAAGTACCTCTGGCTGTGTCAGCCACTGCTTTGGCAAGTTTTCAAAACGTTAAACGCCGAATGGAGGTGCGCGGTGTTGCAGCCGGTGTCACCGTATATGACGATTTTGCACACCACCCTACTGCTATAAGACTGACATTAGATGGGCTGCGCGCGCAACTTGATGCCAACCCGAGCACCCGCCATCAGCGGATCTTTGCTGCATTTGAGCCGCGCAGCAACACTATGAAACTAGGCACGATGAAGCAACAATTGCCGTGGAGCTTGGAAGCTGCTGACAAAGCTTTTTGCCACACTGCGGGGCTGGACTGGGATCCTGCGCAAGCCCTAGCCCCTATGGGTGCGCGCGCGCAAACAGCGGCATCTGTTCAAGAATTAATAGCTCAAATTACTGAGGTAACACTGCCTGGTGATCATGTAGTGTGTATGAGCAACGGTGGTTTTGGCGGCGTACACAGCGCACTGCTGAAAAAGCTCAATTGCGCTTAGGATCGAAGAACGGTGCCGGTGCTGTCATATCTGATAGCGCACCAGGGTAAGAAGCACTGCCCGAGTCTAGTAAATATCCAGGTCGCATCATGCCCAAGCCAGGTAACGTATCCGGCGGCAGGCTGCTTTGGTCGCCAACTGGCGATCGCAGTTTTTCCAGTTGCCCTGCAGCAGATTTTTTGGTTGTGATAGACCCCGCAAAATACAACGCTGCCAAGGCCCGAGCCAACATAACGTCTGGCACCTGCGTCATTTGCGCAAGCTCAGCAAACTTGAGCGGCTTGGAACTCAACGCCCTCAACACCACCAAATGCTCATCACGCAGGTATGTTAGAGGTAAGTTAGGTAGCTTGCGCAAATAGATTTTGTCTTTTTTATACCGTATTGGCAGTACGTTTTGTGTGGTGCGCACCGCATAGCTCCACATCAATTGCGCTACGCTGATGGACACAAACCCTGCAGGTACATCTGTAGCCATGCTAGGACGTTGCGCCCAATTGGCTTCTTCAAAATCTACCGGGCGGGCTATGGGTAGCAAGGCTGCTGTCCATTTAAATAGATTGATAATCGCAAGCAATTTACCGTGGTGGTCAATCACATGGTAAATACCTTGCACTAGCTCGCGTTCACGCGATATCAACTCGCACCCTAGCGCAAACTGCGCCCTCAAAGGCCGTAACCATGCCTCAAAGCGTTGCAAACCAACACGCATTAGTTGCGGGGTGCTAAAGTTAACCATCTCTACCGCTTGAAGACCCGCTGGCAGAGGTTCTGTAAACGCAGTGGGCCGTGTGATTTCGCTGGGGTTAAGGCTGATGGTGGGTTGGCTAGCTTGCAATGTGCCAACCCGTACAGTGTTACCCTGCTCGTGCTGTACGCTGCTACCTTGAATGCACCATGCATCAGCCATTTCAAAATCGGCCAGCTCCCAACGAGGCCAGCCAGCATTTGGCTGAGCGATCGTCTCCATCACTTTTGACTTTTCTGCATCTGTAAAGCCGAGAAGGCCTAAGCGTAAAACAGGTTGCTCCATACTTACGTGTTGTTGCAGGCGGTTTATTACTTTATACCTAGCAAACTCTCCTAAACCACAATTTAAGTGGTTTTACCTTTCTGGTCAATGCTACATTTGTATAAGTACGGGTAGTTAGTGTCTGTTACAAATTACGGCGTTTGCGCACGCCGTCCGATAACATTTCTAGAACATTCACCGAGGCGTCCCATCCTAAGCAAGCGTCTGTAATGCTTTGACCGTAGCGCAGACTTTGTGGATTATCTTTACCGGGGCTAAATTTCTGAGCCCCATCTTCTAGATGGCTCTCCACCATGACCCCAAATACCTTGCGCGATCCACCCGCTACTTGGGCGGCAATGTCGCGGGCCACTTCGCTTTGCTTTGTATGCTGTTTAGAGCTGTTAGCGTGGCTACAGTCCACCATCAAGGTCTCTGGTAAACCGGCTGACTTGAGGTCATTACACGCAGAGTCAACGCTGGCAGCATCATAGTTAGGCGCTTTGCCGCCACGCAGAATGACATGGCAGTCTTGGTTGCCATTGGTTTGCACAATGGCAACCTGCCCGTTTTTGTGTACGGACAAAAAATGGTGTCCGCGTGCGGCGGCTTGAATCGCATCTGTGGCGATCTTGATGTTGCCATCGGTGCCATTTTTAAACCCTATCGGTGCCGACAAGCCCGAGGCCAGCTCGCGGTGAACTTGGCTTTCTGTTGTGCGCGCCCCAATCGCACCCCAGGCTATCAAGTCACCAATGTATTGCGGCGAGATAACGTCTAAAAACTCACTGCCTGCAGGCAGCCCCAAGCGGTTAATTTCAATGAGTACTTGGCGCGCTATGCGCAAGCCCTCGTCAATACGGTAGCTCTCGTCAAGGTACGGGTCGTTGATCAGGCCCTTCCAGCCGACGGTGGTGCGGGGCTTTTCAAAGTACACGCGCATCACAATTTCCAGCGTATCGGCGTACTTTATGCGCTGCTCTTTGAGACGGCGGGCGTAGTCTGTTGCGGCTACTGGGTCGTGAATGGAGCAGGGCCCAATCACCACCAACAAACGGTCATCTGTGCCGGCCATGATGCGCTGAATATTGCGGCGAGTGCTGCTGATGAGCGACTCCACCGGGGTGCCACGAATCGGGAAAAATCGAATCAAATGCTCTGGAGGGGGCAACACGGTAATGTCCTTAATGCGTTCGTCGTCGGTTTGGCTGGTACGGTCTACAGGCTGGGCGCCAGGTGGATACCACGCATCTTGAGACTGGTGTGTTGTAAGGGTCATGCTGTTGCTCCTGAGGGTGACTACGAATAAATAACAGGTAAAAAAAAACCGCCTTGCTATGGAGCCGGCGGTTTGAGTGGGTGACTAGTGTTTAGTTAAACTTTTCGCCTCTCATCCGCTGGGACCGAGAACCAAAAATAAAAGTAAAAGAAATTTATCATTGAGAGTATGTTAACACGAGATAAAAGAAGTGCCTATAAAAGTCACGTTTACCAAGGCTAGGTTACCGCTCGCCCGACCAATAGCCGCATAAGCTGTGCACCGTTAGCCGCGCAATTGGCCCCACCACTGCTTAGCACGCGCCAAACGAGAATCGTCTAGAGGCACCATGCCAGACCCATCTTGGGCATGCGCGCGGGCTTGCTCATGCATGTCGATCATCATCAGGCCTTCTCCCAAGGTGCGCCAGCCAATCATCTCAAAATCGTCGATCACTACTTGGTTGTCACCGCTGATGTTGCGCTCTACTAGCCATTGGCCAATCAGTACCCTAAAGTTGTTTAGTGCAGCAAGGTAGGATGCATACTCGTACAGCACGCGCCAAGTCTCAGACAAATTCACCACTAGCTGGCGGTGTTTGCGCAGCGCAGTGAGCAAATCGACCAACAGCGGGCCAATCATAGCGCCGCGCTGGTGGGCTGATAGCGCTAGGCCTACGTTTTCAATAGCAGTGGATAGCTCACCCATGCCGTCAGACAACTTAATCGACTCAGCATCGCTGGCCATAGAACGCAAAGCGTCCCCAAACTCTGCAAAATCTCGCATGTCGGGCAAGCCAGTTTCTGGGTTAAGCTGAAAACGAGAATTACTGGTCATGGCAAGGTTGTACCCCACAAAATCTACTAGGAGCCAGATGTAAACGCCTAGTTACAAGTCAATTGGCGAGTATACGTATCTATGTCTAATAGGAACTCATAAATCATGAGCAAAATTACACTTTATGAAGGCAAAGTGTGATAATTTTGGCGTAATTGGTTAAGCAGTTCCGCCCACCGTCAAACCTTCAATGCGCAGTGTAGGCTGCCCCACGCCTACGGGCACGCTTTGGCCTTCTTTGCCGCACACGCCAACACCTGAGTCCAGCGCCATGTCATTGCCAATCATGGTGATCTTCTTCAGCGATTCTGGGCCCGAACCTACGATAGTGGCGCCCTTAACGGGGTACACAATCTTTCCTTTTTCGACCCAATAGGCCTCGCTGGCAGAAAATACAAACTTGCCTGAGGTAATGTCAACTTGACCACCGCCAAAATTGGTGGCGTACAGCCCTTTGTCCATGCTGGCAATGATTTCTTCTTTGGTCTTGTCGCCACCCAGCATGTAGGTATTGGTCATACGCGGCATGGGCACATGGGCATAGCTCTCGCGACGCGCGTTACCTGTAGGTTTGACACCCATTAATCGGGCGTTCATGCTGTCTTGAATGTAGCCTCGCAAAATACCGTCCTCAATCAGCACATTGCGCTGCGACACATGACCCTCGTCGTCCACGTTCAGCGAGCCACGGCGGTCGGCAATTGTGCCGTTGTCTAGCACCGTTACGCCCTTGGCCGCTACGCGCTTACCTATCATGCCGCTGAAGGCGCTAGAGCCTTTGCGGTTGAAATCGCCCTCTAGCCCGTGGCCCACAGCCTCATGCAGCAGCACACCGGGCCAGCCAGGGCCGAGCACCACGGTCATTTGGCCGGCAGGCGCGGGGCGCGAATCTAAATTGGTCAAGGCGGCGTGCACGGCGTCTTGCACGTATTCTTCAATCCGTGCGTCGTCAAAATAAGCCAGCCCAAAGCGACCACCGCCCCCACCAGAACCCATCTCGCGGCGCATCTCGGTTTTGCCTTTGGCAGCGACTTTTTGCTCGGCAATCACCGTCACCGACAATCGCACCAGCGGGCGTACATCCGCCGCCAGCGTGCCGTCAGCGCGTGCCACCATCACTACATCGTATTCACTGGCTAGGCCTGCCATCACTTGCACCACGCGCGGGTCTTTGGCGCGGGCCATTTTTTCTACCCGGCCTAGCAAAGCTACTTTGGCCGTGCTGTCCATCGAGGCAATCGGGTCTAAGCCGTTGTACAACGACCTGGCAGGCGATACGCGCACAGGGTTGACTTTGACTTTGGCCGATTTAGCTGCGCTGGAGATGGAACGCACCGTATGCGCAGCGTCGAGCAAGCTGGCCCAAGAAATATCGTCTGAGTAAGCAAACGCTGTTTTCTCGCCGCTCACAGCGCGTACGCCCACCCCTTGGTCAATGCTAAAACTGCCGGTTTTGACAATGCCTTCTTCCAAGCTCCAGCCCTCAGAGCGGGTGGTTTGAAAGTACAAATCAGCATCGTCTACGCCGTGCGACCGGATCTCGGCCAGGGCTTTAATCAGATGGGTTTCGTCCAAGCCAAAAGGAGTGAGCAGCAGTTGTTTGGCTATGGCCAAACGTTCAATAGTAGGTTCGCGTGAAATCATATAAACCATTGTAGGCTAGCGCTATTGGTTTGGCGCGACTGCCGACACAAACCAACTGTGTGCAGCAGGTTACTTTGGCGTTTGTTGACCCTGCTTTTTCCTGACGACTCGCTGTCACGCAACACCGCACGGTACACCTATGTCAACCTGGCCTGCGGGCTTTGTGGCGGTTTTGGGGTGTTTTGGGGGAGTTTTTTCAATGGAAAGTGCTTGTAACCCAAGTAAAACCTTCTCAAGCAGCTATTGAATTTATAGTACACTGAGGTTTTACTGTCCTAGCACTTCGCGGTCGCGCGGCACCGCACGGTATGCCCATGACAAACAATAAAGGGCCGCAGGTCCGTTTGGCATGGGACACACGCCACAGCAGCATGCGTGCCAGAACAACGAACGCTGTGCGTACTAGGCAAGCAACCTAAACCAGCGTTAGGCCAGCAAACACATCAGCAATTCGAAGGCATTTACCGCGCCATCACCCTGCGCGACCAGAAACTCAAGGCGTCAACCACCCCCACCAGCAGCATCATGGATATCAAAATACTACTGGTCTCGCCCATCTGGAACAGCCCCATGTGGTAGGCAAGCATTTGCCCTAGGCCGCCCGCACCCACCACGCCCAGCACGGCGGCGGCGCGAATGTTATTTTCCCAGCGGTACAGGGTGTAGCTTAGCAACTGCGGCAACACTTGTGGAAAGGTGGCGTACCAAAACACGCGGCCTTCGGGCACGCCGCGTGTGCGCAGGGCAAACGCCGGGCCGGTGGGGGCGTTTTCAAAGCTCTCGGCAAACAAACGGCCCAGCACCCCTGTGGTGTGCAGCGCCAGCGCCAGCGTGCCTGCAAACGGCCCCAGCCCGGCGCTGATCAGCAGCAGCGCCGCCCACACAAGCTCTGGGATGCTGCGCAGTGCGTTTAGCAGCAAGCGGGTGATGCCGCGCCAGCGTGCCGGGTCGGTGGCGTACGCCTTGCTGGCGGGCAGCGCCAGTGCCAGGCCCAGTACAGCAGCTATCAATGTGCCCAGTGCGCTCATGGCCAACGTTTCACACGTAGCCCAAAATAATTTGGTTAAAAATTTGCTGCTGACTTCCGGCACTAGCAATTCACCGACAAACCTGCCCATTTTGCGCGCAGCGTCTGCGCTAAAAAACTGTGCCCATTTCAAATCCAGTGTCCAAAAACTGGCAATGGTCAAACAGATCAGGCCAAAGACAAACCAGCAGGCCTTGCAGCGTGCGTCAAACATCGGTGGCGGCAGGCGAAAACGTTCGTTGGCAGCCACTGTGGAGGTGTGATGGGGCATGTTCACCATATCACCCTAGTTGCACGCGCAGCCAAGCGCTGGCGCGGTCGGCCAACCACACCAGTGCCATAAACACCAGCAGTATGGTGGCTACTTCAGAGCCGCTGAACATTTTCATCGACGAGTCCATCAGCTGGCCCAAGCCGCCCGCACCCACAAAGCCCAGCACAGCCGAGCTGCGAATAGCGCATTCCCAGCGGTACACGGTGTAGCTGGTCAGCTCGGCCGCGTTTTGCGGCAGCAGGCCGTAGAAGAAGGCTTGCAAGCGGCCGCTGCCGTTGCGCAGCAGGCTTTGCGTGGCGTGGCCCTCGCCGCTTTCTAAAATCTCGGCATACACCTTGCCCAGCATGCCGCCATACGTGAGGGCAATGGCCACCACACCCGCTGTGGGCCCTAGGCCCACTACGCGGACAAAGATCAAAGCCCAGATCAACTCGGGCACGCTGCGCAGCACAATCATCAGCCAGCGCATCAGCATGCGCAGCACGCTGGGCAGCGCGTCCATACGGCCTGCCAGCGCAGATACCGACAGCACCCGCACCGATAGCAAGGCCAGCGGCACGGCTAGCACCAGTGCCAGTGCAATACCGGCAGTGGCCATGGCCACGGTGCGCCATGTCTCTTTGGCCACTAATAATAAAAACTCGCTGTCTACTCTGGGTGGGAAAAAATCACCTAAAAACCGCAGCGATGGTTTCAAACTAGCCGCTTCAAACAAGGTCCACGGTTTGAATTCGGTGAGCACCAGCATGGGCCACAGCAGTACCGCAGCCGCCAGCATCCAAAACACACGGCCCGACCATGCAGGGTCGCGCAATGCAGGCGCAGGGGAAGAAGCTGCCACGCTAGCCATGCTGTTTATCGGCAGTGCATCACCGCAGGCAGCGGCATAGCAGCGGGCATGTCAACTACCTCGGGCGCAGGGCCTGTCAGCTCGTGCAGGTGCTGGGCATACAAATCGTGCAGGTGCACAGGGGTCACTTGCGCGGCAGCCAAGTCAAAAGCCACCTCACCGCCCCGCATGCCAATGATGCGCGGAAAATGCTGCAGCGCCATCTCTACATGGTGCAAAGTGGCCACTAAGGTAGCCCCCTTCTCTCGCGCCACCTGCGTGAGCGTGGTGACAGCCTGCACCGCGCGGGTTGGGTCCAGCGCGCTCAGCGGCTCGTCCACCAGCAGTAGCTTGGCATCGCTGGCCAGCGCGCGGGCCAAGCCTACGCGCTGGCGTTCGCCGCCCGACAGGCGGTCTACACGCTCAAAAAGTTTTTCACTCAAGTCGAAGCGCGCCAGCGCAGCGTCTGCCAGCGGAATGTTGCTAGGGTAGAACAAGCTTCTTAAGCTGGCCCACAGCGACTGCTGCGGTAAGCGCCCTGCCAACACGGCTGTTATCACGCGCTGGCGTGGTGGCAGCGGCGGCACCTGCGGTGCCAAAAAAAGCTGCCCGCGCAATACTTGCAAATCGGCCGCCGACAATGCCCATGGATCGCGGCCATCTAGCTGCACCGTACCCGACGATACACGCAGTGCGCAAGCTAGTGCGTGCAGCAAGGTGGTTTTACCAGCGCCTGACGGGCCAATCACCGCCACATGCTCACCTGCCAATACCTCTAGCGTAATGCCGTGCATAGCCGCTGGTGCGGAAGCAGCCGCGGCCGGATGGCGCGCACTGACTTGGCCTAAGGAAATATGCATGAATAAGGCTCTGGAGACTAGTTTTTTATATGAATATGGCCTCTAACCCAAGTAAAACCTGCTCAAGCAGCTATGCAATTCATAGTGCGTAGCCTACGAGAGCAGATGGGTAGATTACTTCAACAGGCCAGCATTTTTAGCCGCCGCCTCAATGCCTTTGTAGTTCTCGGCCTTGGTAGGTACAAAGCGCGTGGCACGTTGCAGTTCTAAAATTTCTTTACCTTCGGGCGTGTTTTTATTCAAATCTAAAAACGCTTTGGTTAACTTTTCTTTGGTAGCGGCGGGCATGTCGGCATGCACGGTCCAGTTGTAGTCAAAGTAGCCAGGCGTGGTGTAGAACACGCGCACGGCTGCAGGGTCTACCTTTTTGTCGGCCACAAACTTTTCCCACACCGACATGTTCAACGCGCCTGCGTCTACCTTGCCTGCGGCCACGGAGGCAATGGTGGCGTCATGTGCACCCGAGAAGGCTACGCGCTTTAAATCTTTATCCGGGTCGACCTTGGCGTCTAGCAAAAAGCTGCGCGGCATGAGGTGACCCGAAGTGCTGGACTGCGAACCAAAGCTTAAAGTTTTGCCTTTTAAGTCGGCCAGCGATTTAATCGACGCGTCGGTGGTGATGAAGACTGATTTAAATTTTTCGTCTTCTTCGCGCTGCACCAGTGGCACCGCCTTGCCGCCCGAGCGCACATTGGCCTGCACAAAGGTAAAGCCGCCAAACCAAGCCAAGTCCACTTGTTTATTGGCCAGCGCCTCTACAGCCGCAGCGTAGTCGGTCACGGGGGTGTACTCTACCTTCATGCCCAGTTTGGCTTCCAGGTATTTGATCAGCGGCTGCGCTTTGCGCGCTAGTTCGGTGGGCGATTCATCAGGAATAGCGGTAATGCGAAACACTTGTTGCGAAGCTTGCTGCGCAAATGCAGCCCCCGTTGCCGCCAAAACAGCGGCTACCACCCACGATTTCAAAACTAGACGACGCATACTACATCCCATAAAAAGTCCCTTTGTGGGACAACAACTGAATTGTCTCAGGATTCGAAAAACCGTGCAGGCAAGCAGCTTACCTAACCGCATCCCTAACCGCATCCAAAACAACATCATTAATGTACTAGCTACGCAAACAGACTACCGTACAGCCCGTGTAAGATGGCAATGCAACACGAGACAAACCATAGTCTGGCGCACGCCCGGTTTCTTACACCACCACATTTCACTTACCTTGCCTGTTTTATGCCCGCATTGCGCTTTTATGACCTGTACGCTGCAGACCCTAGCGCTGTACGCACCGAACTGAGCCACGGCCTGCGTGCAACGCAAGCCCACACGTCACCTAAATACCTGTACGACAGCCTAGGCTCGCGCTTGTTTGATGCCATTACCGAGCTGCCCGAGTACTACCCCACCCGCACCGAGGCAGCTATTTTTGCAGACCAACGCGAGGTTTTATCGCGCACCTTGCCCTCTGGTGCCTGCCTGGTTGACCTAGGCGCGGGCAGTTGCGCCAAAGCCGCCAGCTTGTTTGTTGCGCTACAACCTAACCAGTATGTAGCGGTGGATATATCAGCGGCCTATTTGCGCAGTGTTCTTACGGGTTTAAGTGAGCAACACCCCAGCATCAGCATGGCAGGTGTGGGCATGGATTTTTCAAGCACTTTGAACTTACCTGCAGATTTGTTGGCACAAGCGGCTCAACACCCCATCGTCGGCTTTTATCCCGGCTCCAGCATTGGCAACTTTGCGCCCGATGAGGCCCTTGCGTTTTTGCAGCGCGTGCAGCGGCTGTGCGCACAAGGCAAGCCCGGTGGCGGTGTATTGATTGGCGTAGATTTGGTCAAAGCCATCGACGTTTTAGAACCTGCCTACGACGACCCGCTGGGCGTTACTGGCGCATTTAACCTGAACATGCTGCGCCACATCAATACGCTGCTGGGCAGCCACTTTGATGTGCGCGACTGGCAACACGTGGCATTTTTTAATGCCAAGTTGTCGCGCATTGAAATGCATTTAGAAGCACGCAAGGCACTGACTGTGCGCTGGGCATTAGACGGCCAACCCTGCGAGCGCGCCTTTTCAGCAGGTGAGCGCATTCACACCGAGAATTCGTACAAATGGACGGTAGACAATTTTTCTGCGCTGCTCATTGCTGCAGGTTTTGCTAGCACCCAAGCTTGGACCGATGAGCGCGGGTATTTTGCAGTGATTTGGGCAGGTAACTGAAGACCTGAATTACCCGAGGGTTATTGAGACTGCCCTTGGTGGCCAGCGCATCCGCAAAAACTACAAACCACAGGTGCGAAACCCTGCGTAAATATCAGTGCGCTGCGGCATAAAGTAGTTGCGATATTTAGGCGACCGCAGCATGGGCTGGGTGGCCGCGCAAGCACCGCGCAGTACGGGGCGGGTGTGAAACCACGGCTCAGAATAATCGCGGTAAGGGTGGGCTACAAAACCGAGAAACGGCGCAAACGTGCTGGCAGTCCATTCCCACACTTGGCCCCAGGCAAAACCGGGCTGCGTCATAGCTGCGCACTCCCATTCGGCCTCGGTAGGCAAGCGCCTGCCAACATGGGCGCAGTAGGCCAATACCTCTGCATGGCCCAAGTGCACAGCGCTTTGCTGCGGGTCTATAGCTTGCCATTGGCCAAACACTTGTTGCTCATAAGCGGCGGCCCCTTGCGCTGCACCATGCGCTAGGCGCACATAGCGTGGCAGCGCACAACATGTGCTGTGCACGTAGGCCAGATACTCGCCCCAAGTCACAGCTTGCGCGTCTATGGCAAACGCTGCAAGCTGCACCGTGTATGCACCTAACTCGTTATCGAACACAAAGCCGCTGGCGGCTGAGCTACCTAATATCCAAACCATGTTTTTTATGCTTAATTGGCCTGTAGACCATGTATTACCTGCTCGAACAGCTATGGTATTAATAGTATCTGGCAAATGACCCAGTGGCACACCCAGCGCCTGTGCCATGTATACGGCGGCCTCAAGGTGCATGGCTTCGTGCAATAGAACTAAGCGGTAGAAGTACAGCGCATCGTCACCTGTGCCGGCAACAGCCAGTAGCGCCAAGGTTTGCTCCAACGTAGCGGCTAGGTAGCCCTTGCAGGCATCGGCATCTAGCAGCGGCAAATGCCAGCGGCTGGCATGCGACACGGTGGACGAGTCGTACCAACTGTCGCCATGGGCTTGCAGCGATGGCGTACGGGGCAGCGCGTC
This sequence comes from Polaromonas sp., assembly GCA_043718065.1. Taxonomy (GTDB): domain Bacteria; phylum Pseudomonadota; class Gammaproteobacteria; order Burkholderiales; family Burkholderiaceae_C; genus JAAFIP01. Next base: position 19,115 of record JAYSWJ010000283.1, read on the forward strand.
GTTGTAGCGTAGGCCTGTGCTGCGCTGCGTATTGCGGCCAATCCAAAATTCTTGGTACCAACCAAGGTGGCCCAGCTCCCATAGCGGCGGGTTAAATTCTTCTTTGAACGGCACATGCAGCGCGCCAGCGGCTACGTAGGCGTCAAATACTTGCAGTGTTTGCTGGCGGATAGCGCGCAGGCCTGTAGCTAGTTGCACGGCGTCGGCACGGCGCCAGTCGGGCACGGCTCCAAGCAATGCGGCAGCGTGTGGCCCTGCATCGTTAGCAGCTAGGTTGCGATCGCTATGGTCGCTGCAGTTATCGGCCACTTTGCGGGGCATAATTTGCGTTGTCATGGACTCCAAACACCTCGTTATCGTCAGCCCCGCCTTGTCAGATGCCAATAATGGCAATTGGCAAACCGCCAAACGCTGGGCTAAGCTTCTTAGTCGACATTATCGTACCCGCATTACACAAGCCTGGCCTGATGACGCCGTACATTCTGTGCCGGACAACATCTTAATTGCCTTACACGCGCGCCGCAGCGCCACATCGGTCGCCGCATGGCACGCGCAGCGCGGCCCTTCGGGCCTAGTGGTGGCGCTGACGGGTACAGATTTGTACCGCGATATCCATACAGATACGCAAGCACAGCAGTCTTTGGATGCAGCGCGCGCCTTAATAGTTCTACAGCCTTTAGGTTTAAATGAGCTGCAGCCCCAGCACCGTGCTAAA
>JAYSWJ010000284.1:0-19707 GCA_043718065.1 Polaromonas sp.
CAAAGTAGAAGCCGTTTTCCATGAAGGTGCTTGCAGCGACACCATGGAACAGAACGGCCAATACATGATGGACAACAACTACCGCGTGTCCTGCGATCTGTTCACTGCTTGCCAAGCCCAAGGCACACGGCTGCTCTACGCATCTTCAGCTGCTACTTACGGCGGCAGCGACACCTTCATTGAATCACCTGATTACGAACAGCCGCTAAATGTCTACGGTTACTCAAAGTTGCTTTTCGATAAGCGTTTGCGCCATTTGCTGGGCAACAAGTTTGAAAACACCAAGAGCCAAGTCGTCGGCTTTCGCTACTTCAATGTTTACGGCAACCGTGAGCAGCACAAAGGCCGCATGGCTAGCGTCGCTTTTCACCAGTTCAACCAATTCAAAGAGCACGGTCATGTCAAGCTGTTTGGCGAATACGGTGGCTACGGCCCGGGTGCGCAAATGCGCGACTTTATATCGGTAGATGATGTGGTGGCGGTGAACTTATGGTTCTTTGATTATCCAGAAAAATCTGGTATTTTTAATCTGGGTACGGGCCGTGCGCAGCCGTTTAACGACGTAGCCAGTGCCGTAGTCAACACATTGCAACCGGCTGCCAGAGTGGCTGACGTGTTGAACTACATCCCTTTCCCAGACAGCTTGCGTGGCAAGTACCAAAGCTATACCCAAGCCGACATGACAGCACTGCGCGCTGCGGGGTGTAATCATCAGTTTGCGGATGTGCAGACGGGGGTGGCGCGGTATATGCAGTGGTTGTTGGCACGGGCGGGTAGCTAGCCGCTACTAAATTTATAGCTGCTTGAGCAGTTAACCTGGGCTCAAGCTAGTGATTAAGCTGCAAAAACTGCAGCCCCTCGTACTGTGCAAAGCCTTTGTCAAAAGACACCATACGACAACCCGCAGTCATCGCAAAACTAGCCAAATAGGCATCAGTCCAATCACGCTGCTGGAATGTATCTCGCAGCGTTAAAGCCCGCAGCTGCACTTCAATGCTAGCGGGCTCGGTGACCCACTGCACACGTCCACTGGCCAAGTGCGCACTGTAAATTGTCCAAGCCTCGGCTGCAGTGTGAGCCGCCGCGCCCATCACTGCAGTTTGTGTCACCAGCCGAAAAAACCCTTGCATGGTGGTGCGACAAAAAGCCATGGGCTCAGTAGCTGACAGCCAATAATTTTTAGCGGCAGCGTGGTGCGTATGGCCGGGGTGCGCTAACGCCAGCCAAACGTTGACATCCAGTAAATCGCGCGCCATTACTGGATAAAACCAATGCGCCTGAGTTTGGCCAAATCATCATCCAGCAATTGGTCCGACAACTGCGCGGTGCTAGCTAAGCCCTGCTGCGCCAGCGGCGTGGGCGACTGCAGGCGAACCAAAACAGGCAATGTGTTTGCTAAGCTTGCCCTAACTTCAGCAGAAGCGTCAGGCAAGCGCATGGCACGCTCAATCAAGTCATTAAGCAGTGCTTTTAAGCTTTGCCCGTTAGAAACTGCGCGAGTTTTTAGCTCGCGCAATACGGGTTCAGGTATGTCAAGAGTAGTTCGCATCAACGCATCATAGCATCAAAATGCGAACCTAGCTAACATCAAGGCGCAGGTTTGCATTCCATTAGCTCTTAGGTGTAATGCTCTCCGCCGTGGTTGGTAGAGTTTTTAAGCTCACTCTTAACACCGCGTTAACCTCAGGCGCATACCATATGGTGCGCTGCTGGCGGCCTGAGCCACCTGCGATACGGTTGTATCAAAAGCCAAGGTACTCAATCTTAAAAGCGTCAAACGTGCCTGCGGGTGCGATTACTTTTTCATAAGCCACCACCTTGGCATCTGTCTCACTATCGCCCTTGTTAGCACCGTCTTCGCAAAACGATTTGTACGCCCAGATGCTGCCTACGGCCATTGGAAATGCAAACAGCAGCTTGTCTTTGGTAAGGCCGCGGGTTTTTCGGCTTATTCTTTTGTCTGCTTTATCGTCGTTGGTGCAGAGTGCCACATAGCGAAGCTTTATGGGGTTGTATTCCCACCAGTACTTGCACGCGGTGTCTTGACCAGCAAACATGACTTTGTCGGCTTCTACCGAATACACAGTGTTGGTGTACTCCCCAGGTTCTTTTTTGTCACCCACGTTTTGTTCTTTAAGCCGCCATGATTCACCCACTTTGAATTGCGAGGCTTCGGCTTGCACTATGACAATGTGTACCATCTGCCTGTGCATCGACAAATGCTAACTTGGGCCATGCGTAGTAATGTGCAGCCAGTGCATGCGGCCAATAATCATATGCGCGCTTGGATGGTGCGGGTAAATTAAATTGTATGGACTGGTTTAGTCTGGCGGTGCAGGCATGGCACTGACTACCGCCTGAGCTGTCCGCTGCGCCGCTCCGCGTGATGCCGACAGCCAATGCTCACCAGCTACCTGCATCGTCTTCAATTGTGCTGAAGACATCACAAGTTCCACGACAGTTGAGACACCTTGCGCCATGTCCACCACACGCAGCGCAGCACCCTGCGCTTGCGCAGTTGCGGCAGCGTCTGCAAAGTTAAAAGTGTGTTGCCCCATGACTACAGGGCAGCCTGCGGCAATGCCTTCGATGAGGTTTTGCCCGCCTAAAGGCGCAAAGCTGCCGCCTAGCAAGGCGCTGTGCGACAAGCTGTAGTACAGCGCCATCTCGCCTAGCGAATCTCCTAGCCACACCTGTGCTGGCGCTGCTGCAGCCGCTACGCCGTGCGTGGCCGGCAATGCAGCGCCCTTCTCAGCCGCATTGCCGGTGTCTGTCTCAGTGTCTGACTTAGTATCTATCGTCATACCCCAGTTCGAGCGGCGCGATACGCTAAAACCGGCTTGCCCAATCAGCGCCGCCACTTCATCAAAGCGCTGTGGATGGCGCGGTACGATCAGCCATTGCACATCGTTGATGTTACGCTTATTCGCTATATTTAGCATAGCTGCTTGAGCAGGTTCTACGGCCTTCAAGGCCGAAATGGCTTGTAAAAATAGGGCTTCTTCACCCTCTCGGCTGCTGGCCAGCATGATGACTGGGCGGTGACTGGCCTGCTGCCACGCAAGGCCCTGCGCCACTTGCGCAGCGTCTAGCGCGATGTCGTACTTCAAATTGCCTTGCACGCTGATGTGCTGTGCACCGATGGTGGCCAAGCGCTGTGCGTCAGCCTCGGTTTGCGCCCACACCTGCGCTAGCGATGCGTAGGCTGGGCGTGCCAACCAAGCCACGCGCTGAGCGGCGTGCAGCGATTGAGCATTCAGCCGCGCGTTGGCCAATACCAGCGGTACCCGCGCACTCTGGGCCTGCGCGCACAGGCTGGGCCATATTTCTGTCTCCATCAAGATGCCGATGTGCGGCCTAAAGTGCCGCAAGAAGCGCTGCGTTGCGCCTAGCGTGTCCCACGGCAGCCACGCCTGCACATCATCCGGCTGCAGCAGCTTGGCACCCTCTGCACGGCCTGTGGCGGTGCTGTGGGTAAGTAGTAGGCGCATGCCCGGCAACTGGCTGCGCAGCTGCGCTAGCAAAATGGCCGCAGCGCGCGTTTCGCCCAGCGACACGGCGTGCACCCACACCACTGGGGTGCCTTGGCCCGGTTGTGCAGCGTGTGTGTAGTAGCCAAAGCGCTCTGCCATGTGCTGGGCATAGGCAGGCTCGGCCTTGGCGCGGCGTGCCAGCTTGGCGCGCAGCACGGGCTGCAGCATCCACATAAGTGTGCTGTACGCAGCCAACAGCAGGCTATGCATCGGTGGCCTTGGTTTTTAATGCGTCTGCGGTGCTGTATGGCGGACTATCTTGTGCTTTGTGCAGTGGCGAGTTGACAGCTTTGCTTGGTGCTGCCGCAGCGCTTACCGCTAGCCAAGCGTCCCACACCGCGTCGACGGTAGGCTCGGGCTGCCCCACCACACTGCGTTGGCGCAGCCTGCCTTGCGGCCCCGTGCGCCACGCGGTGTCAAAGTTGTACAGCTGCACATGCGGTAGATCTAGCGCCACCGCAATGTGGCTGAGGCCGCTGTCTACGCCTATGGCACCGGCGCACTGGGCTAGGCGGTCGGCTAGTGCGTCTAGCGGCAGGCGTGGCCATACCTGTATTTGCGCAGGATTTTGTTGGGTGTTGCCCACGCTGACAGCCTGCAGGCTGTTGTCCATACGCAGTGCCTGCGCTAGGCGCTGGCTGCGCTGCTCTTCCATGTCGCTGCCGTGCAGCAGGCCGATGCTGTAGCCCTGAGCTAACAAACGTTGGCCTAGCTGCACCCAATGCGCCTCGCTCCAGCATTTATCAGCACGCGATGTGCCATGGATAAACGCTATGCATTGCATAGCTGCTTGAGCAGCATTTACTTGGGTTACAAGGCCAAAACACTCTAAATTTTGGCCTTCCAGCGAGGTATGTGCGGGCGGTAAGCTGTAGCCCAACGCCAGCGCACACTGCAGCCGTGCGCGCTGCACTGCGTGAATGTGTGCAGGTACGGGCACTGCCACATCAGCCAGCCAGCGCGTGGGGGCCTCGTAGCCCGAGCCATCGGTGCGGTTGGCCAGCGCGTAGCGTTTGCCAGTGCTAGTCAGTTGTGCGCAGCGGGCAATCAAGGCCGATTTAGTCAGGCCTTGGCAGTCAATCACTGCGTCGTAGTGCGTGCGTGACAAGTCGGCTCTAAAAGCGCTCCACGCTGCGCGTGTGGCCGCGTGCCACCAAGTTTTGCGCCACTGCCGCAATGCGCACGGTATCACGCGGTGCACGCCGCCGCAGCGCTGCACCAGCGGGGCAAAGCCGGGTTCTACCACCCAGTCAATCTGTGCGTCGGGCAACGCGCGGCGAATGTCTTGCACAGCCGGCATGGTGTGCACCACGTCGCCTAGCGAAGAGAGTTTGACGATCAGAATGTTCAAGATAGCGAACGACTGGCGTGCATGGCGGTTTAAGTTCTTAAGCGTTCAAGTTCTTGAGTGCTAGCGTTCCCAAGTGCCTCAGTGCGCCGCCGCTTGAATCTTCGCATCCGGTTTGACCGACCTTAGCAGCGCCATCATCTCGTCCTCAATACGGTGCAGCGCCGCTTGGGTATGCCCTTCAAAGCGCAGCACTAGCACTGGCGTAGTGTTAGACCCGCGTATCAGGCCAAAGCCGTCCGGCCAGTCTACCCGCAGGCCGTCGATGTCTGACACCTTGGCAGGTGCCTCAAATGTAGCGATAGATTGCAGCTTGGCCACCACGCGGTGCGGCTCGCCCTCGGCGCAAGGCACGTTCAGCTCGGGCGTGCTAAAGCTGGTGGGCAGCGCGTTCAGAACAGCTGACGGGTCGGCATGCGCGCTCAAAATTTCGGCCAACCGGCAGCCTGCGTAGGTGCCATCGTCAAAGCCGAACCAACGCTCTTTAAAAAACAAATGCCCGCTCATCTCGCCGCTAAAAGGCGAGTTCACTTCTTTCATTTTGGCTTTGATCAGCGAGTGGCCGGTTTTGTACATCATCGCCTTGCCGCCTGCTGCCTCAATAAACGGTGCCAGGCGCTGGGTGCACTTCACGTCAAACAAAATTGTGCCACCGGGCACACGGCTGAGCACGTCTTTCGCAAACAGCATGATCTGGCGGTCAGCAAATATCACGTTGCCGTCTTTGGTAACCACCCCCAGGCGGTCGCCGTCGCCGTCAAAAGCAAAGCCTACTTCGGCATCGCTGGTTTGCAGCGCGCGTATCACGTCTTGCAAGTTCTCAGGCTTGCTAGGGTCGGGGTGGTGGTTAGGAAAGTTGCCATCCACCTCGCTAAACAGTTCAATCACCTCGCAGCCAATCGCGCGCAAGATAGCCGGTGCAGTAGCACCCGCCACGCCGTTACCACAGTCCACCACAATCTTCATGGGCCGTTTGAGCTTAATGTCGCTGACGATACGGTCGCGGTACGGCGCATCTACGCTGATATTGCGCACGCGGCCACCGGCTTGCAGCACCCACGACTCGTCTTCAATGATGGTGCGCAGCACCTGAATCTCATCGCCATAAATCGCCCTGCCCGCCAGCACCATCTTAAAACCGTTGTAGTCCTTGGGGTTGTGGCTGCCGGTCACCTGAATGCCGCTTTCGCACAGGGTATTGGCCGCAAAGTACAGCATAGGCGTGGTCACCATGCCCACGTCAATCACGTCAATCCCCGCTGCTACCAGGCCTCGAACCAGCGCTGCGGCCAGCGCCGGGCCGCTTAATCGCCCATCGCGTCCTACAGCCACTGCGGTTTGCCCCTCGCGCAGGGCCGCTGTGCCAAAGGCTTTGCCCAAGGCCTCGGCCATCGGTTCGTTCAGGTCGGCAAGCACAATGCCGCGAATATCGTAGGCTTTGAAGGAGGAGGTTTGAATTTTCATAAGGTAATAGTGCTTTGAGGTGACACCCAAATTGGCTGCAATTAACAAGGATTGTAATTTCGCTTCTGCTAAGCTTGGTTAACTATGACATTGCCCACAGAACTGTTGATGGCCAGCGTAGGCAGCGCCGGGGACATACACCCTTTTATTGCCGTAGGCCATGCCATGGTGCAGCGCGGTCACGCCGTGGCCATGTTCTCACACGCCCCACACCAGCAAGCTATTGAATCTGCTGGCCTAGAGTATGTGGATGCAGGCCCTACGCTTGATTATGAAGCCTGTGTCCAATCTGCACAATTGTGGCACCCGGTCAAAGGCATGGGCGTGCTGTGGCGGGCCTTGCTGGCTCCCAGCATTGCACCGCTGTACAAAGCCCTGCAACAGCGCCAGCACAGCAACCTGCAGGTACTGGCTGGGCCGCAAATGCTGGGTGCGCGCCTTGCGCGTGACCATTTGGGCATCGCGCTGACCACGGCCTACACCGCACCCAGCATGCTGCGCAGCTGCGTGGCCCCCGCTACCATTGCACACACCTCGTGGCCGCGCGGCACCCCGCGCTGGCTTTTGCGCCACCTGTGGCAAGCGGTGGACCACTACAAACTGGAGCCTATGGCGCGCCCGTATCTAGACAGGGTGTGCGGCGAGCTGCAGATAAGCCCCGTGCAATCGCCCAGCATTTTTGGCCAGTGGATGCATGCGCCGCGTGGTATCACACTGTTCCCCGACTGGTTTGCGCCGCGCAAGGCAGACTACCCAGCCGCCTTGCAATACGGCGACTTCCCGCGCTACACGCTAGATGCGCAAGCTGCCCTGCCCGACGGGTTGCCGCAATTTTTAGCCCAAGGCAGCGCCCCCGTAGTGGTGATGCTGGGCACGGCCATGGCCCATGCGGCGGCGCAATTTGCTACCTGGCAGGCAGCGTTGCAGCGCGCCAACTTGCGCGGCATATTTCTAAGCGCCCATGCTTCGCAGTTGCCGCAGGCGCGCACAGACGGTGTTTTCTATGCAAACTACGCCCCGTTTACCACGCTGCTGCCGCACTGCAGCGCCATCGTGCACCACGGCGGTATAGGCACTTGCGCACAGGCTCTGGCAGCGGGCATTCCGCAAATTATCCAAGCCTGCGCGCACGACCAGTTTGAAAATGCACGCAACGTCAGCGTGCTGCGCGTAGGCCAACGCCTAGCACGCGACGCCAACGTGGGCCAAGCGACCAAAGCGCTGCAGTTTTGGTGTCAAAACCCCGCGCATTCGTCAGCACTTAACCATGTGCGACAGCAATCCCAATCTGGCGGGCTAGATAAAGTTTGCGATTTGCTTGAATCCACTTGGGGATAATGCAGCGATGGTAACGACTAGGCATGTTTTTTTTATCGACGGGTTTGACCCCAAAGGTGCGTCTAGCTTTTACCAAAAACACAGCCAAGAACTTGGCAAGTACAACCTGCTAAGCGGTACTACACATGTGCTGGAGCCGCGCAGCAGGCACAACGGCACGACATCGCGCTGGCAGTGCACCTCGCAAGCGGGCGGGCACCCTGTGGCTACCACCTTCGATTATTTAGGGTGGGACGACTGTGTGCGCAGCCTGTGGGCCAGAACGCCGCTGCAGTTAGTGCGGCAAGCCTTGCGCAGCCTGTGGGGCTTTTCTACTACAGGTGCAGCACGTTGCCTACACGCGCTTGCACCCGCCACAGTACGCGCAGCATTGTTCCCATATGGCTTGGTGATTGCAGCTTTTTTAGCAGTGACTGCAGCTACGTTCATCACCTACGCCATTTTTAGTTATTGGGTGTTGTCGACGGTGCTTGTAGTGGCAGCCACCGCAGTTGCCGCACTGGCCAGCAGCTACGTCGCTTGGCGCGCACTACAGCGCACGCCCACCACCTGGTTTTTGCGGGTAGTAGCCTTTGCCAACTGCCTAGCCCACCGCGAAAGCGCCGCGCTAGAAGAACGTGTGCGCAACTGGAGCCAGCAAATTAGCGCCGCTTTGTCTGCCCACCAAGCCGATGAAGTGCTGCTGGTAGGCTACAGCGCAGGCTCTAGTTTGGCTGTGCCTGTCGCAGCACAGATACTGCAGCAGGCCAGTGTGGGCGATGCAAAGCGCTTTGCGTTACTTACCTTGGGCAATTGCATACCAGTAGCAGCGGCGTTGCCCGCTGCGGTGCAGGTACGGTCTGACATAGCAGCATTAGGCAGCAGCCAGCTAAGCTGGGTGGACTACACCGCGCCTATTGATTGGGGATCATTTCCGTTAGTTGACCCAGTCACCATGCGCAAAGTAGGTGCCAATGCTACAGACAGTGCCTTGCCAGCCACCCGAAAATTCTTATCCCCGCAGTTTCATCTTCTATCGTCACACGACAAATACAGCGCCATTAAAAAAGACAAATACCAAGTACACCAGCTGTATTTAAAGTGCCCTGAGCTGTTGGGCAGGTATGATTACTTTTCTATGCTGTATGGCAACCAAAGCCTGCAGCAACGCGTATTCTAAAATCACTCTTAATGTCCGCCTTTTGCCCCGTATACCCCAAGCCACGCAAGTCTAAAACGCCCGTGTGGAAGGCTTTTTTTAGCGCCCGCCATTCGTGGCTAGACGCCTTGTACGAGCGCAGCTACGCCATGCATATGGGCCAGGTGTCGCTCATCAATTCAACGCTGTTTATGGTGAACGAGCCAGCGTGTGTTAACCGCGTTTTGTCAGACCAAGTAGACAACTACCCTAAGCATGCGCTGATGGGCGAGGCCCTAAAACCGCTGCTAGGTGAGAGTATTTTTACCACTAACGGCGCGCAATGGCAGCGCCAGCGCAAGATGATGAACCCATCGTTTGCCCAAGCGCGCATACAAGTAGCCTTTGACCACATGCAGCGCGCCACCGACGCCATGCTGCAACGCATAGCATCGTGGGACATGGCCACGCACCACGACATACAAGAAGAAATGACGCTTGTAACCGCCGACGTTATTTTCAGAACCATTTTTTGTATGGGCATTAACACCCAGCAAGCCAAACCGATTTTTGCTGCCTTTACCGAATACCAAGCTTTATCGCCCCGCCTCACCCTGCCCTTGGTCTACGGCCTAAAGTGGTTGGTGCCCTTTTGGCTACGCAGGCGCAGCAACCGTGCCGCGCAAGATATTCGCCAACACCTTGCCGCCATGATCGCCCCCCGATTTGATGCGCGCGCAGCTACAGCCAGCTCGCCCGCAAGTGACATTTTGGGGTCGCTACTGCAAGCGACTGATCCTGATACTGGCGCACACTTTACCCGCGATGAACTGCTAAACCAAGTGGCCATGCTGTTTTTAGCAGGGCACGAAACATCAGCCAGCGCATTGTCATGGGCGCTGCATTTGCTGGCGCACAGCCCAGACATTCAAGAACGCATGCACCTTGAAGTGCAGCGCGTGGCTGGTGCAGCACCACTGCAGGCGCACCAGCTTAAAGACCTAGAGCTGACCTGGAATGTTTTTAAAGAAAGCTTGCGGCTTTTCCCGCCAGTGGGGTTTTTTGCCCGCGAGGTTGCAGAGGGCGACACCATGCGCGACAAGATATTAAAAAAAGGCGACTCGGTTGTAATATCGCCGTGGCTCATCCACCGGCACCGCACCCTGTGGGACCGCCCAGACGAGTTTGACCCCGACAGGTTTACCACTACCGCAGGCCGCGCCTCTGCACGCGACGCGTACCTGCCTTTTAGCTCGGGCCCGCGTGTGTGCATTGGTGTAGCGTTTGCACACCAAGAGGCCGCGCTAATACTGGCCAGCTTGGTACGCACTTACCAGTTCACACCCATGCCCAACCATACGCCCCAGCCCATTGGCAGGCTGACCATACGCTCTGCTAACGGCATTTATATTCAACTTACGCCTCGCACGCGCGCCGCCTTGCCATGAAAGAACGCCTGATTGGTTTTTTATTGATGACCTTTATTGTGCCGCTGGCGGTGCTGGGCTATGTAATTTTGGTGTGGGTTGGCTTCTTGGGCAAAAACAAGCGCGCCCGCGCAGGCGTGCGCGCGCTAGACCACTTTGTCAACGCTACGGTTTTTAACGGCTATGCGTGGGAGTCTGTGTCGTCCCACGCGTGGCGCGAGCGTCACCGCTGGTGGGCACGGTGGGTGATTCGCATCACAGATTTATTGCAAAAAAACCATTGCCAGCGCGCTAATAAACGTGAGCAAGTCATTGTGGATTTAGCTCTATCCAAGGGGCTGGATAAAAAGACTATTTTTTAAAAATATGTCTAAGCCTGTTCATCGCCGCTGTGTCATCTATTTTGCAGGCTTTGACCCCAATGGGTCGTCGCACTACCACCGCAAATACAAATCACAAGCCGCACTGCAAAGCGCAGTGTCTGGCTACAGCCTAGGGGTAGGCGATAGGCAAAAACTAGGCCTACACTTATCTGCTTGGTCGGTTAAGTTCGATGCAGCACCCTTGCCTGCACAAGAGACCACAGAGTCAACCCATACAGACTATTTATTCGCTCAGTGGGACGACATTGTGCGCGCGCATTGGGCGCGCATGGGCACGCTGGGCGAGAAGTGGCGCTGGCTTAAAACTTTTCTTGTCACCCAATTATTTTTTATTCGCGACGGCGCTGTACTGCGCATGCTGCGCTTGGCATGGCCGCCTGTAGTGGCCTTGGTTGCGCCGCTGTTGCTGCTACTGGCGGTACTGGTTGCAGGGCTGGCTACGCCTGCAGTCAGCTGGTGGGCTTTTGCGGCATGGGGTGTTACGCAGGCTGCATCGTTGTGGCAAAAAGTAGCGCTGACGATTACGACATTTTTATTAATTAGCGGATTGCTGCTGTGGCTGGTGCGCAGTCTAGAGCGCAAATTTCATATGCTGTGGCTGATGCGCAGCTACCTATTTACCTACCAACAAGCGCATGGGCTGGTGCCTGGGCTGGATGCGCGATTGCAAGAGCTGGGCAGCGTTATTCGCCGCAATGTGGACGATGGACAGTATGACGAGGTGCTGGTTGTAGGCCACAGCTCGGGGGCTATTATGGCCACTGCAGCACTGGCTTATGCGCTAAATGGCCCGACTGATCCGCAGGCGAAACCGCGCCACACTGCGTTAGGTGTTGTGACACTGGGGCAATGCATTCCAATGCTGAGCAGCGTGTCTACGGCTAATGCATTTCGCGCGCAGTTAAAGCAAATAGCACAGTCCCATAACATCACTTGGGTAGACTTTTGCGCTCCTAGCGATGGTTGCTGCTTTGCGTTTGTTGACCCTACTGCACCATCGGGCGCTGCAGGTGCTGCGGACGGTGCGAGCGGTGCATACAGCAGCCGGCCTAAGTTGCTGTCGCCACGCCTGCCCACATTATTTTCCGCACCAGATTATCAGCAGCTGTGCCGCCATCGGTTTGATTTGCATTTTCAGTACATCCACGCTGGCAAGTTGCGTGGCGACTATGATTATTTTGCAATCACGGCAGGGCCTTTGGATTTGCACAGCCGCTATGCATCAGCACACAGTGTGACTGACTATAAAAAGTTTCGCCTCTTTAGCTGATCTGAAACTAAAGCAACAGTCAAAACCGGCCCTGCCATTGGGCCCATTTTGCCAATAGGCGCTGCTTTGCAGTAGGCTGCGGGCTTACCGGCTTGTCCACAGTGCTAACACGCTGCGCAGCCAGCAGGCGCATCACATGCTCTGGCGATGTAACCATGCCTGCTGTGGGGTCCCAATACACAGGGTAGTCCGCCAGCGTTGCAGCTACCAGCTGATCCACGCTTAGTTGTCGTGTGCGACGGCTAGCTACAGCTGGCGGTAAATCTACAGCATCGCACAGCCCCCAGCCCGCATAAAAGGGGCTGCCATACACCACTACTTTTACGCCGCGCAACATGGCCTCAAACCCCATCAGCGAGGTAATGACGTGTACCTCGTCCACTACGCTGAGCAAATGGGCTGTGTCAGCATGCGTTAGCACTTCATCTGCCCACTGCAGCGCATCGTGGCTGGCCGTTTGCCCTGCGCGCAGGCCTGCCATCACATCGGGGTGAGGTTTGTACACCACGTAGGCATGGGGGCATCGCTGGCGCACCGCTTTGAGTAGCTGCAAGTTGGTGCGTACTGCATGTGTGCCCAGCCGTATTGATGCATCGGTTTCTACCTGGCCTGCCACCAAAATAATCTTTTTGCTACCGCTAGGGCGTTGCCACTGCGGTGCAGACAAGTTGTATTTAGTCAGGCCTAGTGCCACCAGTTGCACACGCAACGCTGCTGCGCGTGTGATGTCGGCTGGGCTGAACCGCTTGGTTTGCAGTAAATGCTCTAAGTCGCTAGGCCGGGTAGCGTCAAAGTAAATACCGCGCGTGTCAAACACCCAAGACAGCGGCGCTACCAAATCAGCCCCTAGGCCTACTGATCGGATAAAACCGTCTTCTACGCGCACGGTAGCGCCCTGCTGCGCTGGCGAGGGTGCATTTGCATTTGGCGCGCCCCAGACAAATCTAGCCACATTAGGCGCAACACCCATGCCCTGCAAATAGCGCCGCAAAATTTTCTTTTTGCGCGCAGAAAACCCTTGTGCATTTAGCGAAGATGTTTGCTGATTCGCTTGTAGATGTAGTAAATTATCAAGGCGCTGCGTGGTATCGCATTGCACCGCATTATCTAGCGATGCTAGCAACGCGTCCACCTGCACAAAATGCTCAGCCCAATTGGGTAACTGCAACCCCTGCATCTTTTGGCACTGCGCTTCGCGCGCCGTGCTACCCACCTTGGCATAGTCCGCCACCGCAGTGCACCACGCAGGCACATCGGTAGCAGGCAAATACAAGGGTACATCGGCTGCAAACTCTCGGTACACCACCAAATCACTGGCAATCACTGGTGTACCCATATGCAAAGCCTCAGCCATAGGCATGCCAAAGCCCTCGGCAAAGCTGGGGAACAGCAGTGCCTGGGCACCGCGCAGCCAGTGCAGCAAGGCAGCGTCATTACAGCGCTGTACCCAGTGCACCCGCCCGCCAAAAGCTGCTGTATCGCGCAACTGCGCTTCTATCTGCGCGCAGTCCCACCCGGCCTGGCCTATCACCACTAAATGTGGCGCATCGTTGGGCCTATCTTTTACCAAATTACGCCATACATCTAGCAGCAAAGCATGGTTTTTTCTTGGCTCAATCGTACCTAGCACTACAAAGTAAGGCTTGCCATGCAGGTTAATTGACAGGCCAGTGTTTGCATTATTTGGGGGCGCTGCATCACGCAAGGCCAGCTGCGCTGGTGGCGCCAGCTTTGCCACACAGCTGGGCGGCATCATGCGCCCTGCACTGTGCGCATATGCTTGCATTTGCTCTAGCGTGTACTGCGAATTAGCCACCACTGCCGCGCCCTGCAGCATGCGGTGTATGCGCACCCGGTGCCGCGCCGCCTCGCCTGCGCGGCAAAACTGCGGGTGCGTTAGCGGAATCAAATCATGCACAAAAAATACAGGGCGCAGGTGGTGCCATGCCAGGTTGCGCCACAGCGAAGGCAGCTCAACATCGTTATGCCCCGTATGCAAAAACACTGCACCATGCGCGTTACCAGTGCCTATGGCCGACAGCACGCCGCGTGCAATCAACACTTTAAGTTGCTTATGCTCCGCGTAGTCCCAGCGCAGCAAAGCGTGGATCACCTGCCCAGATATTGCAGTGCTAAACAAGCCACTGCGGCCGCGCCAGCGCAGCATAGTGCGGGCCGCTGGTGCGTAATGCTGCAAATATTCTAGGCTAACGCGGTCTACGCCCGTAGGGTGTCGCTGGTCAAAATAGCGCCCTAGCAGGCGTGTAATATCAACAACGACTGGCTTAGACACTTAACTTGATCACTTGGCTTAGTTAGTTTACTCAGCTGATGCAGCTAAGCGATTGGGCGTAACGCGCCAGCGCAGCCCTGCAGCGTCTGCATCAGCGTCGGGTAGGGCCACATAAAAGTTGCCGTTAATCTGCGTATGCGTGGTCACATAGTTGCGAAACTTGGCATGCAGCGCAAGGTCTGGTTTATAAGCGTGTGGGTTTGCCCAAAAGGCTTCTAGCCCTGCCTGGCAAGTCAGGCCTTGCATGTTGTATATCGCCTTGCCCATGGTAATAACCGGTGTGCCGTGCGACAGCGCTGAAAAACCTACTGTGCTGTTAATAGTGACTACGCCCTGCGCGTTTTCTAGCAGGGTCGGCAAGTGCTGGTCATGTATATAGCGCACACGGTTACCTAAATGGTTTGCATGCACCAGTTCATCAACCAAATGGGTGTAGTCGCTGTAGCCACGGTCTAGTGGGTGGTGTTTTATCAACAACACCGCGTCTTTAGGTGCATGGTGCGCAAACGAGCGTACCGTGTCGTTAATAAAGTCTGCCACTGATTCAAACGGTGAATGCACCGTAACCTGCGCGTCAGACGCCACCTGCAAAACGGCCAAAAAATAACTACCCCCGCCGTGCGGCTTAAGGTCGCGTAGCGCATTGGCTTCTTTGGCACGATAACGAATCTTGCGCATATACGACCTGGCCCAGCGCAGGCCGTCTAGCATGGTCAAATCGCGGTGGTGTTGATAACGCCAAAATATTGGCCACGCCACTGCCGCCGCTGTAAAGTACTTTACAGCGTAGCCTGCTGCAGACAAAAAGCTGGAGCCTACTTGAATTTCTTTAGCTGTTTGCACTGGCGAAAAAGCGTCGTATGCCGATCTGCCAGTGGGCAAACTAGAGTGTGCGTTAACCCCGTGCTGCTCTAGCGTAATGAAGTTAGGCCGTACATAGCCCTCTTCAAACACCCAAAACTGCACGCCTTTAGCCAACGCCACGGTGCGCGCCTGTACATGTATGGGCCTGCAGTCGCCAAATACAAAAATACAGTCAATGCTGTGCTGCTGAATAAACAGGGCTAGGTAGCTTGGCCAATCTGCCAATGTGCCCGTGTAGGCATGCGAATTTGTGGGGTAATAGAAACAATCGCCGCCGTTAAAGTTAACTTTTTGTACATCACGCGCACCCGACGTTAGCAGCCCTGCTGCTACACGGCTAAAAAACGGCCCATGCGGGCCTTGTAACAATAAAACTTTTTTACCTGCAAACTGTAACCAGCCAGCTAGTTGGGGGGTGTACATAGGTAGAATAATTATCGAATATAGGTCGTTGTGACTAAAAAAGCACGATTTTAATGTGTATGCATATTAGCAGTTAAATAGCTGCGAAAATCTTAGATATTTAACGATCAATTCTATGCGTATTAACACTAAGTGCTGGCCATGGCATAGCAACCACATCCTGCATATTGGCGCAGCGCTTTGCACAGGGCTTTTGTTTACCGCCTGCAGCTCGCTACCTACGTCTGGGCCTACCGCCAGCGCTATACAAAAGCAAGCTGACGGGCTGCCTGCCAGCCTGCAGCTAGTTGACATTACCCCGCAAATAGCCCGCCAGCTGGCCAGCCAAAAGCAGTCAGCCGGGTTTGGGGCCATATTCAACACGCCCAGCGCCACTGCCCGCGACCTGCAGGTAGGCGTAGGCGACACACTAGAAATAAACATTTGGGAAGCCCCGCCCGCCACCCTGTTTGGCACCACCGACCAGTCTGCACGCGGTGCAACCATTAGCGCGTCGCGCAACACCACCCTGCCCGAGCAAACCGTTGGGGTCGAAGGCAAAATAAACATTCCCTTTGCGGGCAGCATTACCGTAACGGGTAAAAGCACCGGCCAGATAGAGGCTGAGATTGCCCAGCGCCTAAAAGGCAAAGCCAACCAGCCCCAAGTGATAGTGCGCTTGCTACGCAACAACTCATCGCTAGCCACCGTGGTGGGCGAGGTGGTTAACAACACCCGTGTACCACTAACAGCGCGTGGCGAAAAGCTGCTAGACGCCATCGCCACTGCAGGCGGGTCTAAACAGCCCGTACACAAAACCACCATTCAAATCACCCGGGGCACCACTACCGCTGTGATGTCGCTAGACAGCGTAATACGCGATGCGCAGCACAATATAAAGCTCCAAGCCGGCGACGTAATAACAGCGGTGTACCAGCCGTCTAGCTTTACCGCACTAGGCGCCACTGGCAAAAACGACGAGATAAGCTTTGAAGCCCAAGGCATTACGCTGGCCCAAGCGCTAGGCCGCGTAGGTGGCCTGCAAGACGCGCGGGCTGATGCCCAAGGCCTGTTTATCTTTCGCCTAGAAAATGCTAATGCACTAGCTTGGCCCCGCAGCCCCGCAGCCACCACGGCAGAGGGCATGGTGCCGGTTATCTACCGCATCAACCTGAAAGACCCCGCCAGCTTTTTTGCAGCGCAAAGCTTTATGCTAGAAAACAAAGACGTTTTATACGTGTCTAACGCACCAGCGGCCGAGCTGCAAAAGTTTGCCAATTTAATCTACACCATCACCATACCTGCTATCAGCACGATTAATCTTTTGCGATAAGGCCTTTGGCTCCAGAAAGTTTATACGCCTTGAAAAAATTTCTCTCCCCGATCACAAAATTACTAAGAAACACTGTTTTTGTAGTGACAGTTTTGGTGCCCACCAGCTTGGCGCTTGTCTACTATGGCTTCATTGCGTCTGACGTTTTTATCTCAGAGTCGCGGTTTGTGGTGCGCAGCCCGCAGCGCCAGCAAAGCAGCAGTGTGCTGGGCGCTATATTCTCTGGCGCTGGCTTTACACGGTCGCAAGATGATGCGTTTTCTGTACATGACTTTATTGTGTCTAGAGACGCACTGGCCGAGCTAGACAAAAAGCTGCAAGTTCGCAAAGCTTTTAACGACTCTAATGTAGACTTTTTATCGCGCTTTCCGGGCATGCTGGGCGACGACAGCTTTGAGTCATTGCACAAATACTATGGCAAACAAGTTAGCGTGGTGCACGACAGTACGTCTAACATTAGCACTTTGCGCGTTAGCGCTTTTAACGCCGAGCAGTCACACGATATTAACGAGCTATTGCTGGTGATGGGCGAGCGGCTTATCAACGAAACCAATGACAGAGGCCGCCAAGACTTGGTTAAATACGCGCAGGCCGAAGTGGCCGTGGCAGAGGGCAAAACCAAGGCAGCTTCGTTAGCAATGGCCGGGTATAGAAATCAACGGTCTGTTTTTGACCCTGATAGGCAGTCGGCCATACAGCTGCAGCAAGTGTCTAAACTGCAAGACGAGTTAATCGCCACCAAAATGCAGCTTGCGCAAGTGCGTGCCCTTACGCCAGACAACCCGCAGGTGCCCGTGCTGCAAAAGCGTAGTGAGGCCTTGCAGCGCGAGATGGACAACGAAATGGCCAAGGTAGCCGGTGGCGGCAGCAATTCGCTTACCAACAAAGCAGCCGAGTTTGAAAGGCTAACGCTAGAGCGCGCGTTTGCCGACAGGCAGCTAGCGTCGGCCATGGGGTCGCTAGACAGCGCGCGCAACGAGGCGCGCCGCCAAGCGCTTTATTTAGAGCGCATTGTGCAGCCCAGCACACCAGACATGGCTGTAGAACCGCGCAGGCTGCGCGCCATATTTACCGTGCTGATGATGGGCCTGATTGCTTGGGGTATTTTAAATATCTTGTTAGCCGGCGTGCGTGAGCACAAAGACTAAGGCCACCATCGTGACCATTGCTGCTACTTCGTTTCAGCGTTCTTTAGCTATCCAGATTCGGGTAGTTAAAGCGCTGATCGTTCGTGAAGTTATCACGCGGTTTGGACGGCATAACATTGGCTTTCTTTGGTTGTTCTTGGAGCCGATGTTGTTCACCTTAGGCGTAACAGCACTTTGGACGGCTATGAAGGCTACCCACGGTAGCTCTTTACCCATTACTGGGTTTGCTCTTACCGGCTATTCATCATTAATAATTTGGCGCAACTGCAGCAATCGCGCGGTCAAAGCTATTGAGGTCAACCATAGCTTACTCTACCATCGCAATGTACGCGTGGTAGACATTTTCCTAGCTAGAGCAATCCTAGAAATAGTTGGAGTAACCACTTCAATGGTGGTGCTTACATTTGTCTTTGTAGCGACTGACTTAATGAAGATACCTTCTGACTTATTTACTATTGTTATTGGTTGGCTGTTAATGGCTTGGTTCGCATTCGCTTTAAGCCTGATAGTTGGAGCCGCATCAGAGCGATCTGAAATTATCGAACGCGTCTGGCATATTTTTACCTATTTAATGTTTCCGCTTTCAGGCGCTGCCTTTATGCTGGATTGGTTCCCTAAAAATATTCAAGACCTACTTTCGTGGGTTCCTATGGTGCATGGTACTGAGATGATCAGGCACGGTTACTTTGGCAATGAAGTACGCACTTATGAAAATCCAGCTTACTTTGCATTGGTCAACACCGTCATGTTGCTGATCGGACTTGCACTCGTGAGAGAAACCGGACGCAGGGTAGAACCAGAATGATCACCCTTGACAATGTCAGTAAAGTCTACGGTACACGCCAAGGTCCACGCACCGTGCTAGATGGCCTGAACCTGCGCATAGCCAAAGGCGAAAAAGTGGGCATCTTAGGGCGCAATGGCGCAGGCAAATCTACCCTTATTCGGCTTATCAGTGGTGTAGAGCTGCCTACCCACGGGCACATTCACAGAGGCATTAGCGTGTCGTGGCCGCTGGCCTTTGGCGGCGCTTTTCAAGGTAGCCTGACCGGGCTAGACAATGTGCGCTTTATTTGCCGCGTATACAACGCACCTATTGCACCTGCCATTGAGTTTGTGGAAGATTTCTCGGAGCTGGGCACTTACCTGCGCGAGCCGGTTAAAAAATATTCATCTGGCATGCGCGCGCGGCTAGCGTTTGCCATATCTATGGCCGTAGAGTTTGACTGCTTTTTAATCGACGAGATTGTAGCGGTGGGCGACAGCCGGTTTCATGAAAAGTGCCATATTGAGCTGTTTGAAAAACGTAAAGACCGCGCCATGATTATTGTGTCGCACAACGCCGAATACATACGTGAGCATTGTCAACATGCCGCCGTGCTGGTGGCAGGCAAACTGCATAGCTTTGACCAAGTGGAAGACGCGCTGAGCTACTACCAGCTGCACGCAGCAGAGTAAATTATTTAAGAGCATAAAACATGATTGTAGTAACAGGTGGCGCAGGATTTATAGGATCGAACTTTGTACTAGATTGGCTGGGCCAATCTAGCGAGCAGGTACTAAACCTAGACAAACTAACCTATGCAGGCAACCTGCAAAACCTAGCCTCGCTACAGGGCAACCCTGGCCACACCTTTGTGCAGGGCGACATTGGCAACAGCGAACTAATCACGTCGCTGCTAAAGAAATACCAGCCGCGCGCCATCGTCAACTTTGCCGCCGAAAGCCATGTAGACCGCTCTATCCACGGCCCCGAGGACTTTATCCAAACCAACATCGTGGGCACC
>JAYSWJ010000285.1:0-7433 GCA_043718065.1 Polaromonas sp.
TTCGAGCCCCGGGCTCGAGGAACGCAAACGTAGGGGATTAGAAATTTAGATGTTTGAGCGCGAAGCGCGAGTTTCTAAATTTCCCCCGGAGTGCGTACCGCAGATGCTTGCCGAAGGCCCGGGGTTCGGGTGGCGATAGGGCTACGCCATAGCCGGTCGCGTTTTAGAACAACGAACCCGGTTACGCACCAAACAAAGTATGTAAAAACACTCTCAAAGCACTTCAAACAGCATTTTTAACAACAAAACAGGCCGATAACCCAAGTAAATCCTGCTCAAGCAGCTATGAAATTGATACTGCGCCGCAACACGATAAACCACCGCCCCCGAGAATCTACAATCACCGTATGACGACCAAACACCTTAAACCTGCTGACTACCTGACCAAAATATTGAACGCCAAGGTGTACGACGTGGCGATTGAGTCGGATTTGAGCCATGCCGTGCAGCTGAGCCGCCGGCTGAACAACACTGTGCTGCTAAAGCGCGAAGACCAGCAGGCGGTGTTTAGCTTTAAGCTGCGCGGGGCGTACAACAAGATGGCGCATCTGTCGCCAGAGCAGCTGAAAAAAGGCGTGATTACCGCGTCGGCTGGCAACCATGCCCAGGGCGTGGCGTTGGGAGCCAGCAAGCTGGGTACCAAGGCCGTGATTGTGATGCCGGTGACCACACCGCAGCTAAAGGTAGATGCGGTTAAAAATTTGGGTGGCAATGTGGTGCTGCATGGCGACAGCTACACCGATGCCTACCAGCACGCGCTGGGCCTGCAAAAGAAGCAGGGCCTGACTTTTGTGCACCCGTTTGACGACCCGGATGTGATTGCCGGGCAAGGCACCATTGCCATGGAAATGTTGCGCCAGCACCAAGGCAAGCTAGACGCCGTGTTTTTGGCCATTGGCGGTGGCGGGCTGGTGAGCGGTGTGGCCAACTACATCAAGGCAGTGCGGCCAGAGATCAAAATTATTGGCGTGCAGATGAATGACTCCAACGCGATGCTGCAGTCGGTCAAAGCTAAAAAACGCGTGGCTTTGAAAGACGTAGGGCTGTTTGCCGATGGCACCGCCGTCAAACTGGTGGGCGAGGAGACGTTTCGCATCGCGCGCGGCTTGGTAGATGAATTTATCGAGGTAGACACCGACGCGGTGTGCGCAGCCATTAAAGACGTGTTTTTAGACACGCGTTCTATCGTAGAACCCTCGGGTGCCATGGCCGTGGCGGCGATTAAAAAATACGTTGCTACCCACAAAACCAAAGGCGAGACCTACGCCGCCGTGCTGTGCGGTGCCAACATGAACTTTGACCGCTTGCGCTTTGTGGCCGAGCGTGCCGAGGTGGGCGAAGAGCGCGAGGCGCTGTTTGCCGTCACTGTGCCCGAAGAGCGTGGCAGCTTTAAACGCTTTTGCGAAACGATTGGCACGCTGCCCAGCTTTGGCAAGGCTGGTGGAAGCGATGGGGGCGATACAGGTAGCGGCGGCGTGCGCAACGTGACCGAATTTAACTACCGCATCAGCGGCGCAGACGAGGCGCATGTGTTTGTGGGCCTGACTACGTCAAACAAAGGCGAGAGCCTGAAAATTGCGACCCATTTGACCAAAAAAGGCTTTAAAACGCTGGACCTTACGCACGATGATTTAGCCAAAGAGCACCTGCGCCACATGGTGGGCGGTGCTAGTGCGCTAGCCTTCGAGGAGCGCTTGCTGCGCTTTGTGTTCCCCGAGCGGCCCGGCGCGCTGATGAAGTTTTTAGCCGCCATGCGCCCGGGCTGGAACATCAGTTTGTTCCACTACCGCAACCAAGGCGCCGACTACGGCCGCATTTTGGTGGGCCTGCAAGTGCCTAAAGCAGACGATAAATCGTTTGCGGCGTTTTTAAGCGGTTTGGGCTACCCGTTTGTGGAAGAAACCCACAACCCGGTGTACCAGTTGTTTTTAAAGGCATAAGCACCGCGCCACACGGTAGGTTTCTATAACAATCCCAAAAATAAGTGCATACCTATCAACTTCGTTCGGGCTGAGCTTGTCGAAGCCTTGGAGAACCCTTCGACGGGTTCAGGGTGAAGGAGGAAAGTTATTTTTAGGAACAACCATTAGCACTTAAATTTTTCTAGATTACTTGCCACGACCGCCATACTTTGTGGCTAGTACTTTATTCAACACTATGACTTTTACATCCCCAGTTATTGCACCGCTACACACCAGCGCAGCCGACATGGCACTAGCCCAGCAACTGCAGCACACGATTGACTTTAAAACCAAGCCGCAAGGCGCGCTGGGCCAGCTAGAGGCGCTGGCGCTGCAGCTGGGCTGCATTCAACAAAGCCAAAAGATCACTTTTAACGCACCGCAAATGCTGGTGTTTGCAGGCGACCACGGCATCACGGCCGAGGGCGTGTCGGCTTATCCGGCAGCGGTAACGCAGCAAATGGTGGCCAATATGCTGTCTGGCGGCGCAGCGGTGAACGTGTTTGCACGCCAGCACGGCTTTGCGGTGACGGTGGTGGACGCGGGCGTGGCAGGAGATCTGCAGCCAAACCCGCCCACGCAGGCCAGCGGGCCATCGGATGCGCAACCGCAACCGCAACCGCAACCGCAACCGCAATTTTTACACCGCAAAATCGCCCCAAGCACGCAAAACGCGTGCATTACCACCGCCATGACCGCAGCCCAATCCACTGCGGCCGTGCAAGCTGGCATGGATGTGGTGCGCAACTTGCCCGGCAATGTGCTGGCGCTGGGCGAGATGGGGATTGGCAACACGTCTAGCGCAGCGCTAATTTTTGCACTGCTGGCTAAGCTGCCGGTGGCCGATGTGGCCGGGCGAGGCACGGGGCTGGATGATGCACAAATGCAAACCAAGCTAGCAGCTCTGCGCAAAGCGCAAGCACTGCATGCGAACGCAACCGGGCCGATGGACGTGCTGGCAGCAGTGGGCGGGTTTGAAATTGCCATGATGGTGGGCGCCATGCTGCAAGCCGCCAGCCAGCGGCGCGTGGTGCTGGTTGACGGTTTTATAGCCAGCGCAGCCGCCTTGGTAGCCTGCAGTTTGGCCCCCAGCGCGCAGGACTACATGGTGTTTTGCCATGTGGGCGCAGAGCACGGGCACGCTGCGTTGTTGGCGCATCTAAAAGCTACCCCTCTGCTGGGCCTGGGGCTGCGTTTAGGCGAAGGCACCGGGGCGCTGCTGGCGTGGCCGTTGCTACAGTCGGCGGCATTGTTTTTGGCGGAGATGGCTAGTTTTGAGGCGGCGGGGGTGGATCAGCGCAGTTGATTACGTTTGTATTTTTTGTGCAGAGGTGGTGTGGGCGCGGTTGCTGATGATTACGCTCGGGTGCATGTAGTCGCTGGTGATGTTGCGTATGCCAACCGCCCACCTACTGGGGTGACCCAAAATCGGTCGATCGGCATACGCCACATCACTTGCACAGACCTTGGCGCGCTAGCGGTAGTTTCGGGACATATTTTGCCGAGGCTACCGTAGCAGTCGACCAGCTCAGAGTAAACGGGCGTAGAGAGCACGCGGGCTGTTCAACCCAAGCCAAGACAATGTGACGAGTCGGGTCCGTCTCGATGAAAAATACGCAGCAAGGCGCGCGTTGACAATGCTAGCGAACCAAAAGCCCCCGTTCGCGCGTGTTTGCGGAGTATTTTTCGCGAAAGAGATGCCCGGCTCGAGTCCAGCTCTCCGGCGCGCACGCGAACCTGGCGACCAATCAAACCGGCGCGCACGCGAACCAAATGACCAAGCGCAACCAAACGACCAATCAAACCCCACGCTTCTTCACAGCCTGCGCGTTATCTATCAAATAATCCCACAAAGTTAACGCCGTCCGCTTAGCCGTACGGTCACCCGACTTGGCGGTGTCCTTGCCTTCTTTCACCACCGGCTTCTCACGGTAAGCGCGAATGTCCATCGCCAGCTCTAGCCCCGTGCCGGCCAGCGCCAGCTTCTTGGCACGTAGCTCTTTTTTCACCGCGCTTTGCGGCAAAAACGCAATACCGTGGCCCTCTAGCGCCATTACTTTCAGGCCCTCGGCCATGTCGGTCTCGTACACGCGGTCTAGGTGGTTAGGCGTTTTCGCTTCTTTCAAAATCACGTCCACCACGCGGCCCAGGTAGGCACCCGGTGCGTAGCCTAGGTACGGCAGGGGCGACGCTGGGCGGCCGGGTAAGGCGAATATGGGCAGGCCCTGCGCATCGGCCTGCGCGTACGGAGCGATAATTTCTGTGCCCAAGCTCACAAATTCGTAGCGCTCAGGGTCTAGCTGAAAAGGCTGTGACGGGTGATGGTAGGTAATTAAAATATCGCAGCTGGCTTCGACCAGGCGCATTACCGCGTCGTGCACGTTCAGCGCTATCAGGCGGCTTTTGATCGGGCCAAACCTGTCGCGTAGCAAGGTGACCCAGCCGGGGAAGAAGGTAAACGCCAGCGTGTGCGGCACGGCAAATTCAATCACGTCTTGCCCGGCCGCCGCGTGCCCGCGCAGCATGGCGCGGGTAGACTGCAGGCTTTGCAGCATTTCTAGTGCTTGGCTGTACAGCGTCTCACCTGCAGGCGTTAGGCGCGTGGGGTAGCTGCTGCGGTCTACCAAGTCGGTGCCCGCCCACGATTCGAGCGACTGAATGCGCCGTGAAAACGCGGGCTGTGTTACGTGGCGCAGCTGGGCTGATCGGCTAAAGCTACGCGTCTCAGACAAGCTGATAAAGTCTTCAAGCCATTTGGTTTCCATGGTGCGGTGTCCTGTGTGCGGTGGCGCTGTCTTGTATATTATCTCTTAAGGCTAAATTATGGCACTCTTAATTTTATAGCTGGTTGAGCAGGTTCTACGGCCTAGACGACCTAAAACGCTTAAAATTTTGTGCTGTTTTCACTGTGTACGCACGTATATCACCCACCCGCAACATACCGCTGTAGCATCACACCATGTGGATCGACACCCATTGCCATTTAGACGCACCTGAGCTGCACAGCCAAGCGGCGCAACACCGTGCGCAGGCCGCCGCAGTAGGTGTGTCGCACTGCATCTACCCTGCGGTAGAGGTGGCTAATTTTGCCAGTGTGCGCCAGCTAGCGCACAGCTTGCACGACAGCTATGCGCTAGGCATTCACCCTTTGTTTACGCCGCAAGCCAAAGACGAAGACTTAGACCGTTTGGACGCTGCATTAACTGCCGCGCTGCAGCTTGGCGACACGCGCTTGGTAGCAGTGGGCGAGATAGGGCTGGACTATTTTGTGCCGCAGCTGTGCGAGCAGCCGCAGCGCGACAAGCAAGAGCGGTTTTACCGCGCCCAGCTCAAACTTGCACGCAAACATGGGCTGCCGGTCATTTTGCATGTGCGCCGGTCTGCCGACCAATTGCTCAAGGGCTTAAACGACATTGCCGTGTCGGGCGGTATAGCGCATGCCTTTAACGGGTCTGACCAGCAAGCGCTGCGCATGCAAGAGCGCGGCTTTGCGCTAGGGTTTGGCGGCGCGGTGACGTATGAGCGCGCTACGCAGCTGCGCCACCTGTGCAGCACGCTACCAAGCGCGGCGCTGGTGCTAGAAACCGATGCACCCGACATTGCGCCGCAGTGGCTGTACGTTAGCGCGGCCCAGCGGGCTGCGGGCGAGGCGCAGGGTGTTAACAGCAGCGCGCAGCTGCCGCGTATTGCCGGCGTGGTGGCGGGGCTGCGGGGCGTCAGTTTAGATGCATTGGCGGCGGTTACAGCAGCCAATGCTTTACGGGTGTTACCGCGTTTGCGTAGCGGTGTTTAGGCCATGCAGATCACTATTAATACCATAGCTGCTTGAGCAGGTTCTACGGCCTAAACAGCTTAAAACCCTCTCAAAAATAACGCAAAATAGACTTACGAGCACTGCACAGATCCTAGAGCCTGCGGCATGCCTTAAGACCCCTCACACAGGCTGAAAAGCGTCTTGAATCCTTAAAGGTTGAATCAATAAGTAACTTGTTGGGCTTTTAAATTACCAATTAGTATTTATTTATACTTTAGTGTTTATAGTGCGCCACGCGGAGTTAATTCACTAACCATTTGCTAGGCAGCACTACTCCGCCCTTATGGCCCCTGGCAAACATACTAGGAGATCACTATGCGTAGAAATATTTTGAAATGGTTGGCCGCGCTGAGCGCAGTCACGCTGTTAGCGGCCTGCGGCGGAGGTGGTGGCGACACCGCTACCCCTACCACGGGCACCACAGGTAGCAGCGCCACCGTAGCTAGCGCGGCAGCCGAGCAGGCAGATTTATCCACACTGAACGCAGCGGTTAGCTTTGTGGACGAGGGCAGCGACGACAAGCTGGCCCCTGCCTTGGCAGCTGACGGCGAGATGACCTTGTTTGCACCCAGCAACGCAGCATTCGACAAGCTGGCCGAGGAAATGATTGGCCCCGGTAAAAAGGGCACAGACTTGCTTAAACCCGAATATAAAGACGATGTGCGCGACATCATTAAAAACCACATCCTGGTAGGCCAAGCCATCAAATCCAGCATGGGCATGAACAGCTCGGTGTCTACCTACCTAGACGTTAGCGCCACCATCACCATCACCATCACCATCACCATTGCCAACGGCGTACTCACCATTACCGATGGCCAAGGCCGCGTTTGCAAAGCCACGCTCAAAGACATCTTCACCCGCAACGGTATTTTGCACATCGTCGACTGCATCATCATGCCGCCCAAGCCGATGATAGGCAAATCCATTGTGGCCATCGCTTCTGCCACACCTTCGCTGTCTAGCCTGGTGGCGGCACTAGGCTTTGCCAGCGACAAAGGCGACTTGGTCAAACTGCTGAGTAAAAAAGGCACTTACACCGTGTTTGCACCGACTAACGATGCGTTTGACGCCTTGGCTGTAGAGCTGCTGGGCGCTGGTAAAAACGCCAAAGACTTGCTGGTACCAGCCAACCAAGCACTGGTGCGCGCTGTGCTGCAATACCACGTGCTAGGCGCCGTGGTGCCCAAAGCGGCTATTCCGTTGGGCAAACCGATTGACCCCTTGCTGGAAGGCAAAGACTTCTTCAAGATTGACGCTGTGGAAGGCAAAATCATCATCACCGATGGCCGCAACCGCAAGTCAGAGATCACCGCTACCGACATCAAAGCCAAAAACGGCGTGGTGCATTTGATCAACAAAGTGATCTTGCCAGCGGACAAAGACATTGTGGACACCGCCATAGCGAGCAAACCCGAATTCAGCATTTTGGTAGAAGCCGTGGTGGCCGCTGGCCTAGCCGATGCCCTCAAAGCCCCCGGCACACTCACCGTGCTAGCCCCCACCAACGCAGCTTTTGTAAGCCTGCTAGACGAGCTACACATTACCAAAGAAGCGCTGCTGGCCGACAAAGCACTGCTTACCAAAGTGCTCACTTACCACGTCATCCCAAGCTTGGTATTAAAGGCTGATGTGCCTGTAGGCACACCAGTGAAAAC
>JAYSWJ010000286.1:0-7420 GCA_043718065.1 Polaromonas sp.
TGCGTGCTGCGCATATCAATCGTTACTTTAAAACCGTTAGGCAAACCGGCTTTGACCAGCAGTGCTTTAGCTTTGTCCACGTCTAGTTTGTAGGGGTTGGTCTTGCTGGCACCTAGCAAGCCAATGGCCATAAAGTTTTGGTGAATTACACCAATGTTCTTGATCAGCGTATTGCCAATGCCTGCGTAGTCCACCAAATACTTCATCGCCTCGCGCACTTCAGGCTTAGCTAAGTTAGGATTCTTTTGGTTTAAGCCGATGTAGTAGACCGTGCCTTTAGGTGTAGCGGTGGTGGTGATCTGCTTATTGCTCGCCAAGGCGTCTAAGTCTTGCGGTGTCAGGTTACGGGCGATATCTACGTCACCCTTTTCTAGCAGCAGGCGCTGGGTAGAGGCCTCTTTAGCAAAGCGATAAATTACACGCTTAAGCTTGGACTTTTCGCCGTAGTAGTTGTCGTTGCGCTTCAGCGTCATGATCTCGTTGGCGCGCCACTCGCGCAGCACCATAGGGCCTGAGCCTGCGTAGTTGGTCTTTAGCCAGGCATTGCCCATGTCGCCGTTAGCTTCTTTGCTCATCACCAGCTTTTTGTCCATGATGCCTGCGACGTTGGCGGTCAAGCAGTTGTAGACAAACGTAGGCGCGTAGCTTTTATCGGTCTCAAAGGTTAGCGTAAGCGGGCCGGTTTGCTTGATTTTGTCTTTGACGTTGTCTTTGGTAAAGCCAAACTGGCCCAATATGAAAGCCGGTGATTTGTCTAGCAGCACGCCGCGCTGCAGCGAGAACACTACGTCTTCTGCCGTCATGGGGTTGCCAGAGGCAAACTTTAAGCCTGACTTGATCTCAAATGTGTAGATTTTGCCGTCAGGGGACACGCTGTAGGTTTTAGCAATATCGTTGATCAGCTTGGACGGGTCTTTCACGTCGTAGCGCAGCAAGCGGTCGTAGGTGTTACCCATCACCTCGCCTGCAGAAATTTCAAACGCCTCAGACGGGTCCATCGAGATGACATCGTCAAAAGCAAAAGCCACCACCAAGGTGTCTTTAGGTGTAGCGGCTGTAGCCACAGAGCCGTAGCACAGCAGCAGGGCCGCTGCAGCGGTTGCGCCGAGCACGCGGCGGGTGATGGAGTGAATGAGATGTTTCAAGATAATTTCCTTAAAAACTAAAAATTGGAATTGGAATTGATTTGCAACAGCACGCTATCTATTTACATGCAAACATCATGCCTAGCCGTGAACAGGTCCGTCTATGCGTAGTTACCTTGATAGCCAATTCATAAGGCTTTAGACAACAAGATGCTGCGGTTTTAACAAAACTATGGTTTAAAACACATACCATAGTCAATGAAGGCGGCGTACCGGTTTTTGGGTATTGGCTTTCAACATCTATTTTTACTACTATTAAATCAATAGCTGCTTGAGCAGGATTTACTTGGTTTAAAAGCATAGAACACTGTTAAAAACAGCGTTCAAGCACAAGATTTGACGATATTCAACGCTACAGCCTCTGCCACTTTAATTCCATCAATCGCCGCGCTCATGATGCCGCCTGCGTAGCCTGCGCCTTCGCCTGCGGGGTACAGGCCAGCAGTGTTGATGCTTTGGTAGCGTAGTGGGTTTTGTTCGGTACGCGCAGCGGTATCAGCGCTTTGGCGTGTAGGCGCGCGGCGCTCATCGTGGCGTTTGATACGGATGGGCGCTGACGTACGCGTCTCAATGCCCGTCAGCATGGCGTCGTGCATATCAAAGCCTGCAATTTGCTGGGCAAACGCAGGGATCGCCTCGCGGATGGCGTGGATGGCGTACATGGGCAGACTCGGCTGCAGCGGGTTGCCCAGGTCAGTTAAATGCACGCCGGGTTTGTAGCTGGGCTCGACGCTGCCTAGCGCAGTAGAGGCAATGCCTTTGACAAAGTCGCCCACCAATTGACCCGGCGCTTCGTAGGTGCTGCCGCCTAAGACGTACGCACCAGACTCCAGTGCACGCTGAAAGCGCATCCCCGCAAGGGGATCTCCACGATTAGGCGCAAGGAGATCTCCACGATCTTTGTCCGCTAACAACGGTCTGCCCAACACGTCAAAGTCAAAATCTTCCGGGTTGATGCCCACCACTATGCCCGCGTTGGCATTACGTTCGTTGCGGCTGTACTGGCTCATACCGTTAGTGACTACGCGCCCTGCTTCTGATGTAGCGGCCACCACTGTGCCGCCTGGGCACATGCAAAAGCTGTAGACACTGCGGCCATTTTTTGCATGGTGCACCAGCTTGTAGTCTGCCGCGCCCAGCATATCGTTGCCTGCAAACGGGCCAAATCGGGCACGGTCAATCAAACCCTGCGGATGCTCAATACGAAATCCCACACTAAACGGCTTGGCTTCTACATACACACCTTTCGCGTGTAGCATTTCAAACGTGTCGCGCGCACTGTGCCCAATGGCCAGCACCACGTGGTCTGCGTCGATCTGTGTGCCGTCTTCTAGTACTACACCTTTGATAGCTGCTTGAGCAGTCTCTACGGGCTTTATGGCCGATTTCTCTAATAAAATGTCAGTTACTTTACTAGAAAATCTAAACTCGCCACCCAAGGCACAAATCTCTTCGCGCAAAAACTCCACCACCTTTACCAAACGAAACGTACCCACATGCGGCTTACTAACATACATGATCTCGTCCGGCGCACCGGCGCGCACCATGTCTTCTAATACTTTGCGGCCATGGAACAGCGGGTCTTTAACTTGACTCCACAGCTTACCGTCGCTAAACGTACCCGCCCCACCTTCACCAAACTGCACATTACTTTCAGCTTGCAACTGGCTCTTGCGCCAAAAAGCCCAAGTGTCTTTGGTACGCTCACGCACCGCTTTACCACGCTCTAAAACAATCGGCTTAAAGCCCATTTGCGCCAAGGTAAGCGCGGCAAATAAACCGCAGGGCCCAGTGCCAATCACCACGGGGCGTTTAAAAGATCTGTCGGGTGCACGGGTGACAAATTGATAGCTTGTATCAGGTGTCTCGCCAATATGCGTCGCCAGCTTAGGCATGCGCTGCGCACGCGCTAGCACGCCTGCGTTGTCGGCAGTCTGCACGTCTAGCGTGTAGATAAAGTGAATGTCACTCTTTTTACGGGCGTCGAAACCGCGGCGAAAAATGCTGATGCTGACTATCTCGTGGGCTTGGAGCTTTAGCCGCTCCATCACAACAGCGTTCAGCGCCTCGGGCGCATGGTCCAAGGGCAACTTAATCTCAGTTAAGCGAAGGCATGGGGATGGTTTCATAGTCGGTGGCAAGCCTGCACGGCTGCAAAACTGGAAATATCAAATAAGAATAAGTAGATTTTATACGCTGGGCGCATCAGCTAAGACGCAACTAAAACACAGCTAGCTCAAAGCGATCAGCGCGTTAATCCACATTGGGCCTAAGGGCGTCCTCCTACAACCAACATCGCAGATAACCCACGCAAGTAGTTGATAGTGCGCAATAACATGCTTTTATCTAATTTCAAGGAAAAAACATGGCCAGTTCTTTAGCGTCTTCTCTAGGCGCAACACCTGTACACAACAACACCAGCGCTGTGGCGTGGAGCGCGGTGTTTGCTGGCGCGGCCGCTACGGCTGCACTATCGCTCATATTGCTCATTTTAGGCATGGGTTTGGGATTGTCTGCGGTGTCGCCTTGGGCGCAAACTGGGGTTGGCGCCGTAACGTTTGGCATATCTACCATCGTCTGGCTTAGCGTAACGCAAATTATTGCCTCAGGCATGGGTGGGTATTTAGCAGGCAGGCTACGCACACGCTGGAGTGGCGTACACACCGATGAAGTGTATTTTCGCGACACGGCGCATGGGTTTTTATCGTGGGGCGTGGCCACGCTAGTCACCGCTATGCTACTTACGTCCGCCATTGGGTCCATTATTGGCACCAGTGTCGATGCAGGGGCGTCTGTTGCTGCTGGCACTACCAGCGGCACCATGAATAAAGCCATTAATAGTGCAACAGCTATGGCCAGCGCTGCTGCAGGCACGCAAGGCAGCAGCACCGAAGCTGCCACCGACCCAAGCGCTAACACTATGGCCACGAAGCAAGCAACAGATACAGCACGCAAAGCCTCGGCTACAGCCGCGCTGTGGTTATTTATCAGCTTGCTAATGGGTGCCTTCGCTGCCAGTTTGGCAGCCATCTACGGCGGCCGCCAACGCGACAAATTCTGATGCACGCTTATCCTTAATTAACTTTTCACCAAGGAGCTACTGATGCGATCCCTACTTTTACTATTTCTAGGTATTCCCATTCCTATCATTATTTTGATTGCACTGTTTACGTAATTACGGTTTGCAATATCGCCATAGGCCTTAATAGAGAACATTCAAAATGATCACACTTGCTTTCGCAGAAAGTCGTTTCAACACGCAAAGCAAAAAGCTGGATGCGGTAGCCATGCTGCGCGCAGACCATAAACTGGTCAGTGACTTATTTGAGGAATACGAAGCTACACAAGTGGCAGCTAAAAAGAAAATTATCGTCGCAAAAATTTGCATAGAGTTAACTGTGCATGCGCAGATTGAAGAAGAAATTTTCTACCCAGTGGTAAAGCAAGCCCTTCACGATAAGCAGTTAGTACCCGAAGCTTTAGTAGAACATGCAGCCGTCAAAGAATTAATCGCACAATTAGAGGGCGTAGAACCCGAGGGTGAGATGTTCAATGCCAAAATAAAAGTACTGTGCGAATACGTCAAGCACCATGTAAGAGAAGAGCAAAACCTGATGTTTCCTAAAGTCAAGTCGGCGGGTCTGGACTTGGAAAAACTAGGTGCTCAGATTAGCGAGCGCAAAGCGCAGCTGATGATTGAACGTAGTTGAAAAATTGAACTACCCACTTAACAAACCATTCACTGCAACTATGCCCGATCTCAAAAACTCAAAACCTATTCCCGCTACGAAAAAATCCGGGGCAGGCATTAAGGTAAGCATGCAGCAAAACACTGCTCCCTTGCTGCCACATGAAAGGGACCAATCCACACAAAATCAGGCCAGCCCCGTGCGCAAGGTGATAAAACAGGCGGCCACAGACATAGCCCAAGGCCTTAAAGACACAGACCGCGGTGAAGAGGCAAACCGTACTTACCAAAAGCTAAAGTCAAAGAAATAGATCCGCCTGCGCCGCAGTTAATCTGGGTTACCCACTGCGGCCAAGCAGGCGGTAAAAAGCACGGTCTGCATGGCGTAGTAAAGCCAAATCATCAGTATGACCAACGAAGCTGCTGCGCCGTAAGGGTCTAGCTGAGGTGCATTTGCGATGTACAAAGCTATCGCGGCGCGACCTAACAAAAACAGTCCTGTCGCTATTAACGTGGTTTTCAACAATTGGCGGCGTGCAAGCTTGACAGGCAAAAGTACCCTGAAAATTGCCCACATAGTGACCCAAGTGACAAACGCTGAGGTAGCAAATGCCACGGTGTTCAGTGAGATCACTGCAGCCAGCGTGTCTTGGGTACCAGTCCAACGCAACACGGCGCCCACTGATACCGTTGTCATTGTGTTGAGCAAGGTGGACACCAATAGTATGAATGTCAAGGAGACCAAGGCTGCCAGTGCCAATGCACGGCTACGGATAAAGTCCCAAACCGCATTGCTTTTATGCTTAACTTCAGGCATTTGATTGTCTGAAGTTTTAACAAATTTGGCCGCCAGACCAAACCGCGACCGCGCCCAGATAGACGTGAACGCACCACGCATCTCAGCTAGCACCGTTGTCGCGCCTAATACTGTTAACACCACACTAATAGACGCACTGACAAGAGAGTTAGAGTCAGTCTTCGCGTGCAGTGCAATCTCATTGATACCCACGGTAGCGGACGGTCCTATCATTTCCGCAATACCCAAGGCGAACCGCTGCGCAGCTAGATCGCGGCCAATCCAAAACGCCATGATTTGAATCATCACCGCGCTGATGGGCACCAATGCTGTTGCTGTATAAAACGATATAGCGGCGCCCCGCGTTAAGCATTCAGCGTCACTCCAAAGCTTAATTGCAGCGACTAGGTCGTTACGAAAAAACGATACTATTTTTTTTGCATGCAATTGCACAGAATTTATCTAGCCTCAGGATTAACTAGTTTGAAAGGTCTTATCGAACGTCTGCTAGCTTAAATATAAACATTAGCCAGCATGGTAGATCTACCGGACAGCCCTTCGTGTAAGGTATTTCTAGTCAACTTTGTAAGACGTTAGGCCATACATATTGCCATTACCCTACGGACGCTATATCAGCGGTGTGACCTTCATGGGAAGGTCATAATAATCAGCTAATTTGAGCAATGCGCGCGGGTTAGGCAAGCTCAAGCGGCCTTGTTCGATAATTTGTAATCCCATTTTTTTCAGCCGGCTCAAGGTTTTGCTGGTGTGCACTAGTGACAATCCCAACGCATCAGCAATATGCTGCTGTGTGTACGGGAAAGGTACCGAATCCGTATGGCCTAACTGCAAACGCTCGGCGCGACGATAGTGCTGAATCAAAAGCATGGCAATACTCTCTGCAGCATTGCGTTGGCCCACTGACAATAGGTTCTCATCAATTAATCCACGCTCTTGGGCGGCCAGCCAAGTCATATCGTAGCCAAGATTAGGAAAAGCTCGGTACAAATCCCACAAACGATCTCGGTGAAATGCACATAGACGTACTTTAGTCACTGCCTCAACACCGTGCGGCGATCCGCTGGAGAGTCTTTCTTGTAGGCCCACTAAATCGCCAGGCATAAGAAAGTTAAGTATCTGGCGACGCCCATTGCTCAGTGTTTTAAATCGGAACGCAAACCCCTCAAACAAAGTGAAAAGGGTTCCCACGTTAGCACCTTCAGAGATGACGACTCCACCGGCGTCGACCTGCACCATCTCTTTTTTAAATGTTTGAATGAACGCAAGCTCTTGTGCATTGACAGGTGAGAACGCATGCGTCTTGCGCAATGGACATTGGGAGCATTGAACGTCTAAAGCCATATTTTGGTATCCTTTTACGGGCATCGTACGGTTAGATTTACACCAAGACATGTCTTAGTACATTGTTACGCACACTACAAACAGGTATCTTAAGGCTTCTGGAAATATAAGCCTATGCAAGAAATTTTACAACTTATCTACACTAGCGTTTTAAGCCCCTCGACTCCGATTAGTGAGGTTTCATCCATCATCCGCAGCTCTAGAAACAAAAACTTTAGTTATGGCATTACCGGAGTTTTATTGTTTGATGGACAACATTTTTGCCAGTACATTGAAGGAGAGGCAAGCCATGTCAACGCACTCACAGAAAATATTAGAAAAGATAGTCGCAACGTTAATTTTAAAGTTATCTGCTCCCACCCTGCACAAGGAATGCGCAAGTTTTCTAACTGGCGTGCGGGTTATCCCATGGAATGCTCACCTAACGTT
>JAYSWJ010000287.1:0-7400 GCA_043718065.1 Polaromonas sp.
CCAAGCCTTCTTTCATGCTGATGGAGTTGACAATGCCTTTGCCTTGCACGCAGCGCAGGCCCGCCTCGATCACGTCCCATTTAGAGCTGTCGATCATGATGGGCACGCGGCTGATGTCTGGCTCGGACGCTATCAGGTTTAAAAAGCGCACCATGGCGGCCTTGCTGTCCAGCATGGCTTCGTCCATATTGATGTCAATAATCTGCGCGCCGTTCTCGACCTGCTGACGGGCCACTGCCAAGGCGGCCTCGTATTCGCCGTTTAACACCATGCGGGCAAAGGCTTTAGAGCCAGTAACGTTGGTACGCTCACCAATGTTGACAAACAGCGTGCCTTGACCAATAGCCACAGGCTCTAGGCCTGACAGCTTCATGGGGGGGACTTGGTTTTGGGGGATTGTCATACGCTCACCTGTTTAGAAATTAGTATTCCCTTCGGGTGAGCGTCGTTGCATTTTCACTTCAAGCCTGGCAAAAGCGCACACTAGATGCAGCTTTGTAAGGCTGACCTGTGCTACTAGCTATTGCTGCAACGCTCCTTGAAGTATGCTCATTTTAAGGCACACTACAGAATCCTTACAAAATCCAAGCCATGCTAGACAAAATCTTTGGCAAAAAGCCCGACCAACCCCTCTCGCCTAGCCGCCGTTTGCGTGCGCTGGAAGGGTCTGACAGCGCCGAGCTGGCTGCCACGCTGCTCACCGCGCCGACTGCTTTGATGCAGCTCAGCGCCGCCGAGGCTAAGGTGGTGGTTAGTTACATGCAGCCTAAACGCATTGCCGAGGGCACGGCGTTTATCAAAGAAGGCGATGTGCGTGACACGGGCTACATGATGCTGGTGCTAGACGGCGAGGTGACAGTAGAAAGCATCACCGTAAGTCGTATATCGCCCGTCACAGTCAACGTGCTGGGCGCAGGCAGCCTGATTGGAGAGATGGGCTTGGTTGACGGCGAGCCGCGTTCTGCCACCTGCACCGCCACCACCGACGTACGCTGCGCCATTTTGACGCGGGCGTCGTTAGAAGACCTGATGACGGCCGAACCCGCGATTGGCGGCAAACTGATGATGGCGGTGAGCCTGCGCATTGCAGAGCGCCTGCGTGACACGGCAGACAAACTCAAGCTGTACGCGCAGTTAACGCAGGCCATGCAGCAAGAAATCGACAAATTGATGCCAACCTAGGGCTCATTTGAGGGCGATTTGGGTTGGCGGCATCGTCCAGCCTGGCATGAGCCGTTTTCATGCCAAGCTGCAAGGACTTTCACGCCAGAATGGGTCAAAAGCGCTACAGTCACTGCATGAACGCTTTAGTCACCCCCCAAGAATCTGCTGCGCTAGACAAAGCGCAGCGCATGGCCACCCTGCTGCCCGCGCTGCAGTCCCTGCTGCCAAAACATGCTATTTTGTGGCACGCTGAAGACACCGTGCCTTACGAATGCGATGGCCTCACCGCCTACCGCCAGCGCCCCATGTGCGTGGTGCTGCCTGAGACCGAGGCGCAAGTAGCCGGTGTACTCAAGCTATGCCACCATCTGCAAGTGCCTGT
Source organism: Polaromonas sp. (assembly GCA_043718065.1). GTDB lineage: Bacteria > Pseudomonadota > Gammaproteobacteria > Burkholderiales > Burkholderiaceae_C > JAAFIP01. Next base: position 1,547 of record JAYSWJ010000287.1, read on the forward strand.
GGTGGCGCGCGGCGCAGGCACGGGCCTGTCGGGCGGTGCCATGCCGCACAAACTGGGCGTTACTTTATCGTTGACCAAGTTCAACAAGATTTTAAAAATCGACAAGTTCAGCCGTACCGCTGTAGTGCAGTGTGGCGTGCGCAACCTGGCCATCAGCGAGGCTGCAGCGCCTTATGGCCTGTATTACGCACCCGACCCCAGCAGCCAAATCGCCTGCACCATTGGCGGCAACGTGGCCGAAAACTCGGGCGGTGTGCATTGCCTGAAATATGGTTTGACCCTGCACAACGTGTTTAAAGTCAAAGGCTTCACTATCAAAGGCGAGGTGGTGGAATTTGGCGGCGATACGCTGGACGCGCCGGGGCTGGACTTGCTGAGCGTAGTGATTGGCAGCGAAGGCATGCTGGCCATTACCACCGAAGTCACCGTCAAACTGGTGCCTAAGCCGCAGCTAGCGCGCTGCATCATGGCCAGCTTTGACGACATTCGCAAAGCGGGTGATGCGGTAGCCCAGGTGATTGCCGAAGGTATTATCCCGGCGGGGCTGGAGATGATGGACAAGCCGATGACCGCGGCGGTAGAAGATTTTGTGCATGCTGGCTACGACCTGACAGCAGCTGCCATCTTGCTGTGCGAGTCTGACGGCACACCCGAAGAAGTAGAAGAAGAAATTGGCCGCATGAGCGCCGTGCTTACCCGCTGCGGCGCGACCGCCATTGCGGTGAGCCAAAGCGAAGCGGAGCGGTTGAAATTTTGGAGCGGCCGCAAAAACGCCTTTCCGGCCAGCGGCCGCATCAGCCCCGACTATATGTGCATGGACAGCACCATTCCTCGCAAACGCTTGGCCGACATTTTGCTGGCCATTGCCGAGATGGAAAAGAAGTACCAGCTGCGCTGCGCTAATGTGTTTCATGCAGGTGATGGCAATTTGCACCCTCTGATTTTGTTTGACGCGAATGACGCGGACCAACTGCGCCGCTGCGAATTATTTGGTGCCGATATTCTAGAAACCAGCGTGGCCATGGGCGGCACGGTGACGGGTGAGCATGGTGTGGGGATTGAGAAAATCAGCAGCATGTGTGTGCAGTTTTCTGGTGAAGAAAACGAGCAGATGTTTGGCGTCAAGCGCGCTTTTGATACGCATGGCTTGCTTAACCCTGGCAAAGTTATTCCCACGCTGCAGCGCTGCGCTGAATACGGCAAGATGCTGGTGCGGGGCGGGCAGCTGAAGCACGCTGAACTGCCGCGTTTTTAGGCAGTACAGATTGCGGTGCGTGGGTAGTTTCTTGCGCCCTTGAAGATGTTTGTTCTTAGACCTCGCGGTTTCGCAGCGCAGGCCCCGAGGTTGCGCTGCGCTGCGAATACGGGGTTGGTGGGTTTATCTGCCGGTGGAGGCACGGTTGGCTTGTTCCGTGACCTATTTTTAACGTATTTTAGCTGTTCTAGGCCGTAGATACTGCTCAAGCAGCTATGGTATTTATAGTACGTAGGTCGTACACAGTGTTGCAATGCGTAGCTAATGCGCCTCCATACTGGCCTTCCACACGGCTTGCGCTAACGCGTTGCGGGGCGTGCGGGGCTGAAATAGCTGGATGTCGAATCGCTCTGGCGTGGACTCTAGGTCGGCCCGTACCAATTTGCCTGTTTGCAAATCTGCGCGTACCAGTGACAGCGGCAACCACGCTAGGCCCAGGCCCGCCAAGGCTTGCTCGTGCAGTGACTCGGCCAAGTCAGACTCCATCGCGTCATGCAAGTGCAATTCGCGGTTGTCGCGGGCTAAGGCGTCTTGCAAGATGTGGTGCAATTGCAAGCTGGGTGCGTAGCGCAACACCGGCACGGGCTGCTGCGCGGTGCCGGGTAGGCTGTGCAGTGGCGTGTTAGGCACGCTGGGCACATGGGTGCCGCTGGGGGCGGACACGGCTAGCAATTGTTCTTGCGCTACCGTCACCCAGTCAAACACGCTGCTGTCTAGCGCCAGTGGCAAGCTCGGGTGGGTGTAGCACAGCAGAAAGTCGGCGTGGCCTTGCTCTAGTGCAGTTACGGCGTCGTTGATGGATCCGGTGATCAAGCGCAGCTTAATGGGTGCGCCCATGGTGCGGCGCAGGCTTTGCACCCACAGGGGCACCCAGGTGCGCGACAGCGTGCGGCCTGTGGCCAGTACCACCCAGTCTCCCCCACGCTGGCTGCTGTTAATGCGGCTGTGCAAGTCGGCCAGGGCGGTGGTGGTGTTGCGCGCGACGGGTAGCAGCTGCTCGCCAGCGTCGGTGAGGGTGAGCGGTGTGTTGGCACGGTTCACCACATCCGCGCCTAACCACAGCTCTAGCGCGCGGATGCGGCGGCTAAACTGCGGCTGCGTGACATGGCGCGACATGGCGGCTTTGCTAAAACTGCGTTCACGCGCTAGCGCAATAAAGTCTTCGAGCCATTTGTAGTCGATGCTAGACATAGGTGACATGTTAACGCGCATACCCTGGTCGACAATAGCAGCGTTAGGGCGACTAAATCTCTGCTTGCACTCACACCTCACTCTTACACCTCACTCTTACACCTCACTCTCACGCCTCCCGCTTTACGTCTGCCCCTCACGCCTTCGCACATGACACAGCGCAAACAGCATCTTGATCTTGTAGCCTGCAGCGTGCTGCTGTGTTGCTGCGTCTTTTGGGGCTTTCAGCAAGTGTTGATCAAAGCCACCATAGCCCAAGTTCCCCCGGTATTTCAGGCGGGCCTGCGTTTTGAGGGTGCCACTTTGCTGCTGCTGCTGCTGTGGTGCTGGTGGCGCAGCGGGCCGTGGTGGGGCGACGCGTTGGCATTGGCTGCGGGGATGATGTGGGCTATGACCACCATAGTTATCCGTGCGTCTGCGCTGTCACGCTTGTCGCCAGAAAAGCTATTGCTGTACCAAGTGGGGTTAAGCGCACTGGTCTTGCCTGCGCTCTCGCTGATGCTGGGCGAGCCATGGGGCTTTCAGTGGTCTGCTTTTGCGGTAGCGTCGCTGGCGCTGCAAACGGTGGTGGGCGCGTTTGCCAGCTACCTAGCGTGGATGTGGCTGCTGGGCCGTTATCCGGCGGCCAAGATGGGCACGTTTGTGTTTCTTACACCCGTGTTTGCGCTGTTATTTGGTGCGCTATCGCTGCACGAACCTGTGACCCTTAACTTACTTTTAGCACTGGCATTAGTGGGTGTGGGTATCGTGCTGGTCAATAGAAAGTAAATCTAAAGCTCTCAAATTTGAATGCCTTGCATTTATTTGTGACAAAACCGCTTTCAAAGTTACGTCAAATTTGCCGTTAATCGCAAATTTCTCACAGTTTTAGGCATTCGGGTTACTACGGGTGCATAATTCGATTCCCGACCATTTGGTTGTGAAACCACCTAGACCATGAATCGTCTTGCTGCTATTTTGCCCGCTGCCCAAGTGCAGGTAGGGATTGATGCCACCAGTAAAAAACGCGCTTTTGAAGAAGCGGGGCTGTTGTTTGAAAACTTGCACGGTTTATCGCGTGCACTGGTCACTGATAGCCTGTTTGCGCGCGAGCGGCTAGGCTCCACGGGTCTAGGTCATGGTGTGGCAATACCGCATGGCCGTATCAAGGGCCTCAAAGCGCCAATGGCGGCGGTGTTTCGCTTAGCTAACCCGATTGGCTTTGACGCACCGGATGAGCAAAGCGTAGGCTTGCTGATATTTTTGCTGGTGCCCGAAGCCGCTACGCAAAAGCACCTAGAAATTTTGTCTGAAATCGCCGAGATGCTGAGCGACGCTACTTTGCGCGAAAAAATTAAAAACACCGAGCAAGCCGACCAGCTGCACAGCCTGATTGCGCACTGGCAATCCAGCACCGTTGCTTTGGCTGCTGCCGCTTAAAACCTGCCCTGGTCCGCGGGCCGCAGCAGGCGCTGGCATGTGGACCGCATGTTTCGGTATACAGCAGCTGCAAGCTAAGATGCAGGCTTAGCCACTAGCATTTTTCTAATTTATGAAACCTACCGTCATCAGTGCCGATGTGCTGTTTGAAGACCACCGCGCCCACCTTAAATGGGACTGGGTTGCGGGCCTAGGCGCATCAGAGCGGCGCTTTGACGAGGTGGCCGTGCGGGCCGCGCGCTCAGGCGCAGACTTGGTCGGCTATTTAAACTACATCCACCCCTACCGCGTGCAGGTTCTGGGCGAGCGCGAGGTCAAGTACCTCACTAATGCCAGCCCCGAGGACTGCGCGCGCCGTGTCTCGCGCATCGTCACGCTAGAGCCGCCCGTACTGATCGTTGCCGACGGCCAAGCGCTGCCGGACACGCTGCTGGCTCTGTGCGAACGCGCGCAGATACCAGCGTTTCAAACCGACGAATCGGCAGCGTTTGTTATCGACGTATTGCGCGCCTACCTGTCGCGCCACTTTGCCGACCGGCACACCATGCACGGCGTATTCATGGACATTTTGGGCCTGGGGGTATTGATCACCGGCGAGTCGGGCTTGGGCAAAAGCGAGCTGGGGCTAGAGCTGATCTCGCGCGGCAACGGCTTGGTGGCCGACGATGCGGTAGATTTGTTTCGCGTGAACCAAACCACCATCGAGGGCCGCTGCCCGGAGCTATTGCAAAATTTGCTAGAGCTGCGCGGCATTGGCCTGCTGGACATTCGCGCCATCTTTGGCGAGACGGCTGTGCGCCGCAAAATGCGCTTAAAACTCATCGTGCACTTGGTGCGCAGGCAGACCATGGAACGCGACTACGAGCGCATCCCGTACGAGCCTTTGACGCAAGATGTGCTGAGCATACCGATCCGCAAAGTAGTGATCCAAGTGGAGGCGGGCCGCAACATTGCGGTACTGGTAGAGGCGGCAGTGCGCAACACTATTTTGCAGCTGCGCGGCATCAACACGTTTGACGAGTTTGTCGAGCGGCAACGCAAGGCGATGGATACGCCAATTATTTCGCGGCACTGAGACAGATGTTTGTCTCCCGTGTGTCCTGAGCTGGGCCTGTCTTTTTGTCTTGTACGGGAGCTGGCAGGGCGGAGGACAGCCGCGAAGCTGTGCACGCCAAGTGCCAAGGCGTGCACAGCCCTGACGTTGAAGGCACGCCAGGAGTATTCTGAGGCCTGTTTCAGAGTGTTTTAGGCCTCTAACCCAAGTAAATCCTTCTCAACCAGCTATGCAATTGATAGTAGCCACCATCCCAACGACTGACCCGAAGCGCGGGCTGAGCCGAGCAGCCAACTAAACGGCGGTAACGTCAGCCCAAAGACCAAGTCAACACGACGTACACAAACTATTCCCCTTGCAAAGTCTGCATCGCCAGCAACAAATCTGCCCACGCTTTGGCTTTGTCGGGCAGGTTGCGCAGCAGGTAGGCGGGGTGGTAGGTGACGATAACGGGGGCTTGGTAGTCGCCCGACGACAAAGCGTGTACCCGGCCGCGCAGCTTGCCCAGAGGCTCGGTGCTGCCAGTTAAGGCTTGCACGGCAAAGCGGCCCATGGCGAGAATAATTTTGGGTTGCAACAGCGCGATTTGGCGCAGCAAATATGGCTGGCACATGGCCACTTCATCGGCGCTGGGGTTGCGGTTAGCGGGTGGGCGGCACTTTAAAACATTGCTAATAAACACGTTACTCTGGCGCGCCAGTGGTTGGCCGTTGACCACCATGGCGCGCAGCATATTGTCTAGCAGCTTGCCGGCTTGGCCTACAAACGGCTCGCCTTGAATGTCTTCGTTCTCACCGGGTGCTTCGCCTACGATGAGCCAGTCGGCGCGCGGGGCCAGCGCAGCGTCCGCACTGGGCTGGCCCACGCCGAAGACGGTGTTTTTGCGGCTTTCGCACAGGTTGCAGGCTTGGCAGCTTTGCACGGCGGCTTGCAGT
>JAYSWJ010000288.1:0-2959 GCA_043718065.1 Polaromonas sp.
CGACCTTGGGCAGCGGCCACCCCAAAACCATCGTGCGCGACTTTACCGCCACCATCATGCGCGGCGACAAAATCGGCATCCTGGGCCCCAACGGCGCAGGCAAAACCACCCTGTTAAAGATGATTTTGGGCGAGCTGCAACCCGACAGCGGCAAGGTGCGCCAAGGCGCTAACCTGCAAGTGGCCTACTTTGACCAAATGCGCGACAAGCTCAACCTAGACGCCACGCTGGAGGACTTTATCAGCCCCGGCAGCGAATGGATTGAGATTAACGGGCAGCGCAAGCACGTAAAAAGCTACCTGAGCGACTTTTTGTTCAGCCCCGCCCGCGCAGGCAGCCCCGTGCGCAGCCTAAGCGGCGGTGAGCGCAACCGCTTACTTCTAGCCCGCCTGTTTGCCCGCCCTGCCAACGTGCTGGTGCTAGACGAACCCACCAACGACCTGGACATTGACACGCTGGAACTGCTAGAAGAAATGCTGCAAGACTACGCCGGTACGGTGTTTTTGGTCAGCCACGACCGGGCTTTTGTGGACAACGTAGTGACCAGCATCATCGCCTGGGAAGCCACGCCCAGCCAGCCGGGTTTTTGGCGCGAATACGAGGGCAGCGTGCAAGACTGGCTAACCCAGCGCGCCCGCAGTGCACAGTTGGCCCCTAGCGCCAAAAATAATGGCAAAAATGACCCGCAACCCAAGCAAAACCTGCTCAACCAGCTATCACAAACAGAGCAGGCTGCGGCTAAAGAAACCGCAACAGATGCAGCTCCTACCACCACACCACGCAAAAAACTCAGCTACAAAGAGCAGCGCGAGCTAGACACCCTACCCGAACGCATCAAAGCCTTGGAAAGCGAACAAAAAACGCTGCAAGGCCAGTTGGCCGACGGCAAACTGTACGTCACCGACAACGCAAAAGCCCTGCAACTGGCGCAACGCGAGGCGGCGATTGAGACGGAGCTGCTGCAGGCGCTGGAGCGATGGGAAGTGCTGGGTTAATTGCTTTTTGCTTCACAGTACTATTGATTTCATAGCTGGTTGAGCAGGTTCTGCGGGCCGGAATGCTTGTTTGGCATTGAAAATGTTGGTTTTTGGAGCCTTTCACTGTCGTTGCATCTCGCGGTTACGCAGCGCTGTTTCGTTCATTGGGCTTTTACAGTCCCAGCACCTCGCGGCCACACAGCACCGCACGGCATGCCCATGCCAAACGGACCTGCGGCCCTTTATTGTTTGTCATAGGCACACCGAACGTTGCTGCGCTCCACTAGCGTGGTCGCCGGCAGAAGGGCGGCGCACCTGGCATCAAGCCAACATAGCCTTAATCTGTAGGCCAGCCATCTCATTCGGACGCGCATTACACCGTTCCGGCCATGCCAATGCACAAAAATTTCACCCAATCCAGATAGTTTTTTCAGTGCTTAAGCTATAGTGGATGTAACGGATACGCTTACTCACTTGGTCTGAAAGCCGAACTGACCGCAATAGAGCGTTGCCGGGTTTCACGGGGTTTTTATAACTGTATGAATAAACAGCCCAGCCGCTTGAAACCTATACTGCAAGCCATTTTCAGGAGTATTTGATGTCCAGTTTAAATCGCAACACCGTTTTTATACCGCAGGTTTTGCGGTATACATTAAGTTGGGCGTCACAGGAGCGAGCAAAGCAATGAGCGATCCCGGAAATGTGCGAAACCTTGTGATAGAAGCCGTGCGGCTATTGGCCGTTGGTGAGCCGGAAATAAAAGCGAGGCTCTTGTGCTCCTACACACAGAAGCTTCAGTACGTATTTCCCGATGATGTAGGTGAGGAACTCTCGCCGTTGCTAGCGTCCATTCGCGAGCGCTTGTTCAAAGAGCCAACGTACAACGGCCAGAGCACGGTCGCAGCCGCCCTCTATAGAATGCGGCGAAAGACAGCATCGGCCATCGCGGCAGACATCTTTGAACTCCATCACGTGCTGTGCTGCAGCGGCCAGTGATCGCGCTCGTAGCAAAATGCAGGAGCAAAAGTGCATCCGCTTGCGATGACGCCCAACCATTCCATCGAGCGGACTGGCCTACGGCCAGCCGCTCATGTCAAACGTTAGGCCGTATGAACGCACTCAAGCTCCGCGACGAAGTGTTCTCCGAGCTGCACCTCCGTTGCCTGAAACCCGCCGGATACAAAAAGAAGGGGCACTGGTCCATCCGCGATCTTGGCGGCCTTTATCAGTCCTTCTATCTGCGAGCGAGTCGGTTCGGCAGTAGCGATGAAGCCGTCTTCTGGATCGACGTACAAGTGTTCTCACAACATTGGCATAAGCTGCTGTTCGCTCCTACACCGTTCAAAGGGCCAGCCGAGGGAACGCCGAGTCTGCTTACAGAGTCGCTTGAAAAAATGGCGGCACCTTCATCACGAGCAAGCATCAAACTTGCGTCTAATGCAGAGATCGAACCCATGATTCATTGGCTTTGCGAAGCAGCGAGTGCGAAGGCGTTACCGCTCTTGCGCTCATGCGAAAGCTACGAAGGATTGCTTTCTTATTGGCAATCTAAGCCCGAGACCAGTGATCGACATCTCGTTTCGGCAGGCCTGTTCCGTTTGCTGAACCAAGACGATGAAGCAAGAAAAGCTATCGCCAGAGCCAAGGAGCTCGCACCGCACCCGAACAATCTCAAGTGGCTCGAAATACGCGAACGCACGCTCTGGCAACATGCGGCCTAACCCTTCGCTCAAGCGGAGCGCCAACGACAGGCCTACGCTAAACGGACCTGTGGCCCTTTACTGTTTGTCATAGGCCTACCGAACGTTGCTGCGCTCCATTAGCTTAGTGATTGGCGAATATGTAGCGGTCTAAATTGATTGTGACTACCAAGGAAGGGGCGAACCCTTAGCCCGATACAAGCGACCGGCTGTGGCGTAGCCCTGTCGCCACCGATTCGAGCCCCGGGCTCGAGGAACGGACAAATGGGGATCAGGAATTTA
>JAYSWJ010000289.1:0-19581 GCA_043718065.1 Polaromonas sp.
CCTCGGGGTTTTTATAATATTCTTTGAGCAGGCCAGGGCTTTTAACCAAGATCTCGCCGTTATCGGCTAATTTAATTTCAACGCCATCAATAGGTATGCCCACGGTGTCGGCCATGGCAGCATTGTCGGGCTGCAGGCACACAAATACGGCGGTTTCTGTTGACCCGTAGAGCTGCTTTAGGTTGATGCCTATAGAGCGATAAAAGGTGAATAAATCAGGGCCAATGGCCTCGCCTGCGGTGTAGGCCACGCGCACGCGGCTAAAGCCTAAGTTGTTGCGCAGCGGGCCGTAAACCAACAGGTCGCCAAGGCCATATTTAATAGAGTCTAACAAGCCCACGCTTTGGCCATTCATCTTGGCGGGACCGACGCGTTTGGCAATGTCCATAAACTTTTTGAACATCGCGCGCTTTAAGCTACCCGCATCTTCCATGCGAATCATCACGCTGGTGAGCAGGCCTTCAAACACGCGCGGAGGTGCAAAGTAATAGGTGGGGCCAACTTCTTTTAAGTCGATAGTGACAGTAGCCACGCTCTCGGGGCAGTTAACCACATAGCCACACGACAGCCACTGCGCATAGCTGAAAATATTTTGTCCAATCCATGCCAGTGGCATGTAGGCCAGCACTTCTTCATGGCTGGTGAGCTTGTCAAACTTAGCGCCCGCTGCTGCGCGGTCTAGCAAGGTGCTGTGGGTGTGCACTACGCCTTTGGGGTTGCCGGTGGTGCCGCTGGTAAAAAACATGGCGGCCACATCGTCGGGCTTGACTTTGGCTACGCTGTCTTTGAAAAAACCAGGGTTGTCAGTTGCAAAATCTTGGCCAGCAGCCAGCAAAGTATCTAGCGCTGCCAACCCCGTCTCGGCGTAGTTACGCAAGCCGCGCGGATCGTCAAAATAGATATGGGACAGCTGGGGACACTGCGTGCGAACCTCTAGCATTTTGTCCACTTGCTCTTGGTCTTCGACCACGGCAAAGCGTACTTCAGCGTTGTTGATGGGAAAGACCACCTCCAGCGCTGCAGCGTCTTGGTATAGCGGCACAGGGATGGCACCCAGCGACTGCGCCGCCAACATGGTGGCGTACAGGCGAGGGCGGTTTGAGCCGATCACTACCAAATGCTCACCGCGCTGCAAACCAGCTACGTGCAAGCCGCAAGCCATGTTCTCTACCATGGTGGCCAGTTGCTGCCATGTGGTGGTTTGCCAAATACCGTATTCCTTCTCACGCATGGCGGGCGCCGCGCCTCGGGCGCTGGCGTGCTGCAAAAGTAGCTGGGGAAAAGTCTGCATGGCGGCGTTATCTCGTGAAGTGACTTTGTGAACGAATTAAACCCACTGTATGCCTCGCTTTGACGTTATCATGTCTGTTGGACGACATTTATGGGTTTGCCCTAGGCAGGAGTTACCCTAGTTTTGTCGCCTTGGCATCTAAGAATAGACTTTTGTATGACAAAACATATCCCGATAGAGATCAGCTTGCACCAGCGCCGCCGCTCTGCGACAGCGGCTGAGCTGAAAGCCATCCCTTGGTTGCAGCTACTCAGCGCGCAAGAGCATTTGCGAGCCTGTGCTGCACTGCAAGTGGGCGACGCGCAGCCCGGCGACTATGTGTGCCGCGTTGGCAGGCCGGTAACTTATTGGTTTGGCTTGATTGACGGCTTGCTGAAAATGAGCAACGAAACCGCCGATGGCCGCAGCATTACGTTGATAGGTGTGCCACCCGGTGGCTGGTTTGGCGAGGGCACGGTGCTAAAGCAAGAAGCGTATCGCTACAACATACAAGCCCTGCGCACGAGTGTGATTGCAGGCATACCGGTGGAGACTTTCCATTGGCTGCTGGACCATAGTATTAGCTTTAACCGCTATGTGATGAACCAGTTAAACGAGCGCTTGGGGCAGTTTATTGGAGCGCGCCAGAGCGACCGTAACCCCAACCCTGATGCGCGTGTGGCGTCTAGCATTGCAGCCTTGTTTAACCCGGTGCTGTACCCCAGCATGACGGATGTGCTGCGGATTACGCAGCAAGAGCTGGCGTATTTGGTGGGGTTGTCGCGCCAACGGGTGAATGAGGCGCTGAGCTTGCTGCAAGAGCGCAATTTGGTACGGCTGGAGTACGGAGGGTTGAAGGTGTTGGATATTGCTGCCTTGCGAGCTGCTGTGTTTGACTAGGTCGCAGTGCTTGGGTGTTTTTGCGTGATTTATCTTCGCTTTTAGCTGTTTTTGATATGAATTTTTAGGTGATTCAGGCCTGTCACCCAAGTAAATACTGCTCAAGCAGCTATTGAATTAGTAGTATTCTTCGGGCTCTTGCTCAAGGATAACGCGGTTGTGCAAAGCTGTTTCGTTCGTTGGCCTTTTACTGTCCTAGGACCTCGCGGTCACGCAGCACCGCACGGTATGCCCATGCCAAACGGACCTGCGGCCCTTTATTGTTTGTCATAGGCACACCGAACGTTGCTGCGCTCTACAGCCGGGCGCGTGCCAGAACAACGAACTCGCTACAAAGCCACGCGCCTAATAAGTCGCTCAGCCAAGTAGCCGAAAAACACCCTTCAAACACCTTCAAAGAGCGTTTTTAATTACAAAACAGGCCGATAACTCAAGTAAATCCTGCTCAAACAGCTATTTAATTAGTAGCAATAATAAGGCACTAAAACTTGAACTACTTGCGCACAGCCACGGCCGTATCAGGAAAATCGCTGAACAATCCGTCTACGCCCAGCTTGTAGAACAGCTCGTACTCTGCCTTCGGGTCGCCTTTGTAATTGCCTGCCAAACGGCGCGGCTCGTTGCGGAAAGTAAAGGCATGTACGAACAAGCCTGCAGCGTGCGCGTTTTTCACCACATCGCTGGCGGGCAACAGGGTGCGGTCTGCTTCGTTGACCAAACCATCGCCGTTCACATCATCAGCTTTACCGTCTTTGTTGGCATCTACGCCCTTGGAGGCAATTAAGTAAGGTTTCCACGGGCCAATGCCGTCTGCGTAGGTTTTGATTTCTTTCAAACCCGCTGGGGTCAGCATGCTGATAAAGTCGCCGGGATTTTTGGCGACGACAAAGTCGTAAGGTTTGTCCGATGGCGCTGCCAGCACCATTTTGCCGTCGATATCTACATCGTCACCGTCAATCAGCTGCACGATGCGCACTTGCGTTTTGCTGCGCAGGTATTTCAGATTAGCCACTTCAAACGATTGGATGATGATGGGGGACGATTTGGCGGTGTAGCCGTAGTCGGCCAGTATCTTGAGCAGTCGATCGTCTAGGCCCAGCTTGAGATCGTTATGGTAGGTGGGATGTTTAGTCTCGGGGTACACACCTACTGTGCGGCCACCTTGGCTTGATGCTTTGGCCAAGTCCAGTACTTCGCGCAGGGTGGGAATGCTAAATTGGCCGTTAAAACTTTGATCACGCTCTTTAGCAGACTGCACCGCGCGCAAGGTTTTAATCTCTGCCAAAGTAAAGTCAGATGCAAACCAGCCAGATTCTTCGATACCGTCAACTTTGCGAGTGCTCTTGCGGCTGGCAAACTCGGGCTTGGTCGCCACGTCAGTAGTGTTGGTAATGTTGGGCTCATGCCGCGCAATTAATTCCCCATCTTTGGTGGCCACTAGATCGGGTTCAATAAAATCTGCGCCTTGTTCGATAGCTTTTTTGTAGCTCTCTAGTGTGTGTTCGGGCAAGTAGCCGCTGGCACCGCGGTGGCCAATAACTAGTGGGGCTTTGCCGTCTAGCGTGGGGTAGATGCTGCGTGGGCCGTCTGTGGCGCAAGCGCTTAGAAACAGTGCGGCCAAGAGGCTGGCTTTGACATAGTGGTGCGACATAGGGGGCCTTTGTATTTGTAATGAATACGGTCAATAACCGTCAAATTAGTATCACAACGCAGTGTGACCAAACCGTGACTTGTTGGGCTGGGTTTTTGTAACAAATTACAAGGGCTTTGCCAGCGAGCCATATCGCACCTGCGCTGTTCAATATGCGCCTAAGCAGGGCTCAAACTTGTTTGCTGCACGGCATGCTCCCAGCGTGCCATCAACTCATTGGCACGCGCACGGTCCATCGTGGGGATAAAGCGGCGCTCTGCGCGCCACAGCGAGCCTAATTCTTCCGTGCTGTGGTACACGCCCGTAGCTAGGCCCGCCAGATAGGCTGCACCTAAGGCGGTGGTTTCCGTCACGACAGGTCGCACCACAGGTATGCCTAACAAATCTGCCTGAAACTGCATCAACAAATCATTCACACACGCGCCGCCGTCTACCCGCAGCTCGGCCACCGTGTTGCTGCCAGCAGCAGTAGCGTCACGCCCCATGGCCAGTAGCAAAGCCGCGCTTTGGTAGGCAATACTTTCTAGCGCCGCGCGTGCTATGTGTGCCACTGTACTGCCGCGCGTCAGGCCCGTGATGGTGCCGCGTGCGTCGGGCTTCCAGTAGGGTGCGCCAAGGCCTGTGAATGCGGGCACCATCATCACGCCGCCCGAATCAGGCACGCTTTGCGCTAGGCCCTGCACCTCGTCACTGCCCGCTATAGCGTGCAAGCCATCGCGCAGCCACTGCACTACGGCACCGCCGACAAACACACTGCCTTCTATGGAAAATTGTGGATGTGTGTTGGTTTGTGCAGCGCTGGTGGTGATCAGCCCATTGGCAGAGGTTTGAAATACGCCGCCCGTGTGCATCAACATAAAGCAACCGGTGCCGTAAGTATTTTTTACCATGCCGGCTTTAAAACAGGCTTGGCCAAACAGCGCGCTTTGCTGGTCACCCGCCACGCCTCCAATGGTGATGGCATGGCCCAGCAGGCTGGGCAATACCTCTCCGTACACGGCGCTCGATGGCTTGACTACTGGCAGCATGTTGGCCGGTATGTCCAATGCTTTGAGTAGCGCATCGTCCCAAGTGTTGGTATGCACGTTAAACAGCATGCTGCGTGATGCATTGCTCACGTCGGTGGCATGCACCTTGCCGCCGGTTAGCTGCCACATCAGCCAACTGTCTACCGTGCCAAAAGCTAACTCGCCGTTAGCGGCCTGTTGGCGTGCGTTGGGTACGTTGTCCAAAATCCATTTGAGCTTGGTGCCCGAGAAATACGCGTCCACAATCAAGCCGGTTTTGCTTTGGATCGTAGGGGCCAGCCCTTGCTGGCGCAGCGCTGCGCACGTGGGCTCTGCACGGCGGTCCTGCCAAACGATGGCATGGTGGATGGGCAGGCCGGTTGCGCGGTTCCACACCAGGGTGGTTTCGCGTTGGTTGGTAATGCCGATAGCGCTGACTTGTGATGCCTTGATGCCCGCTTTGGTCAGAACCTCGCGCGCAGTGTCTAGCTGCGTGCGCCATATCTCTAGCGGGTCATGCTCTACCCAGCCAGGCTGCGGGTACATCTGTGTTAGCTCGCGCTGCGCAATAGCTACCACACGGGCCTGCGCATCAAATACGATGCTGCGTGAGCTAGAAGTACCTTGGTCGAGTGCAAGCAGATAGGTCATGGGATTTGATTTATTTGAAAAGATAAGGCAAAACTGCGGGCCTAGAATAAAAGATTAGACCATTGCGCTAATAGAGTCCACGGCTTCATGCGCCAGCGACACGTCCAAGCGCACTTGCGCTTGCGCTAACAAAGCCGGGAAGGGCTCAGGCGGCGGCGCGTCGGTAAACAAGCGGTCAATTTGCGACAAGTTGCCCAGCTCCACCATCGCGGGTCGATTGAATTTGCTGATGTCAGCAGCCACCCACACCTCACGTGCGTGCGCGATGATGGTTTGAGACACTTTAACTTCACGGTAGTCGTAGTCGCGTAACGTACCGTCGGCCTCAATGCCTGAGATACCGATCAGAGCAATGTCTACTTTGAACTGGCGAATAAAGTCGACTGCAGCCTCGCCAACAATGCCTCTGTCGCGGCCCCGAACCACACCGCCCACTACGATCACCTCACAACGCTCACTGGCACTCAAAATGGTGGCTACGTTAAGGTTGTTGGTAATCACTCGCAAGCCCTCGTGTTGCAGCAGCGCGCGGGCAATCGCCTCGGTAGTGGTGCCAATGTTCAGCACCAGTGAGCAACCGTTAGGCACCTGCGCCGCTACAGCGCGGGCAATGCGCGCCTTGCCTTGCGCATGCAGGCTCTCGCGCTGTTGGTGGGCTATGTTTTCTACCGTTGAGCCTGGCACGCGCACGCCGCCATGAAAGCGGGCTAACAAACCTTCGTCAGCTAGCCGTTGCACATCGCGACGCACGGTTTGTAATGTCACGCCCAATTTGTCGGCCAAGGCATCTACCGTGACTGAGCCCTGCGCGCGCACTACGGTTAATAAAGTTAGCTGTCTGGGGTTTGGGCTCATGCGACTATTTTCAATCTAAAAATTGCTTTACGCGCATCGAAACGAAAAAAAAGAACATTTTCAGGGTAAATACCAAGATAAAAAGAATCATAACGAACAATAATTATCTAGATCGAAAAGTAGTGGTGTGAAATGGCGCACGAATAATAAAAGGTGAGTAATGCAGTTGAATCTAGAAAAGATCAGCAAAAAAGTGGGGCCGCAGACATGGTTGTATGCCATGGACCTAGCGCCGCGTAGCGGGGCTGTCACGGTGTTGCTGGGTGCCACCCAAGCAGGTAAAACCAGTCTGATGCGCATTATGGCGGGGCTGGATGTACCCTCGACTGGGCGCGTGCTGGTAGATGGCAAAAATGTAGTGGGCATGCCTGTGCGAGAGCGGGATGTCGCCATGGTGTACCAGCAATTTATTAACTACCCTTCGCTTAAAGTACGCGACAACATTGCCTCGCCGCTAAAGCTGCGCGGAGATAAAAACGTAGACCAGCGTGTACGCGAGTTGGCAGAAAAACTGCATATTGAGATGTTTTTAGACCGCTACCCCGCTGAGCTGTCGGGCGGGCAGCAGCAGCGCGTGGCACTAGCGCGTGCGCTGGCCAAAGGCGCGCCCTTAATGTTGCTAGACGAACCGCTGGTGAACCTAGACTACAAGCTGCGCGAAGAATTGCGAGACGAGCTGAGTGCCTTGTTTGCAGCCGGTAATTCCACCGTGATTTACGCGACTACTGAGCCGGGTGAGGCACTATTGTTAGGTGGCTACACCGCAGTGATGGATGCGGGTGAGCTGCTGCAGTACGGGCCTACTGCCGAGGTGTTTCACAAGCCCACATCGTTGCGCGTAGCCCGCGCTTTCAGCGACCCACCTATGAATCTGCTGCAAGCCAGCACTGGTGCTGGCGGTGTGCAGCTACAGGGCGGGCCATTGCTTGTAACGGGACTACCAACCGCCACTTCCCATCAGCTTACCGTGGGGTTGCGTGCCAGCGCGTTAGATGTGATTAAAGAACAAGGCGATATTGCGTTGGCTGGCAAGGTGGAGCTGGCCGAAATATCAGGCTCAGACACTTTTGTCCATGTGTCTACATCGGTAGGTGAATTGGTGGCGCAACTTACCGGCGTGCACCGTTTTGATTTAGGTGCACAGATTACGGTGTACTTTAATCCCTCGCAAATCTATTTGTTTGATGCCCAAGGCCTGTTGCTACAAGCTCCAGTGCGTGACGGAGGGCGTTGATATGGCACGTATTGAACTTGATCTGGCGCATGCCTACAAGAAAAATCCCATGCAAGACAGCGACTATGCGTTGCTGCCGTTGAAGATGACTTTTGAGGATGGTGGCGCGTATGCGCTGCTGGGGCCATCGGGCTGTGGCAAAACTACCATGCTTAATATTATGTCGGGCTTGGTGGCACCATCGCAAGGCAGTGTGCGCTTTGACAGTAAAGACGTTACCCGCGCTACACCTCAAGAACGCAACATAGCGCAGGTGTTTCAGTTTCCGGTGATCTACGACACCATGACCGTGGCCGAAAACTTAGGTTTTCCGCTGCGCAACCGCAAAGTACCCCAAGCGCAAATTAACAAACGGGTGGGCGAGATTGCCGAAATGCTGGAGCTTAGTGGCCAGTTGAACCAACGTGCAGCAGGCTTGGCCGCCGACGCCAAACAAAAAATTTCGTTAGGACGTGGCTTGGTGCGATCAGATGTATCGGCAGTTTTGTTTGACGAACCACTGACAGTGATTGACCCGCATTTGAAATGGCAATTGCGCCGCAAGCTTAAACAGATTCACCATGAGCTGAAGTTGACTCTCATCTATGTCACGCACGATCAGGTAGAGGCACTCACCTTTGCAGACCAAGTGGTGGTGATGACGCGAGGCCGCGCTGTGCAAATGGGGTCCGCTGCGGATTTGTTTGAGCGCCCCAGTCACACCTTTGTAGGCCATTTCATCGGTTCACCGGGCATGAATTTTTTGCCAGGCCAGGTCGAGATGGACAAGGTGCGCGTAGCGGGCATTGATCTATTTTTACCCAGCGGCCGGGAGTTGCCTGATGGTGAGATCAAGCTGGGCATACGGCCTGAGTATGTAGCGCTAGCCGCAGCAAATACGCCCGGTGCCTTGCCCATGACGGTGTCGCAGGCGCAAGACGTTGGTACGCATATTATTTTGAGTGCCAGTATTGCAGGTCAAACCATCAAGGCGCGCCTGCCCGCCGATGCTGCGCAGTGGGCGGTAGGCGACACAGTGTGGCTGCGTGTGCTCAGCGAGCATACCTGTCTGTATAAAAACGAGGAGATTGTGGCATGAGCACCACCACCAAACCGGTCAACCAAAAAGCTTGGTTTTTAATTTTGCCGGTGCTGCTGTGCGTTGCGTTTTCAGCCATCTTGCCGCTGATGACCGTGGTGAACTACTCGGTGCAAGACATCATTTCACCTGAGCGCAGAGTGTTTGTGGGCACAGAATGGTTTGCCAACGTCATGCGCGACGAAGAGCTGCATGGCGCACTACTACGCCAGCTCACTTTTTCGTTTGCCGTGCTGGCAGTAGAGCTGCCATTGGGCATTTTGCTGGCATTGTCGATGCCAGCGCAAGGCTGGCGGTCCTCAGTAGTATTGGTAATCGTAGCGCTGTCGCTGCTGATCCCGTGGAATGTAGTGGGCACTATTTGGCAGATTTTTGGCCGTGCTGACATAGGGTTAATGGGTGCCGCGCTGCAGGGGCTGGGCATTAACTACAGCTACACTGGCAACGCCACGCACGCATGGCTTACCGTTTTACTTATGGACGTGTGGCATTGGACACCCTTGGTTGCTTTGTTAGGCTATGCCGGGTTGCGGTCTATACCAGACGCTTACTACCAAGCTGCCAGTGTAGATGGGGCTTCTAAGTTAGCGGTTTTTTGGTATGTTCAATTGCCAAAAATGCGCGGTGTGCTGATGATTGCCGTGTTGCTGCGTTTTATGGACAGCTTCATGATCTACACCGAGCCTTTTGTGCTGACAGGCGGCGGGCCGGGTAACGCTACTACATTTTTATCGCAGTTCTTAACGCAAAAAGCAGTGGGCCAATTTGATCTAGGGCCCGCAGCAGCGTTTTCGTTGATCTACTTTTTGATCATCTTGTTGCTGTGCTTTATTTTGTATAACTGGATGCAGCGTGTAGGCACCCAATCCAAGGAGGGTGAGCATGCTTAAGCCCAAGTTTCAAAAGCGGTCTATTTTCTTGATCGCCTACATCATCTTTGCATTGCTGCCCATCTACTGGATGGTCAACATGTCGTTTAAAACCAATAGCGAAATTTTGGCCAGTTTTAGTTTGTTCCCCCAACAATTTACGTGGGCTAATTACAAAACTATTTTGACCGACCCTTCTTGGTATTCCGGCTACATCAACAGTTTGATTTACGTCGCTATCAACACGGTCATTTCTATCACGGTGGCGCTGCCTGCTGCGTACGCTTTCTCGCGCTACAGTTTTTTGGGTGACAAGCATGTGTTCTTCTGGTTGCTCACCAACCGCATGACGCCGCCTGCTGTATTTTTATTGCCGTTCTTCCAGCTCTACACCACAGTGGGGCTGATGGATACGCATTTGGCAGTGGCGCTGGCGCACTTGCTGTTTAACGTGCCGTTGGCAGTTTGGATATTGGAAGGTTTTATGAGCGGAATCCCGCGCGAAATAGACGAGACAGCCTATATCGATGGGTATTCGTTCCCTAGATTTTTCATCACTATTTTTCTACCGTTGATCAAAGCTGGCGTGGGTGTGGCCGCGTTCTTTTGCTTTATGTTCAGTTGGGTTGAGCTATTGCTGGCACGCACCTTAACCAGTGTGAACGCCAAGCCGATTGTGGCCACCATGACGCGCACGGTGTCGGCCTCGGGCATGGACTGGGCCACATTGGCGGCAGCTGGGGTGCTGACTATTGTGCCGGGTGCCATCGTCATTTGGTTTGTGCGCAACTACATCGCCAAAGGTTTCGCGATGGGCCGTGTTTAACAAAGGAGCAGCACATGTTTGTTTGGATGGCTTGGACATTACCGGTAGCAATATTTTTTATTTGCATTGCTCTGATGCTGGTGGGTATGACGGCGTGGGAAATAAAGTCGCCCACTATGCTGCGCAAAGGCTTCTTGCCACTGGAAACTACGCGTGGCGACCGGCTGTTTATTGGGCTGCTATCGGCAGCATATGTCAACTTGGCCTTTATCGGCCTGAGCGGCAAGATGATGGACTGGATGGGCCTGGCGTCTGAGCCGTCAATCTGGATTAGTTTTGTACTTTCCATGGCCTTACTGGCATTGATTATGCGACGCGGCTGACAATTTTTCGAGGTAATCCGGCCCCCTTGCTTCCCCAGGGCCGCGGTCACCATACTGCTTTTGGGGAAGCGAAGTCCTGAGGAGATAAAACGATGAAGAAACTACGCTATACCGCGTTGACCGCCGCCGTCGTGCTGGCGTTGTCAGCCTGCGGGAAAAAAGAAGAGGTCGCCGCACCTACTGCCACGCCAGCCCCTGCGGCAACCCCAGCAGCCTCGGCAGCGCCAGCGGCATCGGCAGGCGCACCTGTATCTGCAGCAGCGCAAAAATGGATCGACAGCGAGTTCCAGCCCTCGACCTTGTCTAAAGAGCAACAAGGCGCTGAGCTTAAATGGTTTGCGGATGCTGCAGCCAAGCTCAAGGCAAAGGGTGTAAACGAAATTGCCGTGGTGTCAGAGACCATCACGACACACGAGTACGAGAGCAAAACACTCGCCAAAGCGTTCGAGGAAATTACCGGCATCAAGGTCAAGCATGATCTGATCCAAGAAGGCGATGTAGTTGAAAAACTGCAAACCTCCATGCAGTCAGGTCAGTCGATTTATGACGGCTGGATCAGCGACTCTGACTTGATCGGCACCCACTACCGCTACGGGAAAATTCTTAACTTGACCGACTATATGACCGGTGCAGGCAAAGAGTGGACCAACCCGGGACTGGATATTAAAGATTTCATCGGCACCAGCTTTACCACGGCACCTGACGGCAAAATGTACCAGCTGCCTGACCAGCAGTTTGCTAACTTGTACTGGTTCCGTGCAGATTTGTTTGCCAAGCCAGAGCTGAAAGAAAAGTTCAAAGCCAAGTACGGCTACGACTTGGGCGTGCCACTGAACTGGAGCGCCTACGAAGATATTGCCGCCTTCTTTACCAATGATGTCAAAAACATCGACGGCAAGGCGATATATGGCCACATGGACTACGGCAAAAAAGACCCCTCACTTGGCTGGCGTTTTACCGATGCCTGGCTGTCTATGGCGGGCACCGCAGACATCGGTATTCCTAATGGCAAACCGGTGGACGAATGGGGTATTCGCGCCTCAGCCGACGGCTGCAACCCGCAAGGTGCCTCTGTATCGCGCGGTGGTGCGACCAATTCGCCAGCGGCTGTGTATGCCCTCACCAAGTACATCGACTGGATGAAAAAGTACTCACCCAAAGAAGCTATTGGCATGACCTTTGGCGAGGCTGGGCCGGTGCCTGCACAGGGCCAGATCGCGCAG
Source organism: Polaromonas sp. (assembly GCA_043718065.1). Classification (GTDB taxonomy): domain Bacteria; phylum Pseudomonadota; class Gammaproteobacteria; order Burkholderiales; family Burkholderiaceae_C; genus JAAFIP01. The sequence goes on from JAYSWJ010000289.1 coordinate 11,888, forward strand.
CAAATATTTTGGTACACCGCCTTTACCGCCGACATGATCAAACCTGGTCTGCCAGTGGTCAATGCTGACGGCACACCCAAGTGGCGCATGGCCCCAGGCCCTAATGGCCCGTACTGGAAGCAAGGTATGCAAAACGGCTACCAAGACGTAGGTTCATGGACTTTCTTTAAAGACCACAACCCCGACAAAGTGGCCGCAGCTTGGCTGTACGCACAGTTTGTCACGGCTAAAACTACCTCGCTTAAAAAGACCATGATGGGCTTAACGCCTATTCGTGAGTCAGACATTCAGTCTAAAGCGATGACCGATGCCGCGCCTAAGCTGGGCGGCTTGGTAGAGTTCTACCGCAGCCCCGCGCGTGTGGCGTGGACACCTACCGGTACCAACGTGCCTGATTATCCAAAACTGGCGCAACTGTGGTGGAAAAACGTAGCCGTGGCGGTGACGGGCGAGAAAACACCGCAGGCTGCGATGGACAACCTGGCCGAAGAAATGGACCAAGTGATGATTCGTCTTGAGCGTTCGGGTATGGCCAATTGCGCCCCTAAGATGAATGCCAAGGGCGACCCCGCCAAGTACCTGAGCGATACAGGTGCACCGTGGAAGAAGCTGGCTAACGAAAAGCCAAAAGGCGAGACGATTGCCTACGACACGCTGCTAGACGCGTGGAAGAACGGCAAGGTACGTTAATTGCATTAGTGTTGTTATCGAATGCAGCCGCGTGGGTGATAATCCACGCGGCTGCAAATAACAACGGTGGCATTTTTTTGCTACAACCTATTTGAAATTTATACAAATCCATGCAATCCGCACAGTCACCGCAGCCTGCGCAACACCTCACACAACGAAGTGCGCTGATAGCTCAACTTGCGCAAGGGCATACCTATGACGTTGCCATCATTGGCGGTGGCGCGACAGGTTTGGGCGTTGCGCTAGACGCTGCTGCACGCGGCTTTAGTGTGGTGTTGTTTGAGAGCCATGATTTTGCCAAAGGCACATCGTCACGCGCCACTAAACTTGTGCACGGTGGTGTGCGTTACTTAGCGCAAGGCAACATCAGCCTGGTGCGCGAGGCGCTGCACGAGCGCACTACTTTATTGGCCAACGCGCCGCATTTGGCGCAGCCGCTGCCTTTTGTGATGCCGTCGTATGCATGGTGGCAAGCACCGTTTTACGGCATAGGCCTAAAAATGTACGACCTGCTGGCGGGCAAAGCAGGCCTAGGCCCAACCGAATTTTTAAACCGCAACCAAACACTGCAGCTGTTGCCCACGGTGCAGCAAAGTGGCCTGACGGGTGGCGTGAAATACTGGGATGGTCAGTTTGACGATGCGCGCTTGGCATTGGCGCTGGCCAAAACTGCCGCGCTCAAGGGCGCTTTACTGGTCAACTATTGCGCTGCCAAACAATTGATCCACGAAGACGGCAAAGTCACCGGTTTGTCGGTGCAAGACTTTGAGACAGGGACAAACTACAACGTTACAGCGCGCTGCGTTATCAATGCTGCAGGTGTATGGGTAGACGAGTTTCGCCAACAAGACGGGCAAAGTCTGCATCGCCCGGTCAAGGCCATGGTGGCACCTAGCCAAGGCGTGCACTTGGTCGTAGACCGCGAATTTTTCCCAACAGACCATGCTTTGCTTGTACCAAAAACATCCGACGGACGTGTGTTGTTTGCCGTACCGTGGCTGGGCAAAGTAATTTTAGGCACTACCGACACACCGCGTGAAGACTTAGCGCGCGAGCCTGCCCCGTTTGCCGAAGAAGTGCAGTTCATATTAAGCGAAGCAGCCAAATACCTTACCCGCGCGCCACAGCGCAGCGATGTTAAATCTATCTGGGTGGGCCTGCGCCCCTTGGTAAAGCCGCAAGACGACGATGGTGGCAATACCAAAGCACTGAGCCGCGAGCACACCATTATTGTGAGCAAATCAGGCTTAGTGACTGTGACAGGTGGCAAGTGGACAACCTACCGCGCCATGGCCGAGGACGTGTTAACCCACGCTATGGATGCCAGCTTGCTAGAGCAGCGTGCTGGCGGCGCTACCGTGCATCTGCCGTTGGTAGGCGCGCAACCCACGTCTACCCGCGTAAGCGCACCACCCGGCTTGCACTTGTACGGCAGTGAAGCTGCCGCAGTGCAAGCACTGCCGGGCGCGCAGCATGAACTGGGCGGTGCGGGGGCTAGCGGTTTGACAGAGGCGATGGTGCGCTATGCAGCACGCTACGAGTTTGCGCGCACGGTAGAAGATGTGCTGGCCCGCAGGTCAAGACTGCTCTTTTTAGATGCGCAGTTGGCACACAGCTTGGCATCGCAAGTGGCTACTATCTTGCAGGAAGAAACTGGCGTTGACCCACAGCTGCCCGCGTTTGAGCAATTGGCTGCACAGTACTTGCACTTGCCCTAAACAACCTGCGCTGCGTCGGCAGCACTACAACAAGCAGCGATGGAGCCAAGCTTTAAAATAGCCACCAGCTATTGAATGTGCCATAAATAATGACCGAACCCGTAAGACTCAATAAACGCATGGCCGAGCTGGGGCTGTGTTCACGCCGCGAGGCCGACGACTGGATTGACCGCGGATGGGTGCTGGTGAACGGCGCGCCCGCCGTAATGGGCGTGAAAGTGCTGCCCAGCGACAAAGTAGAGGTCGATAAACGTGCTACCGGCGCGCAAGCGCAGCAAGTGACAGTGCTGTTGCACAAGCCGATTGGCTATGTCAGCGGCCAAGCCGAGGATGGGTACGAGCCTGCCATCGTGCTAGTCAACCCGCGCTTTCACTGGATCGGCGATCAGACAAATATTAATTTTCAAGGCAGCCACTTAAAAAGCCTGGCACCCTCGGGCCGCTTAGACATTGACTCTACCGGTTTGTTGGTGCTAACCCAAGACGGCCGCGTAGCGCGCCAGCTGATTGGTGAAGATTCGCAAATTGAAAAAGAATACCTGGTGCGCGTCAGCTACCAAATGGCTCCTCAGCGCGTGTATGAGATGCCCGGCGCTGACACCCGCAGGCTGGCCGAGCCTATCACGCAAGACGTGCGCGCCATCTTTCCACCCGCCATGTTGGCGCGTCTGCGTCACGGCCTATCGCTAGACGGCCAAGCGCTCAAGCCCGCCTTAGTCGACTGGCAAAACCCCGAGCAATTGCGCTTTGTCCTTAAAGAAGGCAAAAAACGCCAAATCCGCCGCATGTGCGAAGCTGTGGGCCTGCATGTGACGGGTTTAAAGCGTGTGCGCATTGGTGGCGTGGCGCTGGGACAGTTGCCTGTAGGGCAATGGCGCTACCTTGCTGCGCAGGAGAAGTTTTAAAACTCTGAGCGCATCGCCACAAATGCCCTGCTTAATCAAGCCGCAAGCGCGAACTTCTCGTCACCCTGCGCAATCAGTACTTCAGCTGGTATGCCTAAGCCTTTGTGTAGACGGCGAATCATGGGCAAGGTCAGCGGGCGTGTGCGCCCCAGCACTTCGTAAACACGGTTGCTCTTGCCAATAAAAGGCTCTAAATCCTTAATAGCCAGACCACCTTGGTCAATGCGAAATTTGATGGCTTCAATAGGGTCTGGTGGGTCAACACGGTGGTGCTTGGCTTCATAGGCTTGAACCAAGGTGGCTAGCACGTCCAGGCGGTCACCATTGGGTGTTCCCAAGTCTGGGTCCAGCGCCATAAGAGATGAAATTTTGCGCAGTGTGGCTTTGTAATCTGCAGCGGTATGAATCGGTTTAATTTCCATAATGAAACTCCTACTGAGGTTTAGACCATCTCTACGGTTTGAGCGTCAATCGCGTCGTACTGTTTGTGTGTTCCCACAAATTTGACAAAAATCAATTGCAGTTTGTAAGATACAGCAACCACCAAACGGAAATCGTTGCCTTTGATATTGAAAACAACCCGTCGGTTTTTCAAAATGCTCGCATTGCCGTACTGCGCTTTGATGTCTGCGGGTTGTTGCCAGGTGGCATGACTTACCTCTTGAAACCATGCTTTAAGGGGCTGCTCTGACTCTAAGTATTTGGGCTGCTCCCAAAAGCACTTGAGGGTGGAAACGGCAATTACACGCATTAAATAAATTATAGTCCCAAAATGGGACTTACGCAAACGCGTTGTCAAATTCAATGCTGCTCGGCATTCAATCAGCAGTATTAAATTTTTGTCAGCGAGGTGCCCAGCACGAGCTCAGTGGCTTGCGTGAAGTGTTAGTTTAAAAACTAACAGACCAGTTAGTTAGAATATCTCTTGAATCAGCCCCTAACGCCCCTAAGTATGGGGCGTAATTATTTGATATTTTCATTGTCTTGCCATGACTAAAAAAACCTTAAATTTCCAAGCCGAAGTTGCGCAACTGCTGCACCTTGTTACCCATTCGCTGTACTCTAACAAAGAGATTTTTGTGCGTGAATTGGTGTCTAACGCATCGGACGCGTGCGACAAACTGCGTTTTGAGGCCATTAACGATACCGGCCTGCTGGAAGATGCGCCCAACTTAGAAGTACGCATCAGCTACGACGCTGCGGCCAAAACGCTGACCATTACCGACAACGGCATTGGCATGACCCAGCAAGACGCGATTGACCATTTGGGGACGATTGCCAAGAGCGGTACCAAAGACTTTATGGGCAAGCTGGCCGACGCGCAAAAGGCCGACGCTAAAGACCAAGGCTCGCTGATTGGCCAGTTTGGTGTGGGCTTTTACTCTGGCTTTATGGTGGCCGACAAGATTACTGTAGAGTCGCGCCGTGCAGGCATGCAAGCTACTGAGGGCGTGCGCTGGACCAGTGGCGGCACAGGCGAGTTTGAGGTAGAAAACATCACCCGCAAAGAGCGCGGCAGCAGCATTACCCTGCACCTGCGCGACGACGCGCTAGAGTACGCCAACAGCTACAAGCTAAAGGGCATCATCAGCAAGTACTCTGACCACATCAGCCTGCCCATCATGATGGAAGCCGAAGCTTGGAAAGAGGGCGAACCCATCGACGCAGCCGACCCCACCAAGGGCAGCAAGGGCGGCGCAATGGAAAAAACCGGCGAGTGGGAAAAGGTTAACGCTGCAGCCGCACTGTGGGCGCGCAACAAAAAAGACGTCAGCAAAGAACAGTACGACGACTTCTACAAACAAATCAGCTACGACCAAGAAGCCCCGCTGGCCTACACACACAACCGTGTGGAGGGCAGCACCGAGTACACGCAGTTGCTGTTTATCCCCGGCACCGCGCCGTTTGATTTGTGGAACCGCGACAAAAAAGCTGGTATCAAGCTGTATGTCAAACGCGTCTTCATCATGGACGACGCTGAGGCACTGCTGCCTACCTACTTGCGCTTTGTCAAAGGCGTGGTGGACTCTGCAGATTTGCCGCTGAACGTGAGCCGTGAGCTGCTGCAAGAAAGCCGCGATGTCAAAGCTATCCGCGAAGGCTGCACCAAGCGCGTGCTGGGCATGCTGGAAGACTTGGCCAAATACGATGCCGCACCTGCAGCTGCTACCGAAGGGGCTACCAATGGTTCTACCGATGGAGTCACTGACGTTCTGAGCGAAGACGACAAAGCCAAACAAGGCCAGTACACCAAGTTCTACGCCGAATTTGGCGCAGTGCTGAAAGAAGGCCTGGGCGAAGACTTTGCCAACAAAGACCGCTTGGCCAAGCTGCTGCGCTACGCGTCGACCACCAGCGATACCGCCACAGTTAGCCTGGCCGATTACAAAGCCCGCATGAAAGAAGGCCAAACCGCCATTTACTACATTACCGCCGACACGCTCGCCGCCGCTAAAAACAGCCCGCACATCGAAGTCTTTAAAAAGAAAGGCATCGAAGTGCTGTGCATGACCGACAAGGTAGACGAGTGGAGCCTGAACTACCTGAACGAATTTGACGGCACGCCGATGCAGTCAGTGGCTAAAGGCGCAGTGGACTTGGGGCAACTAGAAGACGAGGCCGAGAAAAAAGCCGCAGAAGCCGCTGCCGAGGGCAGCAAAGAGCTGGTCGCCAAACTGAAAGAAGCCCTTAAAGACAAAGCCCAAGACGTGCGCGTAACCACGCGCTTAGTCGACAGCCCCGCCTGCCTGGTAGTGCAAGACCACGGTATGAGCACCCAGCTGGCCCGCATGCTGAAACAAGCTGGCCAAGCCGCACCCGATGTCAAGCCGATTTTAGAAATTAATGCCGAACACGCGTTGATTAAAAAACTCAACGCCGACGCCGTGCACTTCAATGATCTAGCCCACATCGTCTTCGACCAAGCACTGCTGGCCGAAGGCGGCTTGCCGGATGACCCAGCGGCGTATGTGAAGCGGGTGAATGCGTTGCTGGTGTGATATTTATAGAGAAATAGGCTGCTAACCCAAGTAAATCCTGCTCAAGCAGCTATTAAATACATAGTACTTGAGCAGTGCCTTTTGCCCAAATACTACTGTAGCTTAATTGCGTTGTGCCATCAAATCATCCCAGTCGTCCGGCGGATTGCCACGTTTGAGCATGCGCACAAACACTTGGTATGAGTCCGTCTTGCTGTCATAAGCGCGTAGCGTGTTGTCATCGTTCACCCAAGCAAAAATAATCACGCGACTTGCTAGGTGGTAGCGAAAAAACAAATGATATTGTTGAAAAAATTTTGCACGAAACCAGTGCTTGTATTCAGCGCCCAGTGTGCTACCTTGCCGATACTCAGCACGCGCCGGGTCCGGCGGGACGATGTCAAACATCAGCGCTTGCAATGCTGCTAACCGTTTGGCATCGTTTTTGGTCTTGTAATCACGCGGATGCTTCGCCTTTAGCGCTTCTACTTTGTCTGTCAAAACGTTCAACTGCGATACCAGCAGCGGATGCATATAAATCATCCAGCCGTGCGCCATGCCAACAGCAGGTACCCTTGTAGTATGTGCTGGCTTTACCGCGCGCTTACTCATATCAGACACACACACATTGCTTATTCAGCGTCTGATGAGAGTGTCTCAGTCAAATTAAATTTAACTCCTGCCGTCAACTTTTTCATCTGTTTTGCCAGTGCCGCAGGCATGGCTACTAAGCGTTCTGGATGCGCAGTAATGTCGTGCGCCAAAAAATTCAAAAAAGCACCCATGGCCGGGTCGTCATTTTCTCTGACATCTAACTTTGAGAGCTGTACCACCCCATTTGCTTTGACTGTGTAGCGCAGCAGATCTCGCTTATCTAACTGCAAAGCCCGTCGCACAGCGTCCGGTACCGTAGTTTGGTAGCGGTCTGTAAGCGTAGATTCAACTTTGAGAACTGCGGACATAGACAATAGGGGGTAAATATAGATGATGCAATGGTAATGCAAATGCATTGTTATTGCAAGCGCAGTTGATGAGATTTTTAGATAGTTTCAGTTAAGAAAGTATTACAACCATTTTTCCCTTCCGGGAAAAATGGTGAGCAAACTATGGAAGCTTGAAATCATGAAAGCAATTTGTCCAACATCTCGATAAAAGCCCGCATGTGAGATGGTGTGGGCCGGGAAGACGCGTTGCGCGCACAGGCTCGGCGCATGCTAGCGTTACCCATGTCTTTGCGTTGCCTAGCTAAGCGGTACCCAACCTACACGGCCAGATACCGCTTACTTCAACTTAAGGCTTGGGCAAGATCACCTTATCAATGGCGTGGATCACGCCATTTTTGGTGAGGACATCGGTGATCACAATAGCGCTGATGCGGCCGCGCTGGTCGGTGATTTTGAAGT
>JAYSWJ010000290.1:0-7367 GCA_043718065.1 Polaromonas sp.
GCCTGTCCATCATCACTGCCAAAGATGCCGATGGCCTGGAGGTGATTCGCCACTCCACCGCCCACCTGCTGGCCTATGCCGTGAAAGAGCTGTTCCCGGACGCACAGGTCACCATTGGCCCGGTGATTGAAAACGGCTTTTTCTATGACTTCTCCTACAAGCGCCCGTTCACTCCCGAGGATTTGACGAGCATAGAAAAGAAGATGGCCGAGCTGGCTAACAAGGACGAGCCGGTCACGCGCCGCGTGCTGCCGCGCGACGAGGCCATATCGTATTTCAAAGGTTTGGGTGAGCATTACAAGGCCGAGATCATTGGCGCTATCCCCGCTGGAGAAGACGTGAGCCTGTACCGCGAAGGCGCGTTTGAAGACCTGTGCCGTGGCCCGCACGTGCCGTCTACAGGCAAGCTCAAGCACTTTAAGCTGATGAAGCTGGCCGGTGCCTACTGGCGCGGCGACCACCGCAACGAAATGCTGCAGCGTGTGTATGGCACGGCCTGGGCCACCAAAGAAGAGCTGCAACAGCATTTAACGATGCTGGAAGAAGCCGAAAAACGCGACCACCGCAAGCTCGGCCGCGAGCTGGATTTGTTCCACATCGATGAGCATTCGCCCGGCACCGTGTTTTGGCACCCCAAGGGCTGGACGCTGTGGCAGGGCGTGGAGCAATACATGCGCAAGGTCTACCAAGACAACGGCTACCAAGAGGTCAAAGGCCCACAGATCATTGACAAAACACTGTGGGAAAAGACGGGCCACTGGGACAAGTATCGCGACAACATGTTCACCACTGAGTCTGAGAAGCGCGAATACGCCCTTAAGCCGATGAACTGCCCCGGACATATTTTGATCTTCAAGCAAGGCATCAAAAGCTACCGCGACCTGCCGCTGCGCTTTGGCGAGTTTGGCCAATGCCACCGCAACGAGCCCACCGGCGGGCTGCACGGCATCATGCGCGTGCGCGCGTTCACGCAAGACGACGGCCATATTTTTTGTACCGAAGACATGATCTTGGACGAGTGCACGCAATACACCACTTTGCTGCAAAAGGTGTATCAAGACTTTGGCTTTACCGACATTATTTACAAAATCGCCACCCGCCCCGAAGCGCGTATTGGCTCTGACGAGAGCTGGGACAAAGCCGAGCACGCGCTGATCGAATCGCTCAAGCGCAGCGGCTGCAAATACGAAATATCGCCCGGCGACGGCGCTTTTTATGGCCCCAAGATTGAATACACCCTGAAAGACGCCATTGGCCGCCAGTGGCAGTGCGGCACCATGCAGGTGGACTTTTCGATGCCTGAGCGGCTGGACGCCGAATACGTAGCCGCCGACGGCAGCCGCCAGCGCCCCGTGATGTTGCACCGCGCCATTGTGGGCAGCCTGGAGCGTTTTATCGGCATTTTGATCGAACAGCACGCAGGTGCACTGCCGGTTTGGCTGGCACCTACGCAGGTGGTAGTTTGTGGCATTACCGACGCACAGGGCGATTACGTGGCTGAAGTGGCTAAAAAGCTCAAAGCTCAAGGCATTAGAGTCATTACAGATCTGCGCAACGAAAAGATCAATTTGAAAATTCGTGAACACTCTTTGCAAAAACTACCCTACATTTTGGTCATGGGTGACAAAGAAAAGGCTGCTGGCGCAGTGGCCGTACGCGCTAGAGGTAATGTAGACCTTGGCGTGATGCCTGTGAATGAGTTTGTCGTCAAAATCATCGCCGACATCAACGCCAAAACCTAACTAGTTGATGGTTGTAGGCCTGCCTTTGGGAAAGTAATTGTTCCCAGTGGCCGATAAAATTCTGTCTACGTAATTTCTAGTTGCTTGTGCAGCCTCAGCGTCCCAAAATACAGGCACACTACCCTGATCCTTGTAACTTGCAGTGTCGCTAAGGATGTTTGCCCTATACAGCGTTATGCGATCGTAAATTTTCTGCGATGGAACCAGCCCTGCAGCGCTAAGTGCTGCTGCAAGCTTGGCATTGTCTATGGGCTGAACACCCCAAAAATGTAGCAAAGGCCTTAAATCAACCCCAGCAGCCTTTGACATCCGCAAGATACGGCTGTCAATTCCTTGGCCGTCCATAGCGCCGTAGTAATACTTAGTGAAACCGTCTTCAAAAGTGGGCCTTCTGTCTACTTTCAAAAACACAGCTCTATCCTGCTCTTCTTTAAAGAACTTACCGATGGCATCCCAGCCAAACAGGGCCACAATATCCACATATTTTGCATGGCCACGGTATTGGTATTTCATTTCATCCGCAGTCATAATTTTGCCGGTTCGGAATTTTTCTGAGACCATCCAATCGACTGCAGCCGACACACGCGTTGCAGGCAAACCGTTCAGTAAAGCATCCTGTGAGTTGCCTAAAGCAGTATCTATATCTTGACCAACAGCTATGTTGTACAACGCTACAGCGGGAAAATTCACAATGGATTCATACTCAGTATGTTCGCTGAACATACTTACTTGAAGAGTGTGCCCGTATTCATGAAAGTCAATACTGGCCCAAAATTCTGTTTTTGCGTTAGCGACACCACCGTATTTCATAAAATTAGGCCCGGTTCTTAGGTACCAAGCGTTCTCATTGCCTGTCCTGGTGGAGTCGTAGTATGTCTCGTATTGGTCCGTACTCATCGGGTAGCCAGCAGCACCATACAAATCGTGGTCCCTGTAAACATCGATTTGTTTGAACATTTTGACGTTGCCAGACACTGGCGGCTGCCCATGCGAGCTGGAAATAGCGTCTATGCGTGCATCCCACTCAGCCATCAATAAACTGGGGTTCGGGTAATTAAAGATAAAGCTGGTAGGCACCTGCAGCATAAACTTATCAGTCTCAAAGTCTGCCATCGGCCCTGGATTTTTGCGTTGAATATCCCATTCAGCCGGAGTAGTTTTACGGTGGCTGGTGTTTGAAAAGAAGGGAGACGCCACAACATTATTAATGCTCAATGTAACAAGGCCATCTGCAGAACCCAAGGGAACTATGAGGTAAACACCGCCACCAAAAGGGTTGTAAATTTTGGTCTTGGTAGCAGTGATGGGGAATTCCATATGCATAAGATAAGGTCTGAAGGTGTGTTCAACAGCGGATTTATCACTAGTGTGGGCACCCACCAGTATCTTGTAGCCTTTATTGACCAAACTGCTTGGCACATCCACTGAGCCTGTGTCGCCAGCTTGAAGAAAGTAACCCGTGGGGCGCCTTGCATCCACATTGGCAAATCGTGGCGTAACGCCAAAATACTTAGGCACCGAGGCATTGATTTGGGTCTTAAAGTTGGCTGATATCGCTTGGTTTTTAACGGCGCCTGGAAATGAATTGGAGGTTAAAAACTTTTTCCCCTTAAGGAAGACTTCGTACTTCAGGTACACGTCTGGTTTGGTATAAACGTCTTCAAAAATGGCTTGAAGCAGCGCAAATATGGCGCGGTCTATAGAAAAATTATCGATTGCATCATCACTGGTTGATTTATCACGTACGGGGACGTTTTCAAAACCGCGGCCTGATTTCGCACCCAGAGTAAACAGTGCCCCGCGTTTTGCGTCATACAGGTCAATCAACGCGAAAGCTTGGCTCAGCGTCGCCTCACTGCCCACCAGTGCAGCCATAGTGGTGGCCATTAAAGTGTGCTGCTCGCGAATCTGAAGCGCTGGTAACACGGACGTTCCATTTAAGTGGTTTGTCAGCTTGACCAGTGCAGCTGAAAATACAGGGGAATTGTCACCATCGACAGACTTTTTGCAATATGCGAGGCTCAAGTCACCTGTTCCATAGTTGTCCAAGGTATTTCTCCTGAATTTATCCCGGCTCAACACAATATCTGCGGTCTGGTTAAATAAATACACAAACCTATGGCTTCTGGTGGTGTCTTTGGCTATAAGTTTGTGCATGCCGTTGCCAAATGCAATGTCAGTTTTAACTCCGCCCAATTTAAGGGTGTCATTTTCTTTCAGTGGGGTGGTGCTGCCGACATTGGTGCAAGGTGTGTACCCTAGAAGGCCAAATTTAGCGTCGTCATAGGCCGGGGTAGTGCATGTTGCAGCAGCAGCTGGCGTAGCAGCCAGTTTGCCGTTAGTGCACTGGAAAGTGGCCTTACCCGTGGTGAGCCCGATAACATCGTTAACCGCTACATTGGTGCCTGAAACGGACGCAGCGGCGCTGGCGTTACAGGTATTGCCAGCCACCACCCAACTAACAGGTGACGCAGCGCAATCAGTGGGGGTTGTGGGGGGCGTTGTGCCGGGATCAGAGGCTGTGGGGGCCGTTGCAATGGGCGATGTGCTTGTTGCATCGGAGGAGGATCCACCACCACCGCACGCAACCAAGACAGCTGAAACTATGAAAACGCTTGCTAACTTAATGTTAAACCGCCTAATGTTAATTTGGTGTTTGAAAAGCATGTTTTTCCTAAAAGTTAATACTAAAAAAATAATAACAGGGCTTTAGCGCAACTAAAAATGACATTTCCGTCATAAATCATTCTTTTGTAACATTTTCAGGCCCACGCAGTTGCTTTTGGTAGCGTAGCTTGTGTGTGCTGATAATTGAAAAAACTGAAGTTTTTTAGCTAAATCTGCAGGGCAGGGCGCGATAACAGTCAGCTTTACAGGTTGGGCAAGGGCTGCATAATTACCGTCGCGCATACCAATTACGCTGCCAATGTGGCGCGAATGCTTAGCTATCAAGGGCTTTGCGTAGCCACTGAGTTACGTAATGAGAAGATTACGCTTAAAATACATGGGTATTTGTTGTAAAAGCTGCATTACGTATTAATCATCGATGACTAAGAAAGAGCTGCTGGCACATATGCCGCGCGCGCCCGTGGGAACGTAGACCTTAACGTGATGCCAGTGGACGACTTTATTGCAAAGATCGTTACCGACATTGCCGCCAAAGCCTAAAAGCTAGCCAAAATATAAGATATATTGGCTAGTAACCCAAGTAAAACGTGCTCGACCAGCTATTGAATAAATAGCTAAAGCAACTATGCTTGAATAGTGATTTAAAAGGATTTGAACATCGCTACCGCACCATTTCGGCCCTTGGCACCGCGCCCGCCTCGCCCGCCCCGTCCCTCGCGCTACCACCGTGAAGAGCGCAAACACCGCTTAAACCGTGAGATCATGGCCCCCGAAGTGCGGGTCACTGGCCCCGATAATGAGCCACTAGGCGTCATGAGTTTGATGGAAGCCATGCGCCAAGCCTCTGAGCTCGATTTGGATGTAATTGAAATCGTAGCCACTGCCACACCGCCTGTAGTGCGCATCATGGACTACGGCAAGTTCAAATACCAAGAACAGAAAAAAGAGCACGAAGCCAAGCTCAAGCAAACCGTCATCGAGATCAAAGAAGTCAAGTTCCGTCCCGGTACTGACGACGGCGACTACAACATCAAGCTGCGCAATATTCGCCGCTTTTTGGACGACGGCGACAAGGTCAAAATTACCCTGCGTTTTCGTGGCCGCGAGATTACCCACCAAGAGCTGGGTATGGCGCTGCTGATGCGTATCAAGGACGATTTGGCTGACGTCATCATCGTGGAAAGCATGCCTAAACTTGAAGGCAAGCAAATGATCATGATGATTGCACCAGGCAAGAAAAAGCCAGTAAGTGCCAAGCCTGCAACTGCTTCTGAGCCTAAGGCGGCGGCCGCATCTGAGCCTAAAACTGCTGCTACAGCCCTAGCAGCCAAACCCAGCGCCGCCCCAGCCGCTGCGTCCGCCAGCCCTGAAATAGCGCCAGCACCTGCGCCGGTAGAAGCTAAACAAGCCTAATAGTTCTCACCCAGCTGCAATGCATCTGGGACTTAATTAAAAAAAGGACTCTTCGGAGTTCTTTTTTATGGCACCACCACATAGAACTGCCCGCACAACAATGCTAGCACCGTCTACGCGTTCAATCCCTTCATGCCCTCGTCGGTGTAGCGCTGGCCAGCAGCGATGCCTGCAGGCATCGCTTGGTCAATTTTTTGCAGATCGTCTTTGGAAAGTAAAAGCTTTGCTGCAGCGATGTTTTCAGTCAGGTATTTGATGCGCCGCGTGCCGGGGATAGGTACTACATCATCGCCTTGGGCCAGCAGCCATGCCAGTGCCAACTGGGCAGCTGTGCAGCCCTTTTTCAAGGCCATGTCTTTCACTATGTCAACTATCAGTGTGTTCTTGTTTGCGTTATCGCCCAGAAAGCGTGGCAGGTGCTGCCTGAAATCTTTGGGGTCTTGGGACAATGCAAAAGCACCGGTCAAAAACCCGCGCCCCAAAGGGCTGTAAGGTACAAAAGTAACGCCCAGCTCCCGGCAGGCGGGCAGTACTTCAGACTCTGGGTCGCGCGTCCATAGCGAATACTCGCTTTGCACAGCGCTGATGGGGTGAATGGCGTGGGCTTTGCGCAGCGTCTGTGCGGACACCTCGCACAAACCAATGGCGCGTATTTTGCCTTCTTTGACCAACTTACCCAGTGTCCCAATCGACTCCTGTAATGCTGTGGCATGAGAGATGCAGTGTGCGTAATACAAGTCAATAGTGTCGACGCCCAAGCGCTGCAATGACGCGTCGCAAGCTTTGCGAATATAGGCTTCGCTGTTAGTCGGTGGGCACCTTGTACCAATACTTTCCCAACAAAAAGCGCCTTGCTGGCAGCAGTGCTAGAGCAGTATTTGGCCACAGTGATTGGCGCAGTAGAGTCTGCGTGCAACGCTGCTAAGGGGCAATCTGCGTCAAGTATTGCCAAAGCGATGGTTAACGCCTATGTAGACGCCAAGCTGGGCAATGCCCAAGCCGCTAAAGCGCTGCATTCAGTGGCCCATGAGCTGGGTGGCGCTGAAATTCGAGCCAGAATGATGCAGCGCTACCAAATTGCACTGTGCGACGCCTTGGCTACGGCGTCCAACGCCAAGTTCAACGATCTTAAAACGCTCAGCTTTGTACTGTCCAGCGCCATGGGCGGCCCCGTGCTGGCTTTGCTCATGGCCGACTCGACGCCGCAGCAAATAGCCGTATTGCGTGAGCACCTGACCACATTGGCCAGCGCTTAACTCGCACAATACGCTTCCCAATATGCCTAAAAATCGTTTATAATCAAAGGCTTTATTGCATTCTATGGCCATTAAATAAGGTTATTAGTGCGTTGCAAAAGCAGTTATTACCCATCGCCGCAAGCTCTGCTGCCTGCAAATTGATAGGTTAATCACTGCACCACGCTCGGGGTCTACAAGCTTGCGCAGATTGCGCAAACACCTCACGAGATATACAGTAAGGAGCATCTAAATGCCCAAAATGAAGACCAAGAGCAGCGCCAAAAAGCGTTTTCGCGTCCGTCCAGGCGGCACCGTGAAACGCGGCCAAGCCTTCAAACGTCACATC